>PHGD01000168.1 GCA_011090425.1 Nitrospira sp. LK70 | reverse complement strand
GTACGGCTTTTCGTCGATCACTGTTCCCGTAGCCTTGCTGTTCTACACCAATCGCATCTTAAACCCGGCCCTCGTGCTGATCGAACTCGTCATCAATGGATATGTACTGTTCATCAATCGGAACAGTATCCCGAATATCTGGCGACGTGTGGCCCCTATTCTGATTGGGCTGGCCATCGGAATAGGCATCGGCAGTTATATTCTCTTTCTGGTTCAACCTGCATGGATCAAATTCGTCACCTATTTCTTGTTATTACCGTTGATCCTCCTTCAAGCTGCCGGCATCCGAAAACCCATTCAAGCTGAAAGGGCTATTGCCATCCCGTTTGGAATTGGAATCGGGACGCTCTATTCGGTCACAACCATTTCCGGTCCCCCTCTTGCCTTGCTCTTCAACAATCAGGGATATGCCAAACAAGATTTCCGGGCAGCCTTGGGAGTCATCCGTGTCGCTGAGTCCTCTCTCACCGCGATTGCTTATGGATTCATCGGTTTCTACAGTGCCGGTAGTATGGATATTATCCCCTACATCGTTCCGAGCGTCATCGTTGGCATTCCGCTCGGAACCTACCTCATCCGATTGATGGATCCTGAAACGTTCAGACGCATTTGTATGGCATTCGATGGGTTAGTAGTCGGATTCGGGCTCTCTCGGGTGCTGATAGAACTCGATCTGGCCACACCCATCACAACCTACAGTATTTTATCCATCGTGGTTCTCATAAACGGCTATCTGCTGTTTCGATTTTTTAGAGATCGCGCAAATCCTCAACGAATCGCTTCTTGATCTCTTCCCTTGATCAATCATCACAACGATCGTGAGTGGGCCAATCCATACGGTGCGGCCTCATCACATCTTCACATCTTCGCTGATTGTCGACAGTACTTGAAGGTTGATCCCTTCACACCCAGCATCTTGGTCCGTCCTACAAATTTTCAACCTACTGAATAGTAATACATTTTTCAGTTCTCACCTAGGCATAACCCTTGCTCCAACACTGGAGCTGTCGTAGCTTCGTACACAATATTCACCTAATTCTGAGGGAGTTTCTTATGCTGAGAAACGCGATTTCGCTTGGTCTCGTCCATCGAAATTTCACAATTGCTATCGCCCAGGTCATAGTTTTGGGTCTCATCACCCTCCCACTAGCTGGATGTAGTGCAGACGGACAAGGGGGATCACCTATTTCGTCTCTCTCCACACCATCCGACGCCCAATCGGGTGAAGGGACCCAGTCGGGCTCTAATCCTGCTACAACGGGATCTCCTGCCGAGGACGACCCGACAGCAACATCGACAGAACCCGCGGCCGCACAGATGGCCGCAGAAGACACGACCGCAGAACAGGTGACCGCGCATGCGACCGAGGATTCTGACCCTTCAGCCGGAGCGAAACCTATTGAGGGAGAAGAAGACCCGACCATCTCGGTGACCTCCACCCCAACCGGTGCTACTGCACGATTGACGTGGGATGCGTCGGCTGATCCAAATGTGCAAGGGTATTTCGTCCACTATGGGAAAAAATCGTCTGGAGAACATGGCTCATGTTCCTACGAGGAAAGCCAACGGGTCGGAGCTCCACCAGCCACAATTACCGACCTCGAGCCCAATACCGTCTATTTCTTTTCAATCAGTGCATTCGGCGAGTCGGAGAGTGAATCGGATAGCCCTTGTTCAAATGAGGTGCTCGTGGTCACGCCTTCCGTTCAAAGCTGAGCGATAGCATTCTCTATCATCACTGTTCTTGTAGCGCCTCTGGTTCTCTCCAGGGGCGCTCATCTCTTCATTGACCTCTACCCAGCCGATTTGCTAGCCTCAAGCTCTGTCCGACCACTGTCGAGAGTATACAATCAAACAACACTCATTCTCTGATCTCTATCCCGAAAGGATCCCCCATGGTAGGTTCAGCTACTTCCCCTGAATTACTCAGCACCTTGCACAACAAGGCTACCCAACTCCGCATCAACAGTGTGCGGGCCACCACCGAGGCAGGGAGCGGTCATCCTTCGAGCTGCGCCTCCGCCGCCGACATCGTCGCCGCATTATTTTTTTCCGTCATGCGTTACGATCCCCATAATCCAAAGACGCCTAACAGCGACCGTTTTATCCTGTCAAAAGGTCATGCGGCTCCGCTGCTCTACGCAGCGTGGGCGGAGGCAGGCCTCCTTCCTCAAAATGACCTCTTAAAATTGCGCACCTTGACGTCCGACCTTGAAGGACATCCGACTCCTCGCTTGCCATTCGTTGATATGGCGACCGGTTCCCTGGGACAAGGACTTCCCGTCGGAATCGGCATCGCATTGAATGCAAAGTTCGTCGATAGGCTCGATTACCGAACCTACGTATTGATGGGGGATGGAGAATCGGTCGAAGGATCGGTCTGGGAGGCCGCTGAAATCGGCCGCCAGTATGGTTTGGATAATTTGTGCGCTATTGTTGATGTGAACCGACTGGGGCAGAGTGATCCCACCATGCTGCAGCACGACATGGAGGCGTACCGTGCTCGGTGGACCGGATTCGGTTGGCATGCCATCGTCGTCGATGGCCATGATCTCGCAGCCATCCTCAAGGCATTCGATGAGGCTGGCCGCACCAAAGGACAACCGACCGTGGTGCTGGCAAGAACGTACAAAGGCAAAGGTATTTCGCTCATCGAGAACAAGGCAGACTGGCACGGCAAACCACTTAAAAAAGGCGAGGAGACTCAGAAGGCCCTCGACGAGCTCACGAAGCAATTGAGCCCGAACGGTGTCGTCCTTCAGATCCCAAAACCATCGGGTCCCAAGACCGCTCCCGCAGCCAACAGCCCGATGCCCGCCGCGCCCTATAAAATCGGCGACTCCGTCGCGACGCGCGAAGCCTTCGGTGTGGCATTGGAAGCCTTGGGGTCTGTGAACTCGTCGATCGTCGCATTAGACGCCGACGTAAAAAATTCTACGTACACGGACAAATTCGGCAAAAAGTTTCCCAATCGGTTCTTTGAGAGTTTCATCGCCGAGCAAAACATGGTCGGTGCCGCCGCTGGTCTGGCTGCCTGCGGCAAGATCCCGTTTGCAGCGACTTTTGCCTGTTTCTTCAGTCGCGCCTACGACTTCATCCGTATGGCCGCGATCAGTGGCTCGAATATTAAGCTCGTCGGAACTCATGTCGGCGTGAGCATCGGCGAAGATGGGCCGTCGCAAATGGGCTTGGAAGATATCGCGATGATGGCGGCACAACCAAACGTGACGGTACTCTATCCCTCAGACGGCAACTCAACGTATCAATTAGTCGAGGAAGCCGCCAAGCATAGAGGCATGGTCTATGTACGCGCTGGAAGACCAAAGACTCCGGTCCTCTACGGACCAGAGGAACGGTTCCGCATCGGCGGCAGCAAAATCATCAGGCAGAGCTCATCGGACGTGATCACAATCGTGGCCGCGGGAGTGACGCTGTTTGAAGCCTTGAAAGCCCATGATCAGCTGAAGTCATCCGGCATTGCCGTTCGGGTGATCGATCTGTACAGCATCGCGCCTATCGATAAGGCCACTTTGGTGGAAAGCGGACTGGCTACACAGCGCCGAATCCTCACGGTTGAAGATCACTACGCTCACGGAGGGCTTGGCGATGCCGTGCTCAGCGCTGTTGCACCGGAAGGCATGAAAGTCTATAAACTCGCTGTTCGTGAAATTCCGCATAGTGGGAAACCAGAAGAACTCGTCGATCACTATGGGATTGGGGTGCGCTCCATTGTTGATGCAACCAAGCAAGTCATCCGTGAACAATAAGAACAACCGTCGAACCGTCTGAGCGAAAAACGGTCCGTCTCAGACCATCCGACGGGCCAAGACTGGGACACCGTAGGAAATATTCCTTGGGGTCAGGCGTCGACGCCATGCGGTCATATGACCTGATTTCATGATGCACCCGGTTGTTGTCGTTTTTTCCGAGCGAAAATATGGTATAGTGCAACCCGATCAAGACTTCGCTGCGTACTGTGACCGAGCGACCGACTCAAGCAAACGAGACAGGCAACTCATCCATACAATTCAATAGGAGGTGCGAATGACGAGAAGGAATGTGTGCCTCTCAACGCTGATGGTGGGATGTGCCCTTATACTTTCAGGAGGCATGGCCTCCGCCGAAGATCTGCCTCCATTGCCCTCACCTCCACCCGAGTATGCGGACAAAAAAATGCCGGCCGGTGGATGGACTGAGACCGAGGTCAACTGCAGCAGTTGTCACGGGACCGACGGCACACCAAAGAAAAAGGGGGCACGGGATTTTCGTGACCCGAATATCGTCTGCCGCTTCTCAGACGCGTTCTGGTTCTGGCGTATCTCGGAAGGTGTCCCAAAGACGAAGATGAAGGCCAATAAAGGCCTGATATCAGAGGAGCAGATCTGGCAAGTGATGGCATATGAGAACCAGTTCTCGCACGGAGGCAAGCCGGCCGACCGCTCCTGTTACAAGCCCTAAGATTAGGGTTCAGAGGATGCCCGGGACGGGGTAACGACTGACCGAGCCTTCTATACAAATAGCGCAAGCGCAATACGACAAGGGGGAGAGAGCATGATGCTCTCTCCCCCTTGCCCATTTTGTACTGCTGATCCAGTTAGACTTTAGACTGGATTGGGGGCAACGAAGACCAACACTATGAGTCGCTTGCTCGTATGGTTCTTTACCCCGTGCTCCTCGCCAGCCTGGGCCACGGTCCCCTGCCCTGCTTCGAGCGTTCGATGGTCGGTACCGACCTGAAATGTGCCTTGTCCCTCCAGGACGATATACACCTTATCCTGGTCACCATGAACGTGGCCCTTTTGTGCTTGGCCCGGCTCAAAACAATAGATGTCGCAGAAGAAACGCTCCGTTTGAAACAGGTTGTTCTTTTTCATCTTCTCGCCGGTGAATTGCTGAAAATCGGCAAGTGTCACAACCTTCATCATTGATACTCCCCTGCCTCGTCACGTAGGACCCGACAGTCACTGCATATGGCACAGCAGTTTCCGGCATGATAATGGAGGCCAGAGTATATGCTGTAACGATTTCAAAGTCACGATCACTCAACCTTTGTCGGAAACCAGCCGAAAAGGGATGTCGTGACCCATAGACTCGAATTCGAGGAGCAGATCCATATGGCTTCTGAAATAGGATCGGTAACCACCCCAATTGAACGGTTGGAACAAGCCTTGATTCAAAAAATTGAGGCGGAAGAGGCTGAGCTTCCCCTGCTCCCGCAAGCAGCCAGCCAGGTTCTGGCACTGGCGGCGGATCCTGCCTCCGATGCGGCGAAGCTCTCCGCATTGATCCATCAAGACCAAGCCCTTGCCGCTCATGTGTTGAAGATTGCCAATTCGCCAGCCTACATGCCCAGGAGTCCGGTCGTCTCGCTCCAGCACGCTGTCGCCATGTTGGGGATCACTCTGCTCTCGGAAATCGCCTTTACCGCCTCATTGAAGGTCGGCGCGTTCCAGGTACCGGGATATGAAGATGAAGTCAAACAGCTCTGGCGGCATTCGTTAGCCACCGGGGCCTTTGCAAAAGAAGTCGCCCGGGCGAAACGCATGAATGTCGAAAGCGCCTATCTCTGCGGACTATTGCATGAAATCGGGAAACCCGTTGTCCTGCGCATAATCACGACGATCGCTCGAGAAAAAAGCGACGATTGGGTCAAAGCACTGGCCACGATACTGGATAACAAATCTCACATTAAAACATTGATCGAGGGCTACCATACCCATGTGGGCGTTCTGATCGCCGATAAATGGAGTTTGCCCAAACAAGTGGCAGAGGCGATCCAATATTACAGGGACTACGAGCATACCACCACCTTCCGCCAGGAATGCATGCTCACCTTTATTGCAGATCGATTGGCGAGCCACCTCCTCACGCCAGAAGAAATGCCCGAAGAAAGTCTTCGCGATCATCCGGTATTCGCAGAGTTGAATCTGTACCCTCAAGACGTCGATAAACTCCTGATGACTAAAGATCAGGTCTTAACCATTGTCAATGCGATGAACCTATGAGCATACCAAGTACGTACGACATCATCGTGATCGGAGCCGGCCCAGCCGGCCAGAAGGCAGCAGTCCAGGGTACCAAAGCCGGGAAGCGTGTCGCCCTGATTGAACGAGAGCGCGGCATCGGGGGCAGCTGTGTCTATCGCGGAACGATCCCCAGCAAGACATTGCGAGAAAGCGCCCTCCAGCTGGATCGGCTCAGGCGGGCAGGAGAAGCGTTCCGATTCAGTCTGAAACCGGATACTCAAATTGGGACACTCTTGAGCCGTCTTGAAGCCGTCGTCCAAGCCCACGACTCCTTTATGAGCCGTCAGATTCGGCGCAACGGGATCTCGCTGTTTCACGGACAAGCGCGTTTCCTCAGTGAGCACACAATCGAGATGCAAACCGTGGACGGAGCGCAACAACAATTCACGGCAGATACCATCGTGGTCGCCACAGGCTCGCGCCCGAGAAACCCCGAGGAGATCCCCGTCGACCACGAGCACATCCTTGACAGCGACTCGCTCCTTTCCATGATGTACCTACCACGGTCACTGGCCGTCGTCGGCGGTGGGGTGATCGGCTGCGAGTATGCTTCTATCTTTGCGCTCCTTGGTGTAGAAGTCACGCTGATCGATCGGGCTCCCTATCCGCTTCAATTTATGGATCGCGAACTGGTCGAACAGTTCATCAAAGGCTTTGAACAGCGGGGTGGCCATTATCTCGGCGGACAGCGTATCGAGCAGGTGCGATGGAACGAGGTGGCGCACGTCGCCACGAAACTAGGCGATGGCACGATAGTCAATAGTGAGAAGATGCTGGTCGCTCTGGGTCGGCAGGCCAACGTCGATGATCTGAATCTCTCCGCTGCGGGGATCATGGTTTCTGATAAAGGCGTGATTCCCGTCAATCAATTCTGCCAGACGAATGTTCCTCACATCTACGCCGTCGGTGATATGGTTGGTGCGCCGGCATTGGCATCGAAAGCCATGGAGCAGGGCCGACGCGCCGTCCGCCACGCCCTCAACCTCCCGATCGGTGATGCCGCCTCGACCATCCCGTTAGGCATCTATACGATCCCGGAAATGGCCAGTATCGGCCTCGACGAAATGGGCGCCAGGGAGCGCTATCGAGATCCGTTGATCGGACGAGCGAAGTTTGAGGAAATCGCCCGTGCCCAGATATCAGGTGCCGGCCACGGTCTCCTTAAAATGGTGGCTGATTCAGCGGGTGAGCGGCTACTCGGGATACAAGTCGTCGGAGATTCCGCCACGGAGTTGGTACACCTGGGACAATTAGCCCTTCAGAGCGGCGCAACGATCGAATCGTTTATCGACAACGTCTTCAACTTTCCGACCTATGCCGAAGCCTACCGTATCGCCGCACTCGATATTCTTGGACAGGCAGCGAAGATTCGAACTGCCAAAGCTGCCTAGCGGTGAGCATACCTGGAAACGGTGCGCCTATTCGTCACTAACCCTTGATATTGCCTATGGGCCGGAGTTCCGCCACAGTCTTTGTGATTCCCGCACGATCGACCGCCTCAACCACTTCGGATATGTTTTTGTACGCGAACCCAGCTTCTTCCGCCAAACCCGACATGGAGACCGCCTTCACGAGGATACCGCGCTGTTTCATTTGTTTCGTTATCTGTTCACCACGAACAGCCTTCTTCGCCTGAGCCCTCGGCATCGTCCGCCCCGATCCGTGCATCGTCGAAGCAAAGGTATTCCGCACCGCTCTTTCCGTCCCCACCAATAGATACGATCCGGTTTCCATTGAACCGCCACAAATCACCGGTTGGCCTGTCGCACGATACCGTGATGAGAGCTCGGGACTTCCTGGTCCTAATGCTCTCGTTGAACCTTTCCGATGGACCACCAATTCTCCTTCCGGATACCGCTCAACTTTGGCGATATTGTGCGCCACGTCGTAGACCAGCTCCATGCCCAGCTCTTCTGCCGGCCGGCCGAACACAGCGGCAAACGCTTCTCGAATCTGATGAGTGATGACCTGACGATTGGCGAAGGCCGTGTTGGCCGCGCAGTTCATAGCCGCAAAATAATCCTGTCCTTCAACGGAAGCGAACGGGGCACAGGCCAGTTGCTGATCCTTGACGGTAATCCCGTATCGCCTCATTGCTCGTTCGAATATCTTGAGATAGTCGCTCGCGACCTGGTGACCGAACCCACGAGATCCGCAGTGGACCATCACGACTATCTGATCGTGGCCGGTGATTCCCCAAGCTGAGGCTGTTGCCTGATCGATGATCCGATCGGTTGATACCACCTGCACCTCAAGGTAGTGATTACCTGATCCCAAGGTCCCCAACTGATTGATTCCTCGGCTGACTGCCTGGTCACTGACTCTGGACGGATCCGCTCCGACGATACAGCCTCTCTCTTCAATGGCTTCAAGATCTTGATGCCAGTCAAAGCCGCGATCAATTCACCATCGAGCCCCCTTGATCATGACTTGCTCGAACGAGGAGCGGTCTAACCGTACAAACCCGCTTGCGCCTACCCCCTGCCGGTACTCGACGAAACAAATCCGCCATCAATCGATCAAGATGGGGCTGCACATCCTGCCGGGTGAGATCTGTTCTGATGAGACGCATCCCACAATTGACGTCATAGCCGACACCCCCAGGCGAAATGATCCCGGTACGGGCATCAAAGGCGGCAACGCCTCCGATGGGAAAGCCGTAACCCCAATGACCATTCGGCATGCAGAACGCATATCGTCTAATTCCAGGGAGACAAGCGACGTTCGTCACCTGCTCGAACACTCCAGCGTCCATTGATTGAAAAATAGCCGGGGTGGCATAGATTCGTGCCGGAACAAGCATCCCTTCTTTTTCACTCGAAGCGATCTCCCATACTTCATCGGAGACAGGCGTCACCGCCATGTGGGTGTTGAGCGTCATGGTCCCTGTCTGTTTCATCGCTCTGGTCTATTCGGTCTGTCTGGTCATCGTACTAAATAGCCCATCCTTCACACATCCAACACGACCCTGACCGTCCACTGCTCGCCTTTCTGTAGAAGACGATAAAGATGCTTGGTCACTCCCTTCACATCGGCCCTCAGTGTCTGAGCTGAGCCGTTGACCCGCTCTCCGTACAGTAACCCCATCACTTTCCAGCAGCCGCGGCCCTGGCGAGTTAGCGTGAGTTCCGACCGACTGAATACTACCCCGGCTGCATCCTTCCAGTACACGAGCTCCGAGAGCCAATCGAACAACAGTTCGGCAGGATCCGCATCGGTGCGTTCAATCGTTTGCCGCCAGGTGGATCCCACTGTTGTGGGATCAGTCAGAGCTTCGATGGCCGCACATGTCGCTCCTTGGAAGAGTTCCTGGAGCGACTTGCCGGAGGCCTCGAACGCCAGATCGGCTGTGGCGACGTCGTCCAGAAAGTGAAATGCGTAGGACATCCCTGCAACAAAGCGGAGAGCTTACCCGATGAGGAAAGGCGGAAATGAGGGGCCTGGTTCGAACCGCCCTCTATCCGAGCTCGAAGACTTTGTGGAAATTGGTGAGATTGCGGCAACCATCCTTCGTCACGAGCACCATATCCTCGATTCGGACTGCTCCCAATCCTGGATAATACAGCCCTGGTTCAACCGTGACGACGTGGCCCTCTTGGAGGAGCGACCCAGTTCGACTGATCCGTGGCGCCTCGTGGATATCAAGCCCCACACCATGTCCGGTTCCGTGAAAATACCCCTGCATGCGGCCGTTCATCAAGCCGGTCTTGTACCCTGCC
>PHGD01000167.1 GCA_011090425.1 Nitrospira sp. LK70 | reverse complement strand
CATCCAGCGAGTCACCTTCGAAGGCGGTCGCCAAATCGCCATGCGCATCTGGATCGATCCCGACCGCCTCGCATCCTTCAATCTGTCGCCCGGAGACGTGCAGAACGCGCTGCGGCGCAACAACTACCTGGCCGCGGTCGGGCGCACGAAAGGAAACTTCGCTCAGATCAACCTGCTCGCTAACACCGATCTTCGCTCCGCCGCCGAGTTCGAGGAGCTGATCGTCGCCGACCGAGGCGGGGCCATCGTCCGGCTAAAAGATATTGCGAAGGTCGAGCGCGAGGCCGAAGAAGCCGACATGATCGCTAAGTACAACGAGACGGAAGGCGTATACCTCGGGATCTGGCCGGTACCGGGCGTAAATGAAATCGAGGTCCAGCATCGGTTGGTCGACGAGATGGAGCGCATCCGGCCGACGCTGCCCCCCGACATCGACATGCAGCTGGTGTGGGACGGCACGATGTTCATGCGGAATGCACTGACGGAAATCACCAAGACATTGTCTGAGACGATCTTGATCGTCGCAGTCGTCGTGTTCCTCTTTATGGGCTCGGTGCGAACCGCGCTGGTCCCCCTCGTCGCGATGCCGGTGTCGCTGATCGGCGCGGCTATCTTCATGGTTGCGTTCGGCTTCAGCCTCAATCTCCTGACGTTGCTCGCCATCGTCCTGTCTGTCGGGTTGGTCGTGGACGACGCGATCGTCGTCGTCGAGAACGTCGAACGGCACGTGCGCCTCGGCAAGTCGCGGATCGAGGCGGCGTTGATCGGAGCCCGCGAACTGCTCGGTCCGATCATCGCCATGACGATCACGCTGGCGACGGTCTACACGCCGATCGGATTCCAGGGCGGGTTGACCGGCTCGCTCTTCTTGGAGTTTGCCATCACGCTCGCCGTCGCAGTGGTGTTGTCGGGCGTCGTCGCCATCACGCTCTCGCCGGTCATGAGCTCGCGCTTCGTCCACCCGCAAGGGAAGGAAGGCCGGTTGACCGCCTTTGTCAACCGACGGTTCGAAGAGGCACGCCGCGTCTACACCTGGCTGCTCGACGGCGCATTGACCATGCGTTGGGGAATCGTGACAGCATCATTGCTGATCATGGCCATGATCTGGCCGCTCTACCTATTTTCGCGACAAGAACTCGCGCCGGTTGAGGATCAAAGCCACATCAGTTTGTTCTTCGAAGCGTCCCCGGATTCGACGGTTGCCGCCAGCAACCGCGAGCATCTGAACGTCGTCCAAGCCATCACGTCCCTTCCTGAAACGAAGTTCACCTGGTCGTTGACGACGTCCTGGGGCGGGTTCGGAGGTCTGGTCGCGAAGGACTGGCACGAGCGGACACGCTCGACCGAGGCAATGTACGGTGAGATGTTCGGCTTGGTCTCTCAGGTGCCAGGCCTACGAGTCTTTCCGCGTTTGGACCCGCCTCTGCCGACGCCGGGCCAATATGACGTCGAACTGCTCTTGCAGAGCGACCTGCCGATCGAGCGATTGCTCGAAACGACGGGGGCGGTCTTGAACGCCGGGTGGCAGAGCGGCATGTTCTTGTACGTCGATACAAATCTAAAGATCGATTTGCCCGAGGCGCGCGTCGTGCTGGATCGGGAGCGTCTCGCCGATCTTGGATTCGACTTGGCCGGAATCGGCCGGGAACTCGGCACCATGCTCGGCGGGGCCTATGTGAACCGGTTCAACTACTTCGATCGAAGCTATAAAGTCATCCCGCAGCTGGGCGACAAGGACCGTTCGACTGTCGGCCCTCTGCTCGATTTGAAGATCAAGACGCCGGGCGGCCAGCTGGTGCCGGTGTCGACCTTCACCCACATCGAAACGAGCACCGCGCCTCGTACCCTGAACCGTTTTCAGCAGCGCAACGCCGTGCGCATCTTCGGCGGCGTCAAGCCCGGCGTCACGAAAGATCAAGGGCTGCGGGTGCTGGAAGAAGCTGCGGCGAAAGCGACCAATCCTCCTGTCATGCTCGACTATGCGGGCGAGTCCAGACAGATCCGCCAAGAGAGCGCTGCATTGACCGTCACACTCGGCTTCGCCGTCGTGCTCATCTATTTGGTATTGGCCGCCCAGTTCCACAGCTTCCGAGATCCGCTGATCGTCTTGTTGGGCTCAGTGCCGCTCGCGATCTCCGGCGCGCTGGTCTTTACGTTCTTGGATTTCACGACCATCAACATTTACTCACAAGTCGGGTTGATCACGCTGGTCGGGTTGATCGCGAAGAACGGCATCTTGATCGTGGAATTCGCCAACAAGCTTCAGGCCCGCGGACTCGCTCGCCTCGAGGCGGTGCGCGAAGCGGCCTTGACCAGACTGCGGCCGGTGCTGATGACCTCGGCAGCCACCGTCTTCGGACATCTTCCTTTGGTGCTGGTATCCGGGCCCGGCGCAGCAGCACGCAACAGCATCGGCATGGTCTTGGTCACGGGGATGACGGTCGGCACGATCTTCACCCTGTTCGTTGTGCCGGTGTTCTACTCGTTGATCGCTGCACAACACCGGCCGGTCATAGAGCCTGACGCGGCGTCGTTTAATCTCGAAGGGGAGAAATTGTTCACGATGGAAACACCCGCATGAGCGGATGGCTGTAATGGAACAGTTCACGGGATATTGGCATGCTGAAGATTACCTCAAAGAAGAATTCGAATTCGGTGCGACTCACATTGGAGGGTAGCTTGACTGGTCCCTGGACCAACGAACTGGAACAAGAGTGGCGAACCATCGTACCATCCGAAACAGTCCGTCTCGTCGTGGATCTGACGGGCGTGACTTTCGTGGGACAGGACGGCAAGCGTCTCCTCAAGCGAATGTGGCGAGAGGGAGCTCAATTGATCGCGACAGGATGCTGCACCGGTCACCTCGTCGAAGAAATTACCGGCTCAAGATAGCCCGTATTATCGATCTGAAGCGAAAGAGATGGGCGGAAGCATTCACACCTCCAGTCAGCCCGCACTTTTTCCTGACCTTTAAGTTGGTTGCCATCCGGGCCGAGCAGTACGCCCTCATCAGACCGGGGATAACCGCGTCCAGCCTTCGCTTGGCCGCAAGCTTGGATCGAGCCTATGGGGCAAGCGCCGCGTGACGCTCTCATAGCGGTCTGAATGAAGGTGGAACTCACAAAACGTTTTGGAATGTAGAAGAGCATTGAAGATCGCTGTCGATTTCAGGCCTACTCGTTCGACTACAGGTAGACGGAACCATTGGCTAAACCGAGAAACGAGACGACAGAGGAGATTGATATGCGATTCATGGTCATTGAGAAGGCAACAGAAGAGTCGGAAGCTGGTGTCATGCCGAGCACGGAACTGCTGACCGAAATGGGCAGATACAACGAAAAACTGGTGAAGGCGGGGGTGATGCTCGCGGGTGAAGGCCTCCAGCCGAGTTCGAAGGGTGCTCGAGTCAGATTTTCGGGAAAGACGCGCACCGTGATCGACGGTCCCTTTGCCGAGACGAAAGAGCTGATCGCCGGCTATTGGCTCTGGCAGGTGAAATCGAAGGAAGAAGCGATCGAATGGGTCAAACGCTGCCCCAATCCGATGTCGGGAGAGTTCGAGATCGAAATTCGCCAGGTGCTCGAGGCGGACGACTTCGGTGTCGAGTTCACGCCGGAATTGCGGGCGCAAGAAGAACGATTGCGGGCAGAGCTGGCAAAATAGCAATAGCGACGTCACTCGAAGGCTTGACTCCAGGATCAGGTAAGCGGGGCTCCGCAATCCACGGCACTTTCCCGACGTGCACGATGCCGGCAAACCGCCTGACACGACCGGCTATCGAAAGTATCGACTGCAGTGCAGTTCAAAACTTAACAACAGGAGGCCACCATGCAGTTGAAACAATTGGCAATGACTACACTATGTATCTTCCTGATCGCCGTCCCCGTTTTTGCGAAAGAGAAGAAACACGAGACGGCGATGGACCCACAGCAGATAATGGAGCTCTGGAAGCAATTGGCACAGCCAGGGGAGCCGCACAAGCTGTTTGCGGCATTGGCCGGCAGTTGGACGACCCAGACTAAGGAATGGATGGAACCGGGCAAGCCGCCGACGGAATCCACCGGCACGGCGGAGATGAAAATGGTGCTCGATGGGCGGTTTCTCTATCAAGAGTACAACGCCCAAATGATGGGGCAGCCCTTCTCCGGAATCGGGATCGATGGGTACGATAATCTGACCAAGAAATACGTGACCGCCTGGATCGATACGATGGGGACCGGCATTTTCTTCATGGAAGGTACGGCGAGCCCCGACGGGAAGACCATTACGCTGCGAGGCTCACATCCGGAGCCGGGCGGCGGCAAGATGACGCATCGTGCGGTTTGGAAGATCGCCGATGCCAACAACCCGACGTTTGAGATGTACGGTTCCCATGGAAAGGAAAAAGAAATGAAGTTCCTGGAGATCATCTATACCAGGAAACAGTAATCAGACGACGAGTTGACGAAGCGGCCGACGGCTGCCCGCCGAAAGCCAGCCCTCACGAGAAAGGGGTCATTTATGAGCAGCCTTCGCCTGCTGGTCGGCACCCGCAGCGGGATTTGCCCAACGGTCTTATCGGTGGAAGTGCAGACGTTGTCGTGACGTTAATCGTTATTCGTGAATCGCAAGAATCATGATTCGCTACGTTTAACGAATAACGTTGATTCAGGAATCAGGGCACATGGTCCGAGTGATATTGCCACAGCAGTTACGAACCCTGGCGCGCGTCAACGGTGAAGTGGCCCTTGAGGTCGACGGGCCGGTGACGCAACGTCGGGTGCTCGACGCGCTTGAAGCCCGCTATCCGATGTTGCGGGGAACGGTCCGTGATCACGTCACGCTCAAGCGACGGCCGTTCGTGCGGTTTTTCGTCTGCGAGCATGATCTCTCGCATGAATCGCCGAATGCTCCCCTGCCCGACGCCGTTGTCACGGGCAGCGAGCCGCTCCTGATTGTGGGGGCCATGGCAGGAGGATAGTTATCGCAATATCCAAGCCAGGCGAAGTCGCTGAAAGGTTCACCGGTCACCATCCATCTCTATGTCCAGAATGTGGAGGCGGTCTTCAACCAAGCCGTCGCAGCCGGGGCTAAAATCATGATGCCGGTCGCAGACATGTTCTGGAGAGATCGGTACGGCCTGCTGGAAGACCCCTTTGGGCATCAGTGGTCGATCGCCACACACGTTCGAGACGTCACCCAAGAAGAATTGAAGGAGGCGGCACGAAAGGCCTGCTGAAGTGCGAGACGCAAGCCGAAATCGACGAGATATGGGACAAACTCTCGCACGGCGGGGAACCTGGGCCCTGTGGCTGGCTGAAGAATAGATATGGTCTCTCCTGGCAAATCGTCTCCCCGGAATGGGGCAAGATGCTGCGAGACAAGGATCCCAAGCGATCCGAACGAGTGATGGAGGCCATCCTTCATATGACGAAGCCGGATCTTCAAAAGATCGGCGCTTCTGGGTTTAGCATGGGTACAGGTCGAGCCCTCCGCAGTGGAAGTAAATCGCCGTCTTGAAGTGCTCGATGTTTCGGAAACCGCAGGCCATGCTCTTGATCTTCTGAATCTGGCTATTGAGTCCCTCACTCATCGC
>PHGD01000057.1 GCA_011090425.1 Nitrospira sp. LK70 | reverse complement strand
TCGGTACCGGGCTGGGATCCCGTGGCGGGATTTGCCGGAGCGGTTCGGGGATTTTCGAGTCATCCATACGCGCCACACGCGCTGGAGCAAGAGCGGTGTCTGGAAGCGGGTGTTTGAACGTCTGGCCGACGATCCCGACAATGACTACGCGATGATGGACTCCACCATTGTCCGGGCTCATCAGCACACGGCGGGGGCGCGTAAAAAGGGGGGCAAGCAACCCAAGACGTCCGCGAACAAGAATCCATCGGGCGCAGCAAGGGCGGCCTGACGACCAAGATTCATGCCGTCTGCGATGCGTTGGGTAATCCCACAGGCTTCCATCTCACGCCGGGACAGGCGCATGATCTTGACGGGGCCGATGCGCTGTTGCCCGGCCTCGACGCGGACACGATCATTGCCGACAAAGCCTTTGATGCCGATGAGCGAGTCATCGAGCCTCTGCGCAAAGCAGGAAAGACCCTCGTGATCCCGTCAAAATCCAACAGAACGGTCCCCCGCGCATACGATGAAGACCTCTATAAGGCGCGGCATCTGATCGAGAACTTCTTTGCCCGGCTCAAGCAGTTCCGCGCCATCGCGACCCGCTACGCTAAACGCGCGGCCAATTTCCTTGGCGCGATCTATCTCGCCGCCGCAATCACATGGCTTAATTGATGACACGCCCTAGTTAACGGACATCCTAGAGAACTTCTATTTGATTCTATATGGAACGCTTAGGCACTATTTAGGCACTGCAAAGACTTAGAGATACATAAACTGTGGTGGTCCCATCGGGATTCGAACCCGTGTTTAAATTCGACAACGACTTCGCCCTTTATTATCGAGCTGTCCAACGAATTTATTCAAGTCAGAAATGGGTACGACTAAAACATGAAGAAATCGAAAACTGATTGAAAAACAGAAAGGCGACTCACTGGGAGTCGCCTTTCTTCATACCTCCTGCCTACTCTGCTTCGTTCAATCGCACATCCCCTCCATTGGCTCTGATCGCGGAAATGACGATGCGCCGGATATCAGCCAGAAAGGCCGCAGAGGCCTGTGACATGACAGCACCAGGCAGGGGTGCCGCCACATCATAGATCCCATGAATGGCCACGGCCCGATCATCCGTGGAGCCCGGCCCACGGAGCTTGTCATATGCGTTGCGCCATTCGTTCAGGTGATCCTCCACCAGCCGCTTTACCGCTAGGTTATGGAGCTCCACGTCAACTAGCTGGCGGATATGGGCAATAATGGCCTGCTCTTCTTGCTCATCTATTGCCTCTCTTGTCCACCCTATTGGCGTATTAAGAAATCGCGAGATCGACTCTCTCAATTGCATGATTAGATCGGCAACAGGCCGAAGCGTGTCATATTCGTAACTCGGACTGAGTTCTCCTGCGATCCTACGGTTGAGAGCCTTCACCCGAGCCCAATGCTCTTTCCCATACCCCACGTAGCTCCCGATTCCGAGCCGCGCGAGCCAGGGCCCCTGGAATTTGCTGACAGCTTCCTGCACGGCGAAATTAATGCCTGTCGGATCATAGCTCGGGCAAGCCCTTGCTGGGGGTGGCGGCAGGATCGCCGTCTCGAAGAACTCGACCATTTGCCCTAGCTGTCCCCTCATATGCTCCGCGGCGCGGGGAAGCAGCTTGCCAAACTGCCGGTCCACACCGCCAAGCATAAAGCATCTTGTGTCTAGTCCATGTTCAATGGCTTTCACCACCGATGGACCCAGCGCTTCTCTGAGACTAGACAGAGCATTGAGTACCGAGGCCATCACGTGAGATCGCTTCGCGGAAGCCGTGGGGAGGTTTTGCCCTCTGATCAGATCGAAATGCGTGAAGGCAATGGCGAGTTTCGTGTGATGGCCGCTCGAAGCAACAGCTCGCAGGACCGACAAGGGCGCGGCCTGCATTGGTTGCTGGGCGTTGTCAACTAAGAGGATGACGTTAACTTGACTGAACCGCCGTGTCACATGTGTCGTAATGCTGGACGAGGAGTCCGGCGTATGGCCAAGGCCCTGCCCATCGATAAACGCCACCTTTGGCGCACCTTCGACAAACTCAGCAAACAGTGGCCCTCGCACACGTATGCCGTCAACCAGCGGGGTCAGCAGCCTTCCGAACTGAGGCCAGTAATTACTGGAAAACCAGCGTATCTGCCTTATGAACTCCTCTCTATCCTCAGATTTGAAAAGCCAAAGCTCGGGCCAGCCGGAACGGCGATGCTGCAAGTCGCCGACATTTACAAGATCGAATCGTGCGCGAACATCTTCAAGGATATCCTGCACTAGCTCGTGGAATCCCTCTTCTTGCGTTAGGCGGCTTTCGAAGTTTTCCTCAATCAATTGCTGCGCGGCCTCGCGATCCTGCCTCGCCGCTTTAAGTTTCACACCTAAGTCCGCCTGAAGTTCGGCTACAATCGATTGGGACAATTGCGCTATGTGCTCAAGGTACTTCTCAAGCTGCACCCTGTTTGCAGCACGCTCGTCTTCCGTCAGTACCGTTTCATCGGCAAGGCCCCGGACGGTATCATCCTCGTCAAATGACATCTCATCCTGTGAACCTACGCCGTCGTCTTTTCGCAGGTTTCCAAGGATGTAGTTGAGACGGAATTTCTGGTCACGATGATTTAGGAAACGTTCCGCGACCTTCTCAATCGGTGCTTTTTCAAACACGGCAAGAGCAGCCTCTATTACGCATTCCTCGATATTCGCCTGTGTCTGGAACTCGGTAAAAAAGGTTACGGCCGCCTCAAACGGCCCTTTGGCCTGAATTACCTCGATATCTGCAATAGTCGTTTTTGCAGAGGCAGTCGAAGGGAATCGGTCGCTGTCGGGATCGGAACCGATTAATTGCCGCAACAGGGAGGTTTTGCCAGCGCCTGTCGTTCCGACAAACAGAACGCGGGAGTAACCGTCCTTTTCAGCGTTCGGCAACCTGATGTGTGATTCCCTGAGTGCTTCAGGGTCGTCATGTCCAGCCTGGATTTCATTATAGAAGGCCTCAATGACGGGCTTTGAAAATAGCAGTTCAGCTTCTTTGCGTTTCGAAGCATTCCACCAGGACGTGTCGCTCAGAATATTGTTCATCTGTGCAACCATCGCGTCGGCTTCCATGTCATCGGATGTTCCCAATCCTCGTCTCATTTTCAGTCCAGCCCGGCCCCTAGAGTCATTTCGAAGCGGGTGTCGAAATTGAATTGACCAGCCCGGACGGTTAGATCGTGTTTTGCTCGCTGTATAATCACCCATGAAAACCCTCCTTGTTGTGGCGTGTTGCTCCAAACAAAATACATCAGCCACATTTCGCATGTCAAGTAGAATGCCACAACATGGAACCACGCCAATAGCACTATTCAGGGGTCCGATGCATGGAAGCTTCAAATGGACAAAATAGATAGGGTAATACAGGACGATGAATTATCCACGAACGCTTCTGATGAACTTTTCTTGGGCGGCCTCATATTCAGGCAAACGACCGAAAATCATTACAACTCTGTTTCGTGAAGGGACTGGTAATTTGAATGGGCCGACCCATTCACCCGGCGGTAGGTTTGCCCTACAACCTCCAGGTGGTTCACTCTCAAAAACCACAAAGCAGGGATTTCTCTTGAAGAAGGCATATGCTTTTTCTGGGTTGGCTTGTGCAACCTTCCAGAATTTCAGGTTCCCGCTTTTGACAAGAACGAAGCGGTAGTATAGGAACCCCACCACGACGAAACCAATTAGCCATTCCATACGCTTACCCCTAACGTCTTGATTCACCAGCCTGCGCGGCTTTTTGCGCAGGCCACATGTATCGCTCCTCATCCCGTGATGCCGTTAGAGCGTGAGGATTCGAACGGGTTAATTCTTTTGGGAACCATCACGATCAGTGATCTACGATTGTCCAGAATTAAGTGGGGCACAACAGCAGGGACAGACGCCCACTAAACCAAGTTATTTGTACAATATTTCTTGTCCCTTCTCATCCACCCATCCGCTACCAAATGCGTACCAATAGGAGTTTAGATCCCGAGGGTCGAGACCTTTTCGCTCGCAAAAGTCGACAATATCCTGTGCCGCCAAGAGATACATTGCGTTGCTGGATTGAACACCTCGAAACCCGGCTCTCGAAGTTCGAAAGCTGAGTGCTCCAGCTTTCTTAGCTCCTCTAAATACCCATCTATCAATTGGCATGAAATATCTTTGCGTTTCGAGGCTCAAATTTCTGAACCATCGCGAATCACGTTTATTGACGTATGAAAACCGTGACGGCCCTACTTTATTACAGTAATCAAGGAGGACGCTTATGTCGCGCATGATCCACGAGGCAATCTTCGGTCCTATGAGATATACATCTTGGAGGCGTTGCCAAGCCAAATCTGCCCTAGCTTGAGATATCCAGGTGACCTTCCCCCTGAAAACTACGCCATTGGCTAAGCAGTGCGACTGTGCTGTGATGGGTTTTACAGGAGGGAGCCATGACACGGAAACGGCACACGGAGGAACAAATCATCGCGGTCTTGAAGGATGCCCAAGCAGGCATTGGGGTTCAGGAACTCTGCCGCAAACACGGCATCTCAGATCCCACGTTCTATAAGTGGCGGGCCAAGTATGCAGGTCTCGAAATCAGCGATGTGAAGAAGCTCCGTCAGCTGGAAGAGGAAAACCGGCGATTGAAACAAATGGTGGCCGAGCAAGCGCTGGACATTCAGGCCTTGAAGGCGATCACCGCAAAAAACTGGTACGGCCCAAAGCGAAACGGACCGCCGCCAGGTTGCTGGTGGCACGCTTTGGGCTGAGTGAGCGACGGGTGTGTCGGTTAGTCGCTCTGGATCGGAACACGCTGCGGTACCGGAGTCGCCGATCAGACGATGGCGCGCTCCGGACGAGGATGCGAGAGATCGCCGAGACCAAGCGACGCTATGGCAGCCCTCGGATCTCTGTGTGGCTGCGACGGGAAGGGTGGCGCGTAAATCACAAGAAGGTCGAGCGGCTCTATCGGGACGAAGGGCTCTCGTTGCGCCGCCGGGCGCGGAAGAAAGCGACGGCCGTTCCTCGCGTCGCCCTCCCCACACCGATCCGGCCTGGGCTGTGCTATGCGATGGACTTTGTGCATGACCGACTGGCCAATGGTCGGCGCTTCAAGTGCTTCACGATGACCGATCCCTGCTCGAAGGAAGTGCCGGTGATTGACGTGGACGTCTCCATTAGTGGAGAACGGGTCTGCCGGATTCTGGACCGACTCTTTCTGGGACGACCGTTACCGGAGGTCGTGATCCTGGACAACGGACCGGAATTCTCAGGGACCGCGTTGGATGCGTGGGCCGGTCAGCACGGGGTGCACCTGCACTTCATCCAACCGGGGAAACCAGTTCAGAATGCCTTTATCGAGAGCTTCAGCGGGAAGTTCCGCGACGAATGTTTAAACGAGCACTGGTTTCTGACCGTACAGGAGGCGCAGGTCGTGATTGAGGCCTGGCGCAGAGAATATAATGAGGAGCGGACGCACAGTGCCATTGGGCATCTGACGCCCATGGAGTTCATTCACAATCATCACAACCGGACCCAGCCAGCTCAGGAGTGCACTGCGTGAGCCGTGGTGTAACAAATGGGGGAAGGTCACAGGGCGCTAACTCCATTCCTGTTAGGCGATGGATGTCCTTAGCCAACTTAAAAGCGGTTCTCCAAAGCTTGCGTTTAGCAGTGGGAATAAGACGAATATTACCCTCCTGAATGGATGTTAGGAAATTGTATGCCAGACTTGAAGCGATGGTGCCTCCAGCTGCACCGTACCAAAACAGGAGTTTAGCGGATTTCCCTTTCCACCTCGTATATGCTCAATTATCCCTAAGCCAATGCATATAAAGGTTATGGGACTTTGACAATGTGTAAGGCGTAGGAAGTTTGGATGGGTTAGGCATACAAATGAGCTTCGAAATAAGCCCCGACGGTCATTTCAACAATTAGCAAAATACACATACTTTTAACACCTCTTCGCTACCCTGGCGGAAAAAGAAAGTTAGCGCCTTTTATTCACAACCTCCTTGCCAAAGATGGTAAGCAGATAGAGCTGTTTATAGAGCCGTTCGTAGGAGGCGGTGCTATGGATACGCTCATTGAAGTCGCGAGGAAACGGGGACGGCCTCGAGACGTGGCCATCTTCTTGATCCTACGCTTTACGGGGATGCGTCGAGAATCCGTTGCGACACTCCAAGCGAGACACCTCGATGCGCTCTGGGGGTTACGACGCGTGCGCGTGAAGGGGTGGAGCGACACGAGACGTTCCATTACCTGAGCCCGTTATGCGGTATCTGCATACGTATGTCGAGCAATGTGTGGTCCCGGCAGTCGGAACCTTCACGCCGGAGACGCCATTGTTCTGGTCCGTGTGGGGTCGCCGCTCAGTCGGGAAGCATCGTGCTCCGATGACCGGGAAAAACATCTGGAGGCTGTGCAAGTTGTACGGACGGATGATTGGCTATCCGATGCTGAAGCCGCATGATCTGCGCCATGGTGTCGCAATGGAAATGCTGGAACAGCGACACGACTTAGCTCAGGTGCGTGCACTGCTCGGGCATGCGCGTATCGACACGACGCAGATCTACACGATGATTCGTCCAGCCCAGCTGAAGCAAGCGGTGTCGTTTTATGAAGAACCGGCGCGGCTCATGTTGGCGAGTTTTCAGAGGGATGAGAAAAACATGTTTGAGGAACATCCGGATGTTCCTCAAACCCGACGGGAAAAACTACAATAAATTCAAGGTGGTGGTCCCAACGGGATTCGAACCCGTGTTTAAGCCTTGAGAGGGCTCCGTCCTAGGCCAGGCTAGACGATGGGACCGTTCCAGAACTGTCCGAATGGTAGACCGTAGCATAAGCGGTTTTCCGTTTGCAACGAAGCGCCGGCGACCCCCGTGGAACTTTGGGAACGATTCTATGCTTGCGGCAACACGGTACTCGGTCTATAAGACATCTGCTGCGTCGGTCGAACTACACGAAGAAACCTGATAAGCTCTATGAGTGAGACATCTCAATATGAGGTCTCATCCCGTACCGGTCCCTTTATTCATGATTAAAGGCAGAGCTCCCGGCATACTCAGTCGCTCAGCACTGATCCTTGTCCTGGGTGGCGCGACTGTTCTCTTGGTAGGTTGTGCGAGTTTTATGGGAAGCGGAGCGTCAACGCTGCATTGCCCGGACTCAGTCCAGGCCAAGGTCAGTGCGGCGCAGCCAACCGTTCATGTCTCATACACGGAACCATCGTTTACCTTAAAGGGCAATCCCCTTGTAAGCCTCGCCAAAACGAGCATCTACTACGATCTGGGTAATGGGCGTACACTTGCCAAAGAGGTACCGGCAACGCGATCGTCTGGAGGCGGGGAAATTTCCGAGACCGTCACGGTTGCAGTGACATCCAAGGATGCCCAGTCCGTAAAGATTTGCGTCACGGCAACCGATCGCGATGGAAATGAAAGTACAATGCCCCCTTAAGCGCACCCTACTTCATCGCGTGGAGGAGCTCTTTGGGCACGTTCCATTGGGCCGTTTGTATGGGGCCATAATATATGGCTTCGGCCGCACTGGACGCTCTTGACAGAAGAGAGCAGAAGGCCTAGCTTGACTGATGTTTGATGAAGTTCCACATACTTTGCATCAACTCTATACGACCGGCTGAACATCAAGGTTCGAGGTTGTCCCATGGATGATCCGGTGGCATTCCGTAGGACCGGATCCATTGGTCGTACGGCAACGGCGGGAGTGCCATTCAAACCAGGACTCGAGCTTAGGATCGGATCCAACATTTTTCGAAGCACCAACGGCGTCGTCAAGATTCATGGGAAAGAGCAACTCGTCATTGAGGTAAAACCAGAGCGAGGACTGCTTCTCACTACCCTAGATCTCTACAACGAGCGCTGCATCCGTATCGCACATCTGCGTAGAAACGTTCTCACATTGAACGACAGCGGGCGATTTACCGTCGATGGTCCGCTAGGCCAGGGGCTTTCGCCGGTTGATAATCCCTCCATTCTGGTGACTGATCTGCAGTCCGGCCATGTCGTGCTCGAAGTGCGAAGAGCATCGGAGTACAGAGTCGACCTCACCTGTGCAAAGCTGTACTCGCACAAGGGAATGCCGGTGGAGATCACTCCCCACTACTGCCGGATCGGCTCAGTCACGACGCTGTTCGGAAACATCGTGGAAGCTCGCGGCGGGCCGGCCATTCTCGGTTGACCCAGCTCGTTTTTCACAGAGTCTCGACCCCCGACTTTTTCGATCACGACCGTCTTCAGAAAAGCAAGAAGGGTTTGCCCTTATGCATCCTTTCTCTAGAATAGCGATTATGACCGAGATCCCAAAACCTACCGTTCAAGCATTTCTCGTCTGCGATCACGTGATCGAGGACAGCCTCACGAAAAAGAAAAGCCTGATCGGGATTTTTACCCACCTACAGGCCGCCACCTTCCCATTCCAGCATCAACAGATGGGCCTCTACTTCTGTCTCACCGATGCCGAAGGCCTGTACCATTTTGATATCGACCTGATCTACCTCAACACCGAACAACTCGTCTGTCGGGCCACGCTTCCCAACATCGAAATCGGCGATCGCCTCCAGATTTCAGATTTCGGGATCAACATTCCCTTGTTGATCTTTCCTGCACCTGGTCGGTATGAATTCCGGCTGCGCATGGAGGGCCATCTCATCGCTCAAAAAGATTTCAACGTCATGCCGCCGCCGATGTCGAACACGTCCGCCACCGATCCCTCTACGTAGCCTTTTTCCATTCCTCCCATCAGACCGTCTATGGTAGAACTTCCGTCTGGACCTCGCGTCCACACATGACCGTACGAAGGATTCACGCAAGACGTCATGAGCACACCGGAGCCCTCAACTGCTTCCAATTTCATACGAGATCTCGTGGCGGCCGACCGCGCGGCAGGCAAACATGGCGGACGAGTCGTCACGCGATTTCCTCCTGAGCCCAATGGATATCTCCATATCGGTCACGCCAAGTCCATCGTGCTGAATTTTGGGATCGCGAATGAGACTTCCGGAGGGATCTGTCACCTGAGATTCGACGATACGAATCCGACCACCGAAGACCCCGAGTATGTCCGAGCCATTCAGGAAGACGTCCGCTGGTTGGGGTTTGATTGGCACGACAAGCTGTTCTACGCCTCGGATTATTTCGAGCAGCTCTATGCTTTTGCGATTGCCTTGATCAAAAAAGGGAGGGCCTACGTTGATAGTCTTACGGCCGATGAAATCCGTGAACACCGGGGTACGCTCACCGAACCAGGCCGTGATAGTCCTTATCGGACCAGATCCGCCGACGAAAATGTAGATCTCTTGGCCCGCATGCGAGCCGGAGAATTTGCCGATGGAACCCATGTCCTGCGCGCGAAAATCGATATGAGTTCCCCAAACATCAATCTACGAGACCCGATCCTCTATCGGATCCGGCATGCCACTCACTATCGGACAGGAAGCGCATGGTGCATCTATCCTTCGTATGACTTTGCTCACCCGTTGTCTGACGCGATCGAAGGAATCACGCACTCGATCTGTACGCTGGAGTTTGAGGATCACCGCCCCCTCTATGATTGGGTCGTTGCCGAAGCCGACGCTCCCCATCACCCACAGCAAATTGAATTTGCCAGACTGAATCTCACTTCCACTGTGATGAGCAAGCGCAAGCTTCTCGAATTGGTCGACAAGAAGTTGGTGGGCGGCTGGGATGATCCGCGCCTTCCCACCTTGAAAGGCCTCCGTCGCCGAGGAGTGACTCCTGAAGCGATCCGTACCTTTTGCGAGCACATCGGCGTCGCGAAGCGTGATGCTATCGTCGAGATGCAGCTGCTCGAACACTTCATTCGAGAAGACTTGAACAAACGGTCACCGCGCGTGATGGCGGTGCTCAGACCGTTGAAAGTCGTGCTCGACAACTATCCGGAAGGTATCGTCGAAGAACTCGACGCCGTGAACAATCCCGAGGACATCTCAGCGGGAACGAGAAAAGTGCCTTTCTCGAAAACACTGTACATCGAGCAGGATGATTTCAGGGAGGACCCACCGAAGCAGTTCTACCGCCTCGCGCCCGGACGGGAGGTCAGGCTGCGCTATGGATACATCATCAAGTGTGCGGGCGCGACAAAGGACCCTCAAACCGGTGCGGTCACCGCACTGCATTGCACCTACGATCCTGAGACCAGAAGCGGATCGTCACAAGAACAGCGCAAAGTGAAAGCCACCATTCATTGGGTGTCGGCCTCACATGCAGCCACGGCAGTCGTCCGTCTCTATCATCCCCTTCTCCTCGATCAGGCCAAACTTCCGGCTGAACAGGATTGGACAGGGGCGTTGAACCCTCAGTCGATGGAACTCCTCACCGGCTGTCTGGTCGAGCCAAGTCTTCGCTCAGTCGCCCCCGGTTGCCGCTTCCAATTCGAGCGGCAGGGGTACTTTTGCGTTGATCCCGACTCATCACCCGATGCCTTGGTTTTCAACCGAACCGTGTCTCTCAAAGATACCTGGGCCAGGGTTGAGAAAGCTCAGCAAACACCCCCGCGCTGATGTCAACGAGCGTTCTCGCGGCTGTACTTCATTCGGTTCCGACGTTACACTACAGCTATGGTCTGTCCCCTCTGCCACCAATCCACGACTTGGGAGGCAAACCCCTGGCGTCCATTCTGTTCTGAGCGTTGTCAGCTTACGGATTTGGGAACATGGGCCGCGGAACAATACCGTATTCCGGGTCCGTCACTCACGACTGATAGGGTCATCCCCGAGTCCATCATTGAAACCCAGCAGCAGGGCCAAGACCAAATCAAGGGATGAAGAACAGTACGAGGACCGAGGCTCTGCTGCCTGGAGCGACACAGTCATGTTCCACCTCTCCAAGATCAAACTCACAGGCTCCATGCAATCATCGATCATGTTGATAACAGAGTCCGCTTCCTTCACTATCACTATTGGCAAGGCGGAGCGAACCTGCTAAAGGGATATTGCTGGCTCACCTCGCGGAGGAGAATGCTCTATGCTTGCGACTAAAGGCTACGCGGCGATGGCCGCCAAAGAGAGATTGCAACCGTTTTCCTTCGAACGACGCGACGTCGGTCCGCACGACGTCTTGATCACGATCTCGCATTGTGGCATCTGCCACTCGGATATCCATCAGGCCCGTAACGAGTGGGGCATCTCCTTGTTCCCGATGGTACCCGGACACGAGATCGTCGGAACAGTCGCGCAGGTCGGCACCTCCGTGACTGCTTTCAAGGTGGGTGATCGAGCCGGTGTCGGCTGTTATGTGGATTCCTGCCGGACCTGTACGGCATGCCGCGAGGGATTGGAACAGTATTGCGAGGGAGGGACACTCTGGACCTACAGTGGAGAGGATAGGACGGGTCGGACCACTCAAGGCGGCTACTCGACCCAGATCGTGGTGGACGAGAAGTATGTGCTCCGAATTCCCTCGGCGCTCTCGCCAGCAGGAGCGGCCCCCCTGCTCTGTGCGGGAATTACGACCTACTCTCCCCTGCGTCAATGGGGCGTCGGTCGTTATCACAAACTCGCCGTCGTCGGCCTTGGGGGTCTCGGCCACATGGCGGTGAAGATCGCCAAGGCGATGGGAACCGAGGTTACGGTGTTAAGCACATCGGATAATAAACGGGAAGACGCGAAGCGGTTGGGCGCCGCGAACTTTGCCGTAACCTCAAATCCTCAGACCTTCACCAAGTTCCAAGGGTACTTCCACTATGTCCTCGACACGGTCTCCGCACCACACGATTACAATGCCTATTTGAACCTCCTCAAGACGGATGGCACCATGATTCTCGTGGGCGCACCAGAAGCGCCGACCCCCGTTCAGGCATTCTCGCTCATTTTCAAGCGACGGCGTCTCGCCGGCTCTCTCATCGGCGGGATCAAAGAAACGCAAAAAATGCTCGACTTCTGCGCGCAGCATCAGATTGAGTCGGACATCGAACTGATCCCCATCCAGCAGGTCAACGAAGCCTATGAACGGGTACTCCGAGGCGACGTGAAGTTTCGATTCGTGATCGACCTGGCGTCGCTCTAGCAGCCATCTGTAGAGAACGCAGCAGTTACCACTGGCAGGCTGAATGGCTGGGGGACTAGGAATCGAACCTAGGTAGCCGGCTCCAAAGGCCGGCGTCCTACCGCTAGACGATCCCCCAGCGCGGTACGGAAGCGACACAAGGTCGGGAAAGCGAAGAAAAGATATTGGCTGGGGGACTAGGAATCGAACCTAGGTAGTCAGATCCAGAGACTGACGTCCTACCGCTAGACGATCCCCCAACCGAGGTTCACAGTAATATATCGATCGCAATTCAGTCAAGATCGACGCGGGTTTGGCAGGAGGACCCTTCATCCCGTGGAGGCGTGCTCAAGCCCTTTTCGGAGGCGAATAAGGGTCCGGTCACGACCCAGCACCTCCATCACTTCAAAGAGTCCCGGGCTTGCGGTTCGGCCGGTCAAGGCGACGCGAACCGGTTGAGCCAATGCACCCATCTTGATCCCTTCTTCTTCGACCAACTTCTTGAAACTCTCTTCCCAAACCTGTTTAGAAAAGCTGGGAAACGCCTCGAAGCGCGTAAGAAGCTTATCCAGCAAGGGAGCGATCGTTGGGGTGAGAAATTTCTTGGCTGCTTCCGCCTCAAATTGGGCCTCTTGCCCAAAATACGGCTTCACCCAGTCCACCATTTCCACCAAAGTCTTGGCCCGCTCCTTCACCAAGACCACCAACTGTGCGAGCCATTCAGCGGAAGCGGCTTCAACTTCTTCCCTCAATCCCGCCTGCTCCAAGAACGGAACGAGCGCTTGCGCTACTTGGCGTGGAGGACTGACTTTAATGTATTCGGCATTTATCCATAGCAACTTGTCCGGGTTGAAGATTGCCGCAGACTTCTGCACGTGATCCCACGAGAACTTTTCGATCAGCTCCTGCCGCGTAAAGAGTTCTTGATCTCCGTGCGACCAGCCGAGCCGTACCAGATAGTTGACCATGGCATCGGGGAGATAGCCCATGTCTTTATAGGCCATAATCGAGGTGGCGCCATGACGCTTGGAGAGGCGCGTCTTGTCGGCCCCTAAAATCATCGGCAGATGTCCGAAGCGCGGGACGGGAAAGCCCAGCGCCACAAAGATGGGAATCTGCCTTGGCGTGTTGGTCAAATGATCATCCCCCCGCACAACGTGAGTGATGCCCATCAAGGCATCATCGACCACGACTGAGAAATTGTAGGTCGGATAGCCGTTTGATCTGAGAATGATCAGGTCATCCAGTACGGTATTGTCGAATACAATTTTGCCTTTGATCAGGTCATCGATGACTATCTGCCCCTCCAGTGGAGCCTTGAATCGAAGGGCGGCGTCCTTGGGCGGATCGACTATTCCAAGATTATGGCAGCGGCCGTCATAGCGCGGCGACAGTCCTTTGGCTTCCGCTTCTTTTCGTCGAGCTTCCAACTCTTCCGCCTTACACACGCACCAGTAGGCATGCCCGGCCTCAAACAACTTCATCGCATGACTGCGATAGAGATCCATCCGTTCTGTCTGGCGGAACGGTCCTTCATCCCAATCGAGCCCAACCCACTTCATTCCATCGATAATGGCCTGAATCGATTCATCCGTCGAGCGACTTTGATCGGTATCCTCGATACGCAGGATAAACACACCGCGTTGCCGGCGAGCGGAGAGCCAATTGAACAGCGCCGTGCGCACTCCTCCTATGTGGAGAAATCCTGTCGGACTGGGGGCAAACCGGACCCGAACTTGGCTCATGACCGTGTCGTTCCTTCTTCAAACAGGACAGGCCGAATATCTATACCATGCAGTGAAAACCCTTGTACATCGCCTTGCTGCTTCCATCTTCTGACGGCTTCTGCTATGACGAAGCCGGAAGGTGAGGATGGCCGAGCTTTCGCAGCCTGCCACGATACTTGCGATCACGGATCTCACACCCCACGTCCGCCAGATCGTGGTTAAACCCAAGACCAGCAAGATTTCCTTTCAACCGGGGCAATGGGTGTCACTCAAATTGCCGGTCGGATCAAAGCCGCCGCTCAACCGCGCCTATTCCATGGCTGATCCTTCGTCGCCAGATGGTGATTTAACACTGGTATTTGATCGCGTGCCAGGTGGACTGGGTTCCAATTATCTCTATGGACTGAGGTCAGGAGATGAAGTAGCCTTATCAGGCCCTTACGGAAAATTCATCCTACCTCAACTCCTCGATCGAAAACTGTTACTGATCGCTCGCTACACGGGCCTTGTTCCGATACGCTGTCTGCTGAAACAAATATTTTTCGCCAAACTCCAAACTCCGGTCTTGTTGATTGCCCTGGCACCACACGAAGACGAGATCTTGTTCCATCAGGAATGGCTCACGATGGCCATGCAACATCCCTCTTTCCGTTATCTTCCGCTGGTCGCCCAGAACGGGGAGTCGGAGGCGGTGGGAAAAACCTTGGCCATGCTCACGCCGCTGGTCAAAGGAGAGCCACAAATCGTTCCCATGATTTGTGGGACCAAAGCCTTCGTCCATCCCCTCCGTGCATATTTTACGGAGCGAGGTTACGACCGAAAGGAGGTGAAGATAGAGCCGTACGACTGAAGACGTTACTCGTTAAACGTTAGACTCTTCGCTTGCGTTTAACCTAAACGTCTAACGATTAGCGCTCGATGAGACAAATCAGTGCCCCTCCCGCACGAGGTTCTTGTTGACGGCTGGAATTTCGACGACGATATCCTTGGTTCCGTTCGGCACACATTGGCACCCCAGACGAGACTGTAATGTCGTCATGGGAGCTTCATCCAGCTGATCATACTCATCATCCGTACCTTCATTGCAGCTTTCCAACCCCTGCTTGACGATGACGTGACAGGTCGAACAGGCACAGACTCCACCACAGACATGCTCCAAATCCACTCCGTGACCCATCGCGATATCCAAAATGCTTCCCGGAAGCCCTGTTTCGGCGTAGGGAATCTTTTCGGGGTCGACTGCGACTGTGGTCGAACTCCCATTTGGTTGGATAAACGTCACGGCATAGGTGGTTTTTGGAAGTTGATAATCGGCCTTTTCGATATACGGGTTGGTCCCTCCCATGTGCCTGTTCCTTTCTGAGATGGTGCTGGGCTCTGACGGTGTATTGACACCGGAGAGACCTGCGTGCTACTCTTAATCCGACCAAAGCGATCGGCGATCATTATAATCTCCGATCTAACTGATCGGCAATAGCAATGTTGAAGATTTCAAAAAAGGCTGATTACGCGCTCATGGCACTGCAACACATTGCCTCGGTTCAGTTCGGCGATGTAACTCCTGGCCGCGTGGTGAACACGAAGGAGATCGCCGAGGAATACAACATTCCCTTGGAATTGTTGGCGAAGGTCCTTCAGGTTCTTTCAAAGAACGGCCTCATTGAAAGCCACAATGGTCCCAAAGGTGGGTATCTCCTGGCTCGAAGCGCAAGCCAGATCACAATCGCGCAAATCATCGAAAGCATCGAAGGCCCGCTTGCCATCACCGACTGCTCGCACGAAAAAGATGGCGAATTCTGTATGCAGCTCGAACACTGTAACATCCGCACGCCCCTACTGAAAATCCAAGACAGCATCTATCAGTTACTGAACAATATGACGCTGAGTGACATGATGGGCGGCACACCCCTTATTACGATTCAGTCGCCCTCGGTACAAGGAGTAGAACGATGAAAGCCCCAACGCTGGATAATGGGCGCTCCACATCACATATTCAGTCTCCCTTGGCACAAGGAGTAGAACGATGAAGCTTCCCATTTTTCTCGATAACCATTCCACCACTCCCATGGACCCGCGAGTTCTGGAGGCTATGCTGCCTTATTTCGTGGAAAAGTTCGGCAACGCCGCCAGTCGTAATCATGCCTTCGGCTGGGCCGCAGAAGAAGCAGTGGAACAAGCCCGCAAACAGATTGCGAAGCTTGTTAAGGCCGATTCAAAAGAAATCGTCTTCACCAGTGGTGCCACTGAATCGGACAACCTGGCGTTGAAGGGCGTCTTGGAGATGTATAGAGAGAAAGGCACTCACATCATCACGTCGTCCACGGAGCATCGGGCCGTGCTCGATACGGCCAAGTCTCTTGAAGCCAAAGGGCTGGCAACCGTGACCTATCTCCCGGTCGATAAATTCGGCATGGTGAATCCACAGGACGTGCAGAACGCCATTACCGACAAGACAATCCTGATCTCGATCATGCTGGCCAACAATGAAATCGGCACGATCAATCCCGTCCAGGAGATCGGTAAGATTGCGAAAGCAAAAGGGGTGCTGTTCCATTGCGATGCCACCCAGGGTGTCGGGAAAATACCCGTCGATGTCCAAGGCATGGGCATTGATCTGATGTCGTTCTCAGCCCACAAACTTTACGGTCCTAAGGGAGTCGGCGCGCTCTACGTCAGAAAGCGAAACCCCCGCGTACGAATCGCGGCTCAGATGGACGGAGGGGGCCATGAGCGCGGCATGAGGTCCGGCACCTTGCCTGTACCGCTGATCGTTGGATTCGGGAAAGCCTGTGACCTCTGCGAACAGGAGATGGCGACGGAAGCAGCGCGGCTAGCGAAAATGCGTGATCACCTTCAGACCGACATTATGGCGGCACTTGAGGAAAGCTACCTCAACGGTCATCCGACAAACCGTTTGCCGGGCAATCTCAATATTTCGTTCGCCTACGTCGAGGGGGAGTCACTGCTCATGGGCATGAAGGACATCGCGCTCTCGTCCGGATCGGCCTGCACGTCGGCCACACTGGAACCCTCGTACGTGTTGCGCGCGCTCGGCGTCGGGACTGAACTTGCTCACTCCTCAATCCGCTTCGGCTTGGGCCGATTCAACAGCGATGAGGAGATTGACTATACGATCAAGAAGGTTATTGAGGTCGTCACCAAGTTGCGTGAAATGTCCCCGCTCTATGAAATGGCAAAAGAGGGCGTGGACTTGAAATCCGTTCAGTGGGCGGCACACTAACTGAGATACAACGTATATTTTCGGAGGACACCATGGCATACAGCGATAAGGTCGTCGATCATTTCAACAACCCCCGCAACATGGGAAGTTTTAAGAAAGGTGAAGAAGGGGTCGGTACCGGGATGGTGGGGGCTCCGGAGTGCGGCGACGTGATGAAGCTGCAAATCAAGGTACAAAACGATACGATCGTCGATGCCAAGTTCAAGACTTTCGGCTGCGGGTCGGCGATCGCCAGCTCCAGTCTGGCCACCGAATGGCTCAAGGGGAAGACGATCGATGAAGCCCAGAAGATCAAGAACACGGACATTGTGCAGGAATTGAATCTTCCACCGGTGAAAATTCATTGTTCAGTTCTGGCGGAAGATGCCATTAAAGCCGCATTGGCTGATTATCAGAAGAAGGCCGACGAGCAGCCGGCTGACACCAAGTAACCGTTACGAAGGGAGCGCCACAATGGATGCAACGAATGTCGGGACTCAGGCTCCGAGCATCTCACTCACCGACGCAGCCTTGAAAGAGGTCAAGCGGCTGATTACTGTCCAAGGAATCGAGGAGGGCGGACTCCGCCTCGGGGTGAAGGGAGGCGGCTGCTCTGGCCTTAGCTATACGATTAACTTCGATGACAAGATCGGACAGCACGATCAAGTCTATGAGATCAATGGTATCAAGGTGATCGTGGATGCCAAGAGCGCCATCTATCTCCAGGGGACTCAATTGGACTATCAAAAGGACCTCATGGGTGGGAATTTCAAGTTCCTCAACCCGAACGCCAACAAGACCTGCGGCTGCGGAGAATCGTTCTCGGCCTGATTCGATAGGAGCATGAGAAGCCAACCGGGCATGGTGCGTACCATGCCCATTTTGCTCATGGATAACGATCAACCATCATCTCATTCAGATCCTCGTCGCCAGCTACAGATGGCGCGGAGTATGTGCTGGCATTGTCAGTCCGAGGTGACGGGGGAATACTTCTGTGAACGTTGTGTGAAAGTCCAGCCGGTTTCAAAAGAAACCGACTATTTCACCTGCCTCGGGTTTCCACGGCGCCTCACGCTCGACGTACAGAAACTAGAGGCCAGGTTCTACGAACTGAGCCGGACATTCCATCCAGACTTTTATCAGAGGAAAAGCACTGCCGAACAGACAATCAGCCTCAGCAATGCCGCTGTCCTTAATACTGCCTATCGCACGCTCCGTGACCCCATTCAACGAGCAGAATACCTATTGGCCCTCGAAACTGGCTCGGTCAAAAACATTAGAACTTCCCCACCTGCCGATCTCTTTGAAGAGATTCTAGAATTACAGGACACCTTGGAAGAATACCGAGCATCGGATCACGGTTCGGATCAGGGCCACCGACTCCGTACCACCCTCCTGACAGAACAGGAGGCGTTGGAGCGACGCAAGGAAGAGCTGGAATCTCAACTTCGGCGGTTGTTTGCCGACTGGGACAAGTTACAAGACGCCGGAGAAACGACGAGCTCGGCGAGGGCGGAACGGGACAAAATCCTGAAGCAGATGCGCGACTTACTGTCGCATCGGACTTATGTCAACAATATCGTCAGCGACCTAGCGGCAACCATCGCCTGAGAAACTCTTTTTCAGCACTTGTGAAATGGCAAGAATAGTCGGCATCGACCTCGGCACAACAAATTCGCTCGTTGCGTACATGAAGGACGGACAGCCCTGCATCATCCCGGACCGTCATGGTCGGACGATGGTGCCTTCGGTCGTGGCCGTAACGGACAATGGCTTGATCGTTGGAGACTCTGCGAAGGAGCACTTAACCAGAAATCCAGAGCGCACAGTCTATTCCGTGAAGCGTTTCATGGGCAAAGGGTTGGCCGATGTCCAAAACGAGCTGGCATACTTTCCATACAGTCTCACTGAAACCGACGGTGTCATCCGGATCAGACTTGGCCAGAAAAGCTATTCTCCGCCGCAGATTTCCGCCATGATCCTCAAAGAATTGAAGCTGCGGGCGGAGGCTTACCTCGGCGAAAGCATCACGAAGGCCGTCATCACTGTTCCAGCCTACTTCAACGACAGCCAGCGACAGGCCACCAAAGACGCCGGTCTCATTGCCGGGTTGGAAGTCTTGAGAATCATCAATGAGCCGACCGCCGCCTCTTTGGCCTACGGGCTCCAGAAAAACACGCAAGGCACGATCGCCGTGTATGATTTCGGAGGCGGCACGCTCGATATATCGATCCTGAAATTGAAGGACGGTATCTTTGAGGTGCTCGCGACCAACGGAGATACACACCTGGGGGGAGACGATGTCGATCGCGTATTAGTTGATCTCTTTATTGCGGAAATCCGAGAGCGGGAAGGAATCGACCTAAGCGGCTATCCTGATCACATACAGGCCGTCCGGCTGGAAGCTGAGCGGGCCAAGATACGCCTGTCCGATGAGTTGAAGACCGATATAGCGATTGAGCTCCCGGAGGACAAAGGATGCTTCACCAGAGAGCTGACGCGTGATCAGTTCGAATCCCTGGCGACGAGTGTGATTGAGCGCACTTTGACTCCCTGTCGTATGGCAATAAAAGACGCCGGGCTCACCACGAAAGACATCGATGAAGTGGTCTTGGTGGGCGGGTCCACCCGCATGCCGTTGGTTCGGCAACGCGTGGAAGCCCTGTTCGGGAAGCCTCCACATTGCCACTTGAATCCGGACGAAGTCGTCGCACTGGGCGCGGCTGTGCAGGCCGATATTCTCAGCGGCGGGACAACAGACATGTTGTTGCTGGATGTGACACCCCTGTCTCTCGGCATCGAAACGATGGGCGGCGTCATGAGCAGCCTGATCCGCCGAAACACGACCATTCCGGCGAGCGCCAAGGAAATGTTCACGACCTATGTCGACGGTCAGACCGGCGTCGACATTCATATCCTGCAAGGTGAGCGCGAACTCGTCAAAGACAACCGGAGCTTGGCGCGATTTCGCCTCAAGGTGCCGCCCCTCCCGGCCGGCGTCCCGCGCATCGAGGTGACCTTTCTGATCGATGCCAACGGAATCTTGAATGTTACGGCGACGGACATGCGAACGGGCCAAAGCCAGTCGATCGAGGTCAAACCCTCGTATGGATTGTCCGACCAGGAAGTGGAGAGGATGATTGAGGACTCGTTCAAGTTTGCGGCAGAAGACATCGGCGCCCGCAAGCTGATTGAAGCTCGGTTAGATGCCGAATCCTTATTCAAGACGACCGATAAATCATTGGCGGAAGCAGGACATTTGGTGGCGCGTGAAGAAACCGAGGCGATCCGCACCGCATTGTCGCAGTTGTCCACCGCAAAGGACGGGACCGATCCCCGTGCCATCCGTGGGCGCATGGCTGAACTCGAACAGGCCGCAAAGCATTTGAACACCGTGATGCTGGACGATTCTCTTAAGAAAGGTCTGCAAGGGAAAAAAGTTTCGGAGGTGTCGTGATCGGGGAGGGACAATAATGGACCTGAAGTGGCAAGATGCCGAAGAGATCGCCATCCGGCTGGTAGAAGAACACCCTGAGACGGATCCCATCACGGTACGCTTCACCGACATGCATGCCTGGGTCGTTGCGCTCTCGGAATTTCGGGACGATCCCAAGAAGTCGAACGAGAAGATTCTGGAGACGATTCAGATGGCTTGGCACGAGGAATATCAAGATTCGAAGTCCTAGTCACGGCGGTGGCAAGTTGTCGTCGCCGATCGGTTGACCTTCGGGGATTTGATCAAGCTTATAGAAATCCGTTGGATCCAAGCGACGCTGCGCCGCCTGAGTCGGCTCGCTCCCCTTCGCAAAGAGTTCAACCGTTCCCTTCTGCTCTTCCCCTTCTTGCTCTGATTCCAGGAGTCCGGTAGCGGCATCGACTTTCACAAAAGTCACCCCATCGGGAATCTCGAACGGAACGATAGGAAGCTGCTTAAGCGCCTCTTTCATGAACGTGTTCCAGATCGGTAGGGCTGAACGGGCTCCCGTTTCGCTCTCTCCCAGTGAGCGGCGATCGTCGAAACCGACATAGACGCCGGCGACCAGATTCGGTGTGCCACCGATAAACCAAGCATTGATGTAGTCGTTCGTCGTGCCGGTTTTCCCGGCGATCGGACGCCCCAGAACCTTTGCCGACTGCCCGGTTCCCCTCTGCACGACATCCTCCATCATGTTGGTGATCAAATAAGCGGTTTCTTTGGAGATGACTTCATGAGGCTCAGGCTCGGTCACTTCAATCGTCTTCCCCGTGTTATCCTTGACCGATTGGACGGCAAAGGGTTCCGCACGATTCCCCTGATTCAAAAAAACGCCGTACACCGAAGTCAACTCCATCAAGCCCAGCGACGATGTGCCGAGTCCCAGGGATAGATCGGCGGGAAGCGGACTCGTGACCCCGACGGTGCGCGAAAGCTCAATCACGTTTTTCACGCCGACCTTGTCCAACAACCTCACTGTCGCAAGATTGTGTGACTGAGCCAGCGCATCTCTGAGACTCACCATGCCGTGAAATTTTCGGCCGTAGTTCTCCGGCTTCCAAATCTTGTCCTCCTCTTCCTGCTCGTAGACGACCGGAGCATCGAGGATCTGTGTGGCGGGGCTCAAACCTTGACTCATCGCAGTCGCATAAATGAGGGGTTTGAAGGCTGACCCCGGCTGCCGGTGAGCCTGCACCGCCCGGTTGTATTCACTGCGGGAGAAATCATAGCCGCCCACCATCGCGCGAATCGCACCCCCCTTGGGATCGATCGCGATCAGTCCTCCTTCGACGATCGGGGTCTGCTCCAGTGTGAGTTGCACTCCGTCCTTGGTGAGTCTTTTCACGCCGATTTCGATGACATCCCCGGGCTTCAGGAGTTGCTTGAGATTCGGATTCACGACGAAATCCACTGCGGGATCCGGCCCTTTGAGTATCCGCTTAGCCCACACCATATCGTCAAACGTCAGCTTCGCGCTAAATGCTCCGACTTGAACCACATAGTGATCCTTCGCAACCTTTAAGACGACCCCTTCACCCAGATACCCGGGTTTGAGCTGTTGATCCGTCTGGGTCAGGCCCGAGGGCTGGAAAGTCGCCAAATCGACGGTCCGTCGAGGCCCTCGCCACCCTTCCCGTTTGTCGAGCTCGCGAACCCCGTTCAAGAGCGCCGACTCCGCCGCTTTTTGCATCTCCAAATTCAAGGTGGTGAAAATTTGGAGACCGCCTTTGTACACCATCGACTCCCCGTACTTCGCCACAAGCAGTTGACGGACGTATTCAACGAAATACGGCGCAAGGTGTTCGCTCTCGGGTCGCTGGAAATTCAGTTTTTCACGAGCCGCCGCCTCCCGTTCCGCCGCTTTGATAAACCCAACCTCCTCCATTCTGGCGAGAACATGCTCTTGGCGCTTCTTCGCCAAATCATAGGCGGTAAAAGGGGAAAACCGACTCGGCGACTTCGGCAGCCCCCCTAAGAATGCGGATTCGGCAAGAGTCAGAGATCTGACGTCCTTCCCGAAATAGGAATGAGCCGCGGAGCCGACACCATAGGCTCCTTGCCCGAAATAGATCTGGTTTAAGTAGGTTTCAAGGATCTGCTCCTTGCCAGAGACCACTTCCATTTTGTAGGCGAGGATGAGTTCACGAATCTTCCGCTCATAGGACCGCTCGGACGACAGAAAGAGCGAACGAGCCAACTGTTGGGTGATCGTACTGGCGCCCTCGACCTTCTTCCCTCCATGGCGAATGTTCGTCCAAGCGGCCCTCAGCATCCCGATAAAATCCAATCCCGGATGCTCGAAAAACCGCGCGTCTTCCGTCGCAATGACGGCCTGTGTCAGCGTTTTTGGAATTTCAGGGAGCGGAGTCAGAATGCGGCGCTCGATATAGAACTGGCCGATGGGTTGACGATCATCCGAATAGACGGTGGTGACCAAACTCGGTTGATAGTTTTGGAGTAGGTCGAGCGATGGAAGATCTTGGGAAAAGTGCCAGATGGTTCCTACGACCATCGTGACGCCCACGATGATGACAGCCAGGAAACTGATCAAGGCGACCTGCCACCGACGTAGGCGACGGGATGGTCGTGGCTCAATTTCAAAGAACGGGTCATTGCGTGGCATTAGGACTTACTCCTGAGGAAGTCTGATCTGCGAGGCTGGAAAACCTTACAATGCGTCCCCTCAAAACTCAAGTTGAGACCGCCAATGTCGCTTAAGTGATCGCTGTGGAGAGCCAATTAGGTTACCCGAACTTCGGCTCCACTGTCACCGGCTTGAGTGGACCATCGAGTGATGTGGATCTCGCCCTGTTGGCTGACGCTGTCTCGATCTTGTCGCTCTGACAACGCGGTACGTCACAACTGTGGAGTGGCGCCTCCAACGCAAAGAGGCAGAACCACGACGGGTCGGTCAGTTTAGCAATTTCCTTTTGCTTCTGCCTCTTCATGAGATAAAGACAGAGAATCGCGACCAACCGCGAGCCGTGCCTGTCTGACGACCGCCTTGCGGTTAGACAAGGGTCCTACGGCGTTACCGTCAGCGAAGAAGGGAACTTTGACGGAAAGACGCTCAACTTCAGGGTGGCTGCGGTGGCTGGCCCTGGTGCTGGCTCTTGCCGCCTTGTACGTCGCCGCTGCCCGGCTGGAACCGCTGCTCACACTGCCGCCGGAGAGAAAGGCGCCGGCGCTATGGCCTCCGTCTGGCATCGCCTTGGCCGCTTTGCTGTTGTACGACCATCGGGTCTGGCCCGGTGTCTGGCTGGGGGCGTTTCTGGCGAATTTCTTGGACAACTTCAACGTGGTCAATCCGTTCCCATTGTCGGCCCACCTGTTCGTGTCGGCGGGCATCGCCACAGGCTCCGCCCTCCAGGCTTTGGCGGGGAACTTTTTCGTGCGGCGCTTGACCGGCTCGGTTCGCCCTTTTCAGCAAGTCACTCATACCTTCACATTCGCAGGCGTGTCGATGCTCATGTGCCTGATCTCCGCCACCTTCGGGGCCGCCAGCCTATATGTGGCGGGGTTCGCGCCGACCAAAGCCATCAGCTTCATCTGGTGGACGTGGTGGCTGGGCGATATGATGGGCGTTCTCACGGTGGGATCGTTTATTCTGACCTGGAACCGCCGGCCTTCGACCGATTGGCACCCACACCGACTGGCAGATGCTGCACTGTTGCTGCTGCTGTTGTCGGTGCTGGCCTGCGCCATATTCGGCATCCTCTCGCCCATTCCCGGACTTCTCACTCCGCTGACCTATCTGGTCATTCCCCTTCTGTTGTGGACCACCTTCCGCTTTGGCCTGCACGGAGCGGCGACGGCCCTCGTTCTGGTGAGCGCCCTCGCCGTTGTCGGAACGGCTCACGCCACCGGCCCGTTCGCCCAGCCGACCGTCGAGTCGTCTCTGTTGTTCCTCCAAGTCTTCATCGGCGTCCTCAGCATCACCATGTTGGTGATGTCGGCTGCCCTGACCGAGCGCGATGCGGGGGAAGACAAGGTGCCTCAGTGGGAATCCGTATTCAATAGGGCGAGTTGGGCGGCGGCCATGGCCGACCCCGCCGACGACCGGCTTAAAGTCGTAAACCATGCCTTTTCCGCCATGCAGGGCTTCACCGTCGAGGAACTGGTCGGCAGGCCACTGGCTGATAGGTCCCCCCGAAAGCCGGGCGGAGTTGCCAGCACATCTCCAGACCGCTCACCAGAGAAGCGACTATGAGTATGAGCCGCTTCATATCCGCAAAGATGGTACCCGCTTCTTCTGCTTGACTCATGTGATGACCTTGAAGACGTCCATGGGAAAATTCAGGTCCGTGCCGCCACCTCCGAGGCCATCACGAACCGCAAGCAGACGGAGAAAATTCCGAATTCATTTATATTTGCTTGTTTGAGAGAATCGAGTTCGAGTATAGTGGTGGCGACGCCTTGCTCTCAGGGCGTCTTTTTTTTGTCATTTAAGGAAGTACCGTTATTATGTCCACAGTACGAGCCCCCCATGACCGTCGCAGTGATATTCGGAACATCGCCATTATCGCCCACGTCGATCACGGCAAAACGACCTTGGTCGATGCGGTGCTCCGTCAAACTCACGTCCATCGCAAGATCGACGATATGGGTGAACGCATCATGGACTCGATGGACCAGGAACGGGAGCGTGGGATCACGATCCGGGCCAAGAACGCCAGCGTCATCTATAACGGGGTAAAAATCAACATTGTCGATACTCCAGGCCATGCCGATTTCGGCGGTGAAGTGGAACGCACGCTCCGGATGGTGGACGGTGTATTGATTTTGGTCGATGCGAAAGAAGGTCCCATGCCGCAAACGACCTTCGTGTTGCGGAAAGCCTTGGCGCTTGGGCACAAAGCCATCGTCGTCATCAACAAGATCGACCGACCGGACGCCGTCATCGACGACGTCGTCAACCGCACTTTCGACCTGTTCGTCCATCTGGGAGCCACCGACGAACAACTCGATTTTCCGATCGTCTACACGTCGGCGATCAAGGGGATTGCCACGCTTGATGTCAACAAGCCGGGTACCGACATCAGACCGTTACTCGACACTGTGCTGGAGAAGATTCCAGCTCCGGCCATTACCGTCGAGGCCCCGCTCCAAATTCTTGTGCTGGCCCTTGTGCAAGATTCCTACAAAGGCAAGATGGGGATCGGCAAGATCCAGTCCGGTTCAATCGCCCGGCGACAGAATGTCATGGTCCTCGGCAAGAACGGCGCACAGATTCCCGGAAAAGTGTCCGACCTCGCGGTCTATTCGGGTCTTGAGCGAGCCGACACCGAACAGGCAGCCGCCGGAGAGATCGTCGCGGTGGCGGGGCTTGATGATGTGAGCATCGGGGACACCATCGCCGACGCCGAGCGTCCCGTCGCCCTCCCTCGCGTCTCGATCGACGAGCCGACGGTGCAGATGACTTTTTCGGTGAATAACAGTCCCTTCGCCGGCCGTGAAGGCAAGTTCCTCACCTCACGCCACTTGCGTGAACGCCTGTTCAAAGAACTGGAAACCAACGTGTCGCTCCGT
>PHGD01000166.1 GCA_011090425.1 Nitrospira sp. LK70 | reverse complement strand
GGATGGTCCGTGAAGGCAAAGCGAATCTTCGGATAGAGCGGTGATGCGGGAGCTGGACGGACGCGCATGCCAAACCTCCTGTGGTTACAAGAGAATTTGGTCGCTGATTCTACATCAAGACAGATCAACTGCGGAATCCGGGATCAGTTCGCAACACAGCAGAAGTAGAATCACGCTGACTAGATCGCGATCTGATGGTGGGCAATCGCAACGCGAATCTTCGGGTAGAGTTGAGATGCGGAAACCTGACGGACAGACATGCCAAACCTCCTGTGCCTATAAAAGGATTTGACTGCCGATTCTACATCAAGACCGATCAACCGCAGTCAACGACAGCCGGTGGGAGGGGTGGTGTCGGAGAGTCGTGACGTTCGATGAAGATACCCAACGGCGCACCCAACCGACCGTATTTCACACTCACCGTGAGCTGCCCACAGGCGCCAAGTAATCTGGCCTTCTGGGACGGCACGATGCGATGGAGTGACATCGATCGAGGCAAGAGGATGCCCGTTGGCTCGCCTGTCACCTGTGCAAACGCGCAGGACGCGATCGTTTGTGGCACGTACGTCTGCCTCACAGTCGCGAAGACGCCAGCTGACAGCACAGCCTGCAGATGCTGGCGATACATCGCTTGCTCAATCACGGCGGTGAATGGCGCCAGCACCGGCTGCGGTTTGAGCAGAGCGCCATAGATGATCTGCCAAGCGTGGACGTTCGGCTCGTGGAGAACAAGCCCCTGTATCGCTACTTCGACAAAACGGTGCTCCACAAAAGGAGCCCTGTTCCATCATCTGACCGAGCCTTGGCAAGACCTCTTCAGCGTCCGATTCGATGTCCTACTCTAAGACCTCACCAGCCCCTCGTTCGAATCGCCACCACCGGAAGACGAGAGCGACGGGCTCCACTATAGTTCCAATCGCGATAAACGCTCCGACTGCACACAAGTCGTCATCGCTTTGGTCATCACCTCGGATGACTTCGCTCTCGTCTACGAAGTGCTGTCTGGGAATACCGCCGACAAGATCACACTCAAGAGATTCTTGCAGAAGATTGAAACGCAATATGGCAAAGCGGAGCGAATCTGGATGATGGATCGCAGCATTTCCATCGAAGAGGTGCTTGAGGACAGGCGGGTAGATGATCCCTCGATCTGCTGCCTGGTTGACACACCCAAGGGCAGGCTCACCAAACTGGAACGCGATTTCCTCCATTTGTCTTGGGCAACGGTGCGCCAGGTCGTTAACGGAAATCTGTTGCCGAAAGAGGGCCAGCGGTCTCTATTCGTCGAAAGTCGCGATCGCATCTACAAGAAACTCACCATGCGTCGGCGGCTCAAGAGTCTTGTGAAGCAACTGAAGCTGCTCGATCTGATGCGGTTCAACGACAGGCGATCGCTGCTGCTTAAGCTCGGTGCGGCGAACCGACGCAGATGGACCACATGGACCTTGATGAAGATCATCCTCCCTCAACCAGGGACCTCAGACACCTTGTTCGATGAGAAAGCATCGGGCGTCACGCCACACCGAGGCGTCTCCAGCACGACCCATGAATCTACGCCTTCGGAGCCACCTTTTCCTATCGCCTTGATCGCCAAAATCTTCGCCAGAAAAGTCGGTGCGAAGTCTGCTCTCGATTGCGCACCAATCTCTGTTGACAAGACCACGAAGATCTCTGTCAACTCCATATCAAGCTCACCGAGGGCGAGGCGGCTTTCAAAACCATAACGGACGATACGCAACTGCATCCCATCTACCACCAGATCGAGCACCGCATCAAAGCCGACAGCTCGGGAATCTGTATGACCTCTTGCCCGCACATCATCTTGAGAGCACATCTCAAGTCATGGCATCAGGCCTCACCTCACGCGCCACGCTCGACAAGCTCTCGGGTATCCAAGTGCTCGACTTCCATTTCTCAAACACCGATGTTCGCGACTGCTCCTGGGACGGCTCCATTTTACTTTCCCGTCGCAACCACGACCGCAAATAGGTCTCGTTGGCCAACTGATGCATTGACCTGACCGAGCTATTGCAGTGGAGGCTCGAACGTCTCATTGTCCATTTCATGCTTCTTTCAGACTGGATAGCCATTCCAGTTAATAAAGTTCGGTTAAGTCGTGAGGAGCGATGAGGAATGGCAGGATGTTTTGTTGGACATGTCCAACAACAAATCCACCCACTCATGTTACTCGCGACTGAACCCAGCTGGAATGGTAGGAATCGATTGATGCCAATCTGAAAGGCTAAAGGCTGGCAATACGACTACGGTGCAATGAATGATCGCCCCCTCCCGCTTAGGATGGGAGGGGGCCAGTGACTGAGGATTATTGAAAAATGATTTGGTCAATTTGACATTGCCGCGCTGGGACTTCCTCCTGCTTTCCATCCGCAAAATGGACGATCAGGTGGTTGGGTTGTTGCGGTGCATGGTACAGATCCACCGTTCCTGATCGATCGTGAAAGATGACGATCACCGAAGGCAGCATGGTCGTCGGACTGGGTAGCCGCTCCTCGCCTCCCGACCCAACTTTCGACGAGGCACTGTTCGATTTTCGTGGGCCTCTGAGTTTAGCGGATAAGGCCGACACTGTCGCACGTGTAATCTCTTCAGAAGTGGAACACCACCGCTCGACATCCCTGGGAAACTCCTTGTGCAGGTTCCGCAAATCGTAGAGCGTCTTAGCTGAGAGACATTTTCCAGACGTATAAATCTCTTCAATGCAACCAGGAGGATCGATGAGCGCTAAATGATTCGTGACCATGGACCGATTCACTCCAAGGAGTTCAGCAATTTGCGCCTGCTTCTCCCCTTCATCCATCTTTCTTTTGATAAACAACGCCAGTTCACGAGGTTTCAGATCCTCCCGCTGCAAATTCTCGATGACTTGCTGGTAATCGGTATGCGACCGATCGACGAATGCGGGAATCGTGGGTTTCCCAGCAGACTTGGAGGCCCTGAGTCGGCGTGCGCCAAAATTTAAGACCCATCGCTTCTGCTCGGTGGGGTGCGGGCGGATCGACACGGGAGTCTTGACTCCATGAAGCCTGATACTGTTCTCCAACTCCTCCATACTCACCGCATCAAATTCTTGGCGTGGCTGGGCTGGATCCTCATCAATGTCCTTGACTGGAATCTGAAGCGGACGCCCTAAGACTTCAGCCGCCACGGTCCGTTCTTTGGCAATCGGATCGTGAGTGGGAGCAGGAGCGGTACGATCAAGAGCCGTAAGATCCAGTGTTGCTGTGATTGGTTTTTTCATTCTGTAACCCCCATCGTATGAGCAACTTTATGAAAGATCGGTTTGAGATGCATCCACGCATCGCGTGAACTCGTTTTTTGCAATGTCCAGATAGGCGCCCCCATCGCCTGGGCTTCAGCCACAGCTGTGCGTGAGGGAATGGCGGCCATACGTCCATCATCCAGTCGAATGAACAGTGAGGCAAAAGCCGTACAGAGCTGTTCGAAATTGGCGCGTTGAAAGGGAGTGGGCTCCACAAGATTCGGAAGCAGACCAATGAATCGAAGATCTTTATTCAATGTGCTTTGTATCTTTAAGACCTGCGCCCGCAACGCGGCAATGCCATCGACTGCCTCTTGATTCAGTTGAATCGGTGACAACACAAAATCACCCACCACGAGCGAGGCAAGTACACGAATATCAGGGTTCGGATTCGTGTCAATGATAGCCACATCAAATCGGTCATCTATTTCGTTCAGGAAGAGTTTGAGATTCGTCGCGAATTGGTTGTGATCTTCTTCCCGTCTTTCGAGCCTCAAGAGATCACCATGCGACGGGATCACCACGAAGTTTCCCTCCTCAAGGGTGGTGACATGTTCGGTCAACAGTTGATTGGCCGTGATCGTCGAGGTGGTAGCCAGGTTCGACATAATGATGTTTTTCGACGTGTTCCCCTGATGGTCCAAGTCAATGATCAACACTCGTTTCTTGAGGTATTCGACGAGAAAGTACCCAAGTTGGCAGGCAATCGCCGTTTTCCCCACGCCGCCCTTCTGATTGGCTAAGACCAACGTTTTCATCGACAGCTCTCCTTTTTCATGGGCCGGTGAATCCTACTCCCCCCGCTTCTTTCTTTTCCTAACGACGTGCATAGCGAATCCGCCGCCTGTCCTGCCCGAGACTATTTTTTTGATCTGACCGGAGCAGTATCCTAGGCAGGAAGAATTGTCAATCCTCTTTCTCCTCGAAGAGACCCTATATTTTTTGGTTTACTCAATCAGTGGGAGGATACAGGTCTTGACTAGTGCCTTTAGATGACAAATCAGGCTCGTCTAGTTATCCGCATAAGTTGAGGGTTGGAGCAGCTCCCCTATCCGTCATGCGAGAGTACGAGCGGATATCGCCACAATAACATGCACCCACTTTGGCGCGCGCTTGCAAGTCCGTACTTCCAACTGCCGTATTCTATCTGGCTCCTTCAGTAGCCTTGCAGATGATGACGTCTGTCCTTTTGATGATCGTGCAAAGTTCTTCGCGTGAGGCCATCGTGTGAGACGATTCACTTCCGGACGCCGTGTGGTCACGCATTGAGATGTTGCGAACTATTAGCCCTTACCGCCCTCTTGTGCCATTCTTCAAGCGGAACCAGCTTATGCGCGAAATAGAGGTTCGACGGACACCGTTTGGACATCCCCAGTACATGATCAACCCTAGTGCTATCCAGGATACCGGCTCTCGTCAGGCTGCTTTCGTACAGACTGTTACCATAATGCGCGACGACGCCCGATAACCATTTCCATGTCGGAGGTTGAAAGCCGGTTTTTCTCCGCCTCAGCACTTCCTCGGGGAGAAGACCCATCAAAGCCGCGCGCAGCCAAGCTTTGTGCCAAAAGGTATGATCAGGCTGCTTACTGCGCAACGCCATGACAAGTTCAATGAGTTCTACATCAAGGAATGGCAAGCGTGTTTCCACACCTACACTCATGCTCACACGATCTCCCAGTGAGGGACAATTGGACACAAGCCACGTGTCGAACAGCATCCGGATGACCGCAGCCGGCATTTGCTCGACGTTGCGTGGGCCGATTTCAGTCGGTCTGAACGGATTCTGCTCGCTGATCGCGCGCCAGGAAAGGAATTTTCTCTCTTCCATCCCACAATGCGAACGCAAACATCCCACGAAAATGTGACAAGCACTCCCGTCCCCAAACCTTGTACGCCGACAGGAGAACTTCGGTATAGGAATTATCGACAAACCGTTCGCGCTTGGCTTGGAGTTCCGCGCGAACTTCGAGATAATTGTAGACCTCGCCGTTGTACGTGATGACATAGCGGCCACCCTCGTAGGTCATCGGCTGATGCCCGCCTTCAGTCAAATCAATGATGACGAGCCGGGTATGTCCGAACTGGATATGAGAATCGCTGTACACACCCGATCCATCAGGGTCGCGATGGGCCAATGTGGTTAAGTCCTTCTTGGTAAAGGACGATCGATGAGCCGGTTGTCGATAAAACCGCCCGAGAATGCCGCACATGGGTTCAGGCCTCTCGGTGCGAAGTGAGTGCGGTTGCAAGCAGTATGGTACATATGCGTAGGCATAAGTATGTCATATCCACAACTCTATTGAGCATGGGGTGAGCTGGGTCGTCAATGATGGATGCCATTTGGTACAGTCTCACGACGCCGGCTATTGGTGGGGCCATTGTTGGACAACCGGAGCAGAAGAATCTTCGACCGGTACAATGGCACGTGGTTGATCAAGGATGAGCATGACCTTCACACCGGTCCCCTTCTACATCCTCTGCGGCTCGCTTGGTGCCGGAAAGACGACGCTCTTGATGCGACTGCTGGAATATTGGAAAGCACAGGGCCGACGAACGGGCGTGTTGATGAACGAGGCAGGGACCGTCAGCATTGATGGCCCTCGGGCCGGGACACTCGCCGAACAGGTCATGAACCTCGCCGGGGGCTGCGTCTGCTGCGACACGAAAGAAGATCTCTCCTGGGGGATTGCGCAGTTGGTGCGTGATCATGGATCGGATGTGCTGATTCTGGAATGCTCAGGCCTCGCCGATCCGGCTGAAGTGATTGATGCGGTGACTGATGCCTATACGGCCCGGTTGGCTTCCCTTGAACGAGTCATGGCCCTTCTGCATCCGGTCTCAACGGAGGAAAGTCACTCCGGCGCCTATGTGACGACACAATCCGCTGTGCCGATGAGCTGATCTTGAACAAGAGAGACCTCTATGTCCCAGGCCATTGGGAGCGGTTCCGCACCGCCATCCTTGATCAAAACCCTTACGCTCGCCTGTGGGAAACGTCGCACGCGCGGCTCAATGCCGCCGACCTTCTGGCTCCGTATCCCTCGGCGAAACAGCAGGCACCGACGAATGTGCTGCTCAGCAAGTCACGACCCGGCCCCTCGCAACGTGCACCCTACCATCCCATTGCGACAACGGTTTCGTTGCCCGGCCCGCTCAATCGTCGGCGTTTTCTGGCCTGGGTCAAAACCTTCCCAAAAGAACTTGAACGGGCGAAAGGCTATTTCCGATTTGCGCAGGAACCGGAGTTACAGGAATTCCAGTATGCGCCGCCGGGGCAAGCCACAATCACACCGCTCACTCTCTTGGATGAACCGGAGCCGACGCTGGTGCTGATCGGTCGCGGGTACGATGTAGAGATTCTGCGGACTGAGCTCTTAGCAACGATCGAGGAGCCCACACAATCAGCTTAATCCCTCTGACCTCGCTTCCACCTCCTCGATCGGTGCGGTGGCCGACACTACCTTCTTCCTGAATCGTGACCATCGAAGCAGCGCCAATGCCGCTCCTGCGCCAAGCAGCCCGCCAATCATCCATCCACCGAGCACATCCGTGACATAATGTGCGCCGACGTACACCCGAGCGAACCCGATGAGCGTAACAATCGGCCAACTGATCCAGCCGGACTTGGGATAGAGGACTTGTAGGAACGAGGCAATTGCGGCGGTGTTGACCGCGTGATTCGACGGAAAGCTGAATAATCCTCCGCACCCATTCGGCTCCATCTTGACCGATTCGCTGAGCGCTCGACAGGGCCGGACCCGTTCAAAGACCCATTTGAGCTGGCCACCCAAGAAATCGGACAGTCCGACGGCTCCTCCCAAAACCGGGCCACCCAGAAAAGCCTCGCGCCGATTGCTCCAAATCCAATAGGTGATGGCACAGGCTCCTGGCAGATAGAGAAGGCTCTGGTTCCCCAGTTGAACAAAGAAGTGGTCAGCAGCCGGTGACCGGCCCGCCAACCCGTTGATGGCCAGAAAGAGAGCCTCGTCCACGCCCATGCGTGCGACGATAAAGCGTTACTTGTTAACCGTCAAGCATGAACCGATCTATTACCCGACTGACGAATGGCACCTGACACAGAGCAACCTCATTGCGTCCTGAAATGAATGCGAACGGTCAGCTCGCCATCGACCGGCTCGTCACCTTTCATTTTCGGCTTGAAGGTCCATTTGCCGAGCGCATTCATTCCGGCGATGGTGAGCTCTCGATGTTTGCATGGTTCGAGTACCACGACCGTGACCTTCGCGTCTTTGGAGACTAGCAGGCGGGCCTTCATCCAATCATCGAGTTCCTGGCCTTCGAGCGACGGTGGAATGCCGGGCCACGGAGTCGATTTCGGCACCGGGCCAAGTTGCTGATCCTTATTCAGCGACAAACCGTGGACATGGACTTCGGGAAGTTCGAGCACATCTTCCTCATGATCAGAGGCATGCGTCGCTTCATCGCCGGCCACCGCATGCGCAGCAACCGACAGGATGGAGGAACCGATGATTCCACCGGCCAGCAGCCATCTTAGGTATCGCGCAACCATGCTGTCCGTTCTACTGCGCCTGAGCTCAATGCACCTACAACCATCAGCCATCTTGACCGAACCTTAATCCTGATCCTCAACCTTCTCCACCTCAGAAAAACCACTGCGCACGAAAGAAGAACGAACGCGGCATCCCCGCATGGGCCACACCGAGCCCGATGCTGCCCTCGCCACTGTTGTAGAAATATTGTCGATCAAACAGGTTGATAAGATCGAACCCCAGGAGCAGTTTCTGCCCATGCCAGGGCAGCGGGATCGTGTGCGTAAGGGAGAGATTATAGACCGCATACGAGGGCTCATGCGAGGAATTGGTCTTTGCCCCTGCTTCCGCAGTTCGCAATCCATAACCATAGAGCATTTGTCCGGTGATGATGGTCCGCTCCAAGAGGCGGTAGGTCAGCACGGCGGAACTCGTCACAAACTGTGAGTGATCGCAGAAGACTCCACTGCTTGACGTGATGTCGTTGATTTCCGCCTGGTCGAGCAAATACTGTCCTGACTGCAGACCATACCCTTTGCATTGTCCCCATGCCACGTTTCCGCGCAAGGTGAGCTTGTCCCTCATCTGCAGCTTCAACGCAGCATCAATCCCACGCTGCCAGCCTCGCTCGAATGCAAAAAAATTCAACAGCGGGGTCGTCCCGAACTGACCAGCATCGGAGAGAAAGTTGGCCAGTTTGTAATAACCCACCAGCTCCAGCGTCACATAGCGGCCGATGGCATGATAGCTCCCCACTTCAAAATAATGCGCGCGTTCTGCCCGAGGACGAAACCCCGTCGGATCGTCCGGAGCGGCAGTGGTGTCTTGAGTATTGAGATTGACGAACGCGATCTGCTCGATGTTGGGCGGTGTGAACAGCCGACCGTAGTAGGCATGAAACACATTCGATTGATCGTGCTTGTAGGTCACCCCGATCCGTGGGCTGACCTGTCCTTCGTTGTAGAACCCCTGAATCGCATCTCCCCGCACACCCACATTGAATGTCCATTGCTCATGCGGCGTCCATTGATCTTGCAGCCAAAATTCTTGTCGCGTTTGAATGGTTTGGTTGGATGCCTCCCGCGTAATCACTGGTCCGGCGGGCACGCCGCCACTGTCGCCAAACGCAAAGATTTGCGTCACATTGCTCGCCCGGCTATAGTCGAACTGCATTCCCCCTTTTATCAGGTGCTGGTTGTTGAGTACCCAGGTATGATCCAAGCGAAAGCCCCCGGAATAGGCCGTTCGGCCCTGGTTCGAAGTCTGAGCCGAGTTCACATCGTCCGCGTAGGATAACGCGTTCAACGGGTCGGTCTCTGAAAATTCGCCACTCCACGTCGGAAATAGAATCCCAGGTTGAAGAAACGACTCGCATTCACATCATGCCTCCAGACCATTTGACTATACTGATTGTTTTCGTTTTGGAACTGGTTGACGTCTTTCGAGTTGACAGGGTTGAATGTCGGATCCTGGGCTTGCAACAGGGCCAACACGCTTTGATTGGCAGCGAGATTAGGGGTCGTGGGAATCTGAAACCTCCCCACAGAGGTGAGCAGGATCCAGCTGAAGTTGTTGCGATTGTCGAGCTGATAGTCGCCGCGGAGATACGCATTGTTCTTCTCGCTCTGATTATGAAAACTCGAGGTGCCCAACGTCGGGGGGTCGAGCCCTCTGGCATTGCTGACATAACTATTCAGAGCGTAGAAGCGGACTTTCTCACCGATCGTCCCACCGTATTCAAACGAAGGGTTCACCGTTTCATAAGATCCGCCGAAACCCTGCAGTGATCCGAATCCCGGCTTCGTGCCGCTCTTGCTCGTGATATCGACCACCAAGGCCGTCTTGTTGCCGTACTGCGCCTCCATGCCACCCAGGATGATATCGGCCCGTTCCCAGGCACGAGGCGGGACGATGTCGGCAAAGGCGCCGGTCACCGTGTCGGGAATGGGAATCCCGTCGATGCGAAACTGCTGGTTGGCATGGTCCTGCCGGATGTGCGTTTGGCCTAAGGCGCCGTAAGCCACGCTCGGAATGGTCAGGAGCACATCCGCTACCGTGTTATTGTTGCCGCGCGGAAGGGTTTCGATGTCTTTCCGGCTTAATTGATAGGTCTCGCTGGAAGCTTTGTACTGAATCGGCGGCAGCTGCGAGATGATCTCCAAGGCAATTTCTTGCGTCACCACCAACGTAAGCGTCACAGGGATCGGCTTTTCGGTCCCGATTTTTGCGATGACATATTCACTTCTGTAGGTACCTTGGACGGCACTGATGGAATACGTACCCTCTTGCGGCACCGTGATGATAAACTCTCCCGCCTGATTCGTGACCCCTTGTGAGACCACGCTCCCTTCCTGATCACGGACCTGGACCATAGCCTGGTCCGCTCGCCGAAGATCTTGGCTTTGCACAACCCCCTCAATTGTCAAGTTTTGGTCATTGTCCTGTGCAAAAACGATTGAACACAGATCCCATGCGAGTGCCATAACGATCATGACAAACGTCGCCGCCAATACACACTTCACGACCGGGTACATCATGTCCCTCCACGCTCACAAATCCATCATCAACGAACGAATGGATGAGACGCACTGGAATCCCAGGGCCTACCAGCCAGGCTGACTGCTTAGGGTGATGGACCAGCTATACTTGAGGAGGAGCGCGGGAAGGACCGACGAGGGAAGGAGCGGCTGATAGGAGAATGGAATCACTAGGAGGTTCCTGCTGCCGTACAACATCGCAGACAGTTAATCGTGGAACATCCAGATCAACCGAACCGGCGATATGGTGTTGCACCCACTGACAGATGTCGGTGTCGGAATGTTCGTGACCATCTGAGTCAGCCGCGGCCAATTCATGGTGGACCTCCTGGGCCACGGCGAACGGAGCCAGCCCCAGGATGATGCAGACCATCCCCAATGAGACTCCGGCACGGAGCCGCGCGGAGAGAGATCTGAGCGTGAGCGAAAACATGGCGGTAGAATAGGCACCCATGGCTAGAATTGCAAGAACTGCAACACAGAGCACCATCACACTTCATTGACCGATCGGGGCAACCGGTATGTCAACCCAATTTAGAAATGTCCTCTTCTTCCCAAAGTAGAAATGTCCGGTTTATGGTCCGGCTGCTGCCGCGTGTACGTCCCGTTTCTGCAGCAGCCGCTTCCTCCACGGATGGTCCGGCTTCGGCACGATCGGGCGCCGA
>PHGD01000165.1 GCA_011090425.1 Nitrospira sp. LK70 | reverse complement strand
CTCCACGTTCACGACGGCCCAGGGAGCCCGGAGCCCCAACACGGCTTGATAGAGTTCGAAGTCCCGCATCGCTCGGCTCCTCCTTTCGAGGTGCCGAGCATAACGCAAGAGAAGTCAGTGACCCACACTATTTCCTGAAGAGCCCTAATAAAATCCCCTGCGCATCTCTGCTGAATGGACGGAAGATATTGTGCTGGTTGGAGATACGGAGGCAGTCCGCTCGGGATTTTGGGTTGTCTGCATTGTCTGATGGTCCTCGAACGCTAGCGGGTTCGCAAATTCCGCCTGGTCATCTCGATGTATTCCAGATGCCCCAATTCAATTTGGTTCGGACTGTAATGCACAATACACCCACGCCCGGAATCAGGGCCGACGTAGATCGCCCCAAGCCACGGCGCTCGAAGATAGAGGAATTTGGCAATCTCCAACTCAAAATGCTTCGTGTGGAATAGCATAATGAGGCTTCCTTACCAGAGTCACCCGGCCATCGTCTAGCTGCTCAAGTACCGTGCAATCTTATACTTGCGACGCATCGTCCTGAACTCTATGGGATTGGTCGGTTCAAACCACTGGGGAATCTTGGGCTGATACACACCTCCCTCGGCAGTGGTGCTTTAAGGATAACGTCACCAAGGGTAATGTCCATCTCAAACGCTTCGTTTGTAGCGATATCCGCACGGTGACACCGCCTCACGTCACTAAATTGAGTCCTCAGTTCAAGATCCCTGACTCGATTAACGATCGCGATGACTGATGAAACGAGAGCAGAGGTCCCTTCAGGCGGCGCGGCCACTGCAAAGCCCAGGCATCCTAATCCATTCACAATGTCGCCTGCCGAAGATCGATCAGCCAGGGCCTCATCAAGAAGCCGTTGCATCCGTGTCAGGTTAATGGTGACTATAAAGCCACTATAAGAAGACATGCCGGATATCCGGATTCTTGAAGATGTTGGCGCTCAGGGCTGCGCTGCTCGCGCTCTGGTTTCACAGTCTCAATGCTGTCGCTTCAGCTAAGGTCACGGGCGCACTCCATCAACTGGGCGTGGGCAACTGGTCGAACATCAAAGGTGTGGGTGGTGGCATATTTGAACGAAAACTGGATGTGGGCCCCGGCTATCGGATGTCTTTCCGCAAGGACGGAGAAACGGTGGAAATTATCCTTCTATCCAGTCGTCTTCTCGCCCTGTTGCCGTTACCCATCCCTTCCGATAGAGTGAGCCTGCGGAGTCTGGGAGCTTGCTAAATGGAATTCAGCACGGCGCGGGGTACAGAGTCGGAGCCTCGCGTCACCGTATTGCCACGCGATGAGGCGCGGGAGCATTTGCTCGCGATTGCGGATATTCTGGCCAAGGCGCTGGACACGACGGTCAAGATTCCCGGTACGTCGTGGTACCTCGGGTTGGATCCGCTGTTAGGACTCATTCCTGGCATTGGCGACGTCCTGGCCAATCTCATTGGAACGATCATCCTTGGGCTGGCCACGCGTTTACAACTTCCCCGGATTGTGCTGGCCCGCATGAGTCTCAATCTCTTGATCAATGGCGCGGTCGGGGCAGTCCCGTTTGTGGGAGATATTTTCTCGATCTGGTTCCGGAGTCATGCGAGAAATGCCGCGCTGCTTCGCGAGGCTGCGATGAAACCGGATCGTGAGACTCGCACTGATTGGTTCTACGTGGCTGGAATCATCGGAGGCACGGCAGCCCTCTTGATAACGACAATTGCTTTCGTGGTCTGGCTGGTCGTCAAATTCTGGAGGATGATTGCGGGTGGATAGGAAAGGGAAGTCGAGTATGGTATACAACGAACCTTCCTGAGTGACTATGTTTGCGGATACCTCCTTCGCATACCTCCATGGAACGAGAAGTCAAAACCTATGTGTTGAAGCGGCCTGCTGAGGAGGCAGTCCCGCGCAAGTTATCCATCAACTATGCTGCTGCGCTGAATCTCCAGCAACTGGCGGCGGTGACGACGGGCGATGGTCCATCGCTAGTCATTGCAGGGGCTGGGAGCGGCAAGACGCGCACATTGGTCTATCGTGTGGCCTACTTGATTGATTCCGGCGTGGATCCTTCAAATATTCTCCTCCTCACGTTCACGCGCAAGTCCGCGCAGGAGATGTTGGAGCGCGCCGGTGATCTGATTGGGACCAGTAGTCATCGGGTGTGTGGTGGGACGTTCCACTCGGTGGCCAATCTCTTGCTGCGTCGGTACGGTCGATCGATCGGCATCGAGCCTGGATTCACGATCTTGGATCGTGGCGATGCGGAGGACCTCATCGCGCTTGTGCGGGTGCAGCTGGGGCTCAATGAAAAGGACAAGCGCTTTCCCCGCAAGGGGACCATCATGGAGATGTTCAGCAAGAGCGAGAACACGCTGCGCAGCCTCGACGAGATCATTCTGGAGGAGTTCAGCCATTTCGCGGATCATTCGGAGGATCTCGGGCGACTGCTGAGGGCCTATGAAGCCGCGAAGCGCCAGAAGCAACTGTTGGATTACGACGATCTGCTGGTCATGTTGCGGCAGTTACTGTTGCTGGACGAGGCGGCTCGCGCGAACATTTCCCGTCAGTATCGATATATCCTCGTCGATGAGTATCAAGATACGAATCGGTTGCAGGCCGAAGTCATCCGCCAGCTGGCAACGACGCATCAAAATGTAATGGTGGTCGGTGACGATTCTCAATCGATCTATGCGTTTCGAGGCGCGACCTTTAAGAACATCATGGATTTTCCGGTGCTGTTCCCCGGCACCACGATCTATAAACTCGAGGAAAATTATCGCAGCACCCAGCCGATCTTGAATTTGGCCAACTGCATTATCGAGGAGGCGGCGGAGAAGTATACGAAGCGTCTTTTTACGAGAAAGATGGATGGACCACTGCCTGCTCTGGTAGAAGCAGCCGGGGAAAATGCGCAGTCGCGCTTCATCGCGCAGAAGATTCTGGAGCTTCGGGAAGAAGGTGTGCCGCTGGATGAGGTCGCAGTCCTGTTTCGTTCGAGCTTCCATTCATTTGATCTGGAGATCGAGCTCTCCCGCAAGGGGTTGCCCTTCATCAAGCGCGGTGGGGTAAAGTTTATCGAGACGGCCCATGTCAAGGATCTGCTGGCACATGTGCGGGTCGTTGCCAACCCGCTTGATACGGTCAGCTGGCATCGCGTGCTGATGCTGGTGGAAGGTGTAGGGCCGAAAAAGGCTCAAGACTTACTCGCAGCGATCATGAAGGCTGAGCGACCATTCGGCGTCCTGCGTGGGGTGAGCGGCCGTTCTGGGCAAGGGCTCAAGAACCTGGCCAATACGCTGGAAGGTCTAGCCGGGTCGGATGAGCGACCACCAGCCGAACAGGTCAATCATATCTATGAGTACTACCTTCCGATTCTCAAGGAACAGTACGACGACTACCCGAAGCGCACGAGGGATCTCGATCATCTGCACACGATCGCTGAGAATTACGCCGGCATCGACGAGTTTCTCGCTGATCTGGCGCTGGAGCCGCCGGACGGCAGCGCAGTGGATGTGGAGGCGTCCGATCGGGAGGATGAACGGCTGGTGCTCTCGACGATTCATTCCGCGAAGGGATTGGAGTGGCAATGCGTCTTTGTGATTTGGGTGGTGGACGGCAGGTTTCCATCCGCCTATTCGTTTCTCGCGGAGGATGAATTGGAAGAAGAGCGGCGGTTATTCTACGTGTCTGTCACCCGGGCCAAGCGACATTTGTTTTTAACGTACCCTGTCAATGTATATGACAAGACCAGCGGGATGTTGCTTTCGAAGCCGTCACGGTTCTTGGACCATGTGTCCTCGGACCTTCTTGATACACTGGCCTTGGTAGAGGAAGGTGGACGAGAAGACTGGGGGACTGCACGAGAACCGTATTATTGATCGCGGTTCGTTGGTCGCCCATCGTTCTTCACGCCTGTATGAGTCACCTCGCAATCCGATTGTTCCTACTGTGGTGCTGCTGGTCCGGCACATCCTTTTCCGCCGAGATCGCCGGTGCATCCCTCCATGAAGACGCTGGTGCAGGACAAATGTGGGCGCGTCTTCTTGCCGAGGCGGAACGTTTACAGTTACCGACGAGGTTTCTGAAGACGCTCCCATCGGACTTTATCCATTTTGACTTCGATGATCTTCGGACCTACGCCGCCGAGTACCATCCCGGCGAACATCGGATGGTTCTCAATCGTTCGTTGTCCTTCAACGCTGCCGGAAGGACGCTCAGGCCTCTCGGCAAGCTGACACACAAGGAATTGGAAGTGCTGTACCATGAGCTATTCCATGCCTATATGGATTACCTCGAAGCGGTTGAAGCGCCCTCCGGCGAGATCGGTCACCGTTCAGAAACGCTTCTGCATTTTGCGAGAGAGCAGCAAGCCTGTCGCTACGCAGAGGTGGAGATCGCCCCGATTGCTCTGCGAAAGGATGATACGGAATCACGCTATTTGACGCAGGCAGAATCGTGGGAAGCGCTGAACGAAACATGGGCGGTCTTTATCGGCTGGGCGGTCTGGAATCAGCTTGAAGTGCGGCGCAGGACCGGGAAATCAATGGTTCACGAGCGGGAGCAACGCGATCAATGGATAGGGCGATTCAAAACGGCATTCGAGAATGGGGAGTTTCGAGGGTATTATGTTCCGGAAGATCCAGACGAACGGCGCATCGCTCAGAAGCGATATTTGGCCAAACCATCGCAATTGACGTTGAAAGAAGCCGTGACTTTAATGAAACAAGTCCTGGGTTTTCAACGCAATTTTATTGAGAGAATCGAAGCGTCATTTGAATCATCTCGGCCATCTGCCTGTTAGATTCTCAAGGGAGGGGCGATTCAAAAAGGACATGAGCTAAATTGCCCTCTTGACATGACGGAAGTTCATCAATAGAATCCAGCATTTCGTGATCTAGCCTATCCGAGCACTTCAACGAATCAATCTTTGGAGGATTGAGGAAGAAAGCGGTGCGCGCGTAGGCCCATTTGTCTTTGTTGAGCGGTTGACCGCCGAGAGCGTCCGCTACGTGTGCTGCAATTTGGTTTGTATAGAACAATGACACATCGCGGGCAGGTACCCAAGTGGCCAAAGGGGGCAGACTGTAAATCTGCTGGCTTATGTCTTCCAAGGTTCGAATCCTTGCCTGCCCACCAAACAGAGCAGGTAAGTGCTGAGTAGGGAGTGTTGAGTCCTGAGTGCGAAAACTGTTCACGAATTCAAGCCTCAGCACTCAACACGTCAATGCTAAAGAGAGGCGGGCGTAGCTCAGTGGTAGAGTTCCAGCCTTCCAAGCTGGCTGTCGTGGGTTCAAATCCCATCGCCCGCTCCAAACCGAGCTTGCTCGACCCGGAGCGCTAGAGAATGGGGCGCGACGGGAGAAGGTCAACAGTGTTGAACGCCCACGTAGCTCAGTTGGTAGAGCACGTCCTTGGTAAGGACGAGGTCACGCGTTCGATCCGCGTCGTGGGCTCCAAACAGAGTTTGCTCGATCCGAAGCGTTTCTTATGATGCGCGACGGGATAGGCACCTCAAGTGTCTAGTCATGAATCTAGGGCTTGACCAGACCCGGAACCAATAGGATTGCTCCCGGTGACTGGATAATGGTCTCAAGTGCGAGTTCTTGGATTGACGAAGCTTGCTCATGCTGCCGTCTCCGAATGTGCGGCGGAGAGATAAAGAGGGGTGACATATGGCGAAGGCGAAATACGAGCGGAAGAAGCCGCACGTGAACATCGGGACGATCGGGCACGTGGACCATGGGAAAACGACGTTGACGGCGGCGTTGACGAAAGTGTGTGCGGACAAGGGGATGGCGAAATTCATCAGTTATGACGAAGTGGCTAAGGCCTCGGAGAGCCAGGGGCGGCGGGACGCGACCAAGATCATGACCATCGCCATCAGCCATGTG
>PHGD01000164.1 GCA_011090425.1 Nitrospira sp. LK70 | reverse complement strand
GGTTCGGACGCTGGCGGCCACGGACTTCTACGGCCACATGGGAACAGGCGAAGTGATCGGTGGCGGTGGCTACACGAGCGAAGGCCACTGGGTTGCCATTGCACCAGGAACACTCAATCAAGGCTTGTGGGAGGCGGCTTGTGGAAAGGGATGATGGATTGGTAGTGTGATCATTGCATTCCATTCTTTAGCGAACCTTGCGATTTGTCCAGGCCATTGTTAAGGTTGACCAACCTGCGAGTTGAACGAGGGCGCGAGGTGCATATGGCAACCCAGACCGGTCATCTGAGACTGACGTACGAAGACTACCGGCTTATCCCGGATGATGGGAAACGCCATGAGTTGATCGATGGGGAGCATGTCATGTCGCCGTCGCCCAGCACTAAGCATCAACGTATTTCTCTGAGGTTGTCCCATGCGCTGCACCGTTTTCTTCAAGAGCATCGGCTGGGAGAAATCTTCGTCGCACCGTGCGATGTCGTTCTCTCCGACTTCGATGTCGTGCAGCCCGATCTGATTTTTGTCGCCACGGCACAAGCCGCAATCGTGACCGAGGCGAACATCCGTGGGATTCCGACCTTGGTCGTTGAAATTCTGTCCGAAGGCAACCGAAAACTGGACGAAACGATCAAACGCCAACGGTACGAGCATTACGGCATCCCGGAATATTGGATCATCGACCCGGCATTGGATCAGGTCAAAATCTATCGCCTAGTAAGCGGCCGTTATGGCCAAGCCTCGGTCCTAAGCCTCGAAGCTCAAGAACTGCTCACCACACCACTGTTGCCGACCCTGAGCCTGCCGCTCGCCACGCTGTTCAAATAAACGCCCTCACAGCCATGGCTGTTCATTTGGTGCATTCTTTGCTTGGCGCAAGAAGCTCACTGTGAAATAATGAGTCTGTGATCGAACCGTTTCTGTATCGCTTTGAATGGGATGGCTCGAAAGCCAGGCAGAACCTTCGAAAACATGGAATCGCATTTGAGCGGGCAGCTACGATTTTTCAGGATCCCGATACCCTTTCTGAATTCGACGAGGAACATAGCGAGCAAGAAGATCGTTGGATTACGATGGGCCTTGATCATACCGGCACTATTGTTGTCGCCTGTCACACATTCACTGAAACAGGAATCGATAGTGCTGTTGTTCGATTGATTTCAGCGCGTAAAGCAACGAGGGACGAAGCGAAGCAATATCGGAGGGGCTCACAATGAAACGTGAATATGATTTCTCTCGAGCGGTTCGGGGGAAGTTTTTCAGAAAAGGGGCCGAGTTACAGCTCCCGGTCTACGTGGACAGCGAGATTCGCAAACGACTCGAACGCATTGCCAGGAAGACCGGCAAACCGGTCACAAAACTTATCAACCAACTGCTCAAGAAAGACGTTGAGCTCCTGGAGGTATTGTCCTAAACCTTTAGCAGTCTGCCTCACGTGAGCCATCCTTTATCAATGTGTTTCCAATCGTCAGCAAGGCTTCCTCTCCACTGCTCCTTGCTCGCAGCCCGATAGGCGCCATCCAACGTCTTGGTATCCGGATGAAGCTTCGCCTGAACGGCTCCTGAAATAAAGGCACTGAGCTTTTGGGGAGGCACTTCTTTTTCAGCCGCTCATAGACGTCGTCATCCATCGTGATGTTCAATCGAACCGACCTGGGCGTCCTCCATAAGAATGACACTGCTGTATCCTATGCAGCCATGGGATTCCAACCCTGGTCGTTGAAATTCTGTCCGAAGGCAACCGAAAACTGGACGAAACAATCAAGCGCCAACGGTACGAGCATTACGGTATCCCTGAATATTGGATCATCGACCCTGCACTGGATCAAATCAAAATCTATCGCCTGGTAAACGGCTGCTATGGCCAAGCTGCGGTCCTGAGCCTGGAAGCCCAAGAGCTGCTCACCACGCCACTGCTGCCGACCCTGACCCTGCCGCTTGCCACGCTGTTTAAGGAAGCGCCAGAACTTTTCTTTTGCATTCGCACGATCCCACATCCCTTTGAAAATCGTCCCTCGAAAAGACCTCCCTGGCCCATCGTTACTTTCCCTCATATCGATCCCGATCTCCATACGCTGGTGTGGCCCAACGGCGCCGATTTCTCGCCGGAGTTTCTGCATGACAACGTACGTGTGACCGCCTAAACTCCCTGTAATTGTGCTCAAGAGCCTGTCACGAATTCCCACTCGGCGTGCTTGTCGGCCTCACTCCTCAATGTGTTGATCTGCGATGGACTTCTCATTCGCCGAGACAGAAAAGACACACGACCCCTTAATTCTCCTTCTTTGATCAAAATGTTCCCGAAGCTTCCCTCTCAAGTTGCGTGTCTCGTTCGCAGCTCCTTCGCCATAGATAAACCGTTCAATCATCTGGGCTGGGCCATTGTTGATCGATAGCCACTGTTCAATCGGGCGATGGAGTTGGTCGTATGTCGTGTTGAACAGACGATTTTCTATGACTGTGGTTCCGTCAGGCTCACGTCGCTCGTTGACATCCCAGGCAAACATGGACTTCCAGACAGCATCGTTGAGCATCCAGCGGTCGCCTGCATCCATACTGTGTTGGAAGAGCAGATTGCCGGCGATGTCGTAACAGGGAACGAACGCCGTCACCGGATCGATGGGCGCATTGTTTGCCACCGGCGGCGTGATGTATTGCATGACGAGATTGCCCCTTGCATCTCGGATCCAGAGCGGCTTACCTTCGGCGTCGAGCTTGGTGAAGGTCACGTGCTTCTCGTCACCCGTGGAACCGCCGTTCGGATAGGCAAATGTATTGTGGGCCACGCTGACGACGTCGCGGCCTACACTGTCCAGAAAGACCTGGGATGGCGTATTCGCATGCACTTTGATGAGCTCGGCGGCACGGTGGTCCTCTACAGTATTGAACTCACCAAAACGTGGATGCGCAGGATCTGTCCGACGCTGATACCAGTCGCTGTGCTGACTGCCCACGGGATCATAGGCGGTGTCGTTCGGATCGAAGCTGGTGACGTACCATGGAGAGAATTCCACTCGGCTCACGGCGCCATCCGGCAGTTCGGTTCGGATGAGGCGCCCCGCCGCATCGTAGTACAGGAGCGGGGTGACACCGGCTTCACGCGGCTCTTCGAAACGGTGCCCACTCTCGCTGAAGTAGGGCTCATACTGTTTGACTGGTTTGCCTTTGTTGTTGAGGATGGTTTTGCCATTGGCAACCCAACGAAGGGGGCCAGTATTGGTCTCAGGCTCGGCCTGGCCTTTCTTGACGAGGACAGTGCCCATCCCATCCGAGTATTCAAACCCCACCTGAATGCGACTGTTGCCATCTCTGACCTGTTGAGCCACGTGTTGTTCCTGCAGGACACCGCAGGCTGCGGCTGGATGCTGCCCCCACGTGATGTGCCCCGTGCTGTCGGTGGTTTCCCCAAAGTAGTACAGATGGCGAGCCGTCGCGTTCCCCAGCCAGCGGATGGCCGCTGATTTGTCAAACGTGGGACCCGTGAAGAAAGCTTCCAACTCCCTCTGCGTTGGGTTGACCCCATCACTCGCGAAGCCATCCAGGTTGTCCCCTTCCGCGCCTTTGCCTCTTGCGGCTACGGCCGCCACCATGCCGAGGGGATCGAAATAGGCTTCGGTCAGGTTACCATTTGGATCCTTGACCTCGCGCGGCGCCAGCACCCGGAAATCAAACGTTGTGACCTCACTGTGGTTACCCAGTGCGTCCGTGCTGGAGGCCACGTAGAGATCCCGTTCATCGTACTTGAGGTGGGTGACCTGGCCAAAGGGATCTGTGTAGCGTTCGGGAAGATAAAAATGCTGTGCCGCATCATCGTCAAATCCGGCGGTTCCAGACGGGATCCAATATTGACCGGCCGTATCAATATTGGGAAAACGCTGGGCAAGATCCTTTCCACTGAGGTACCCACTCGTGGCTGCCGCCTTGAGTGCAGCGAGGACTGTTCCTGCTTCAGGAATCTGTATAAGCCGAATGAGCGGGTGATTGTTCTGTGAATCCAACTCGACGAACAGATAAGGCTCTTTCAGGGTAATCGCCCCATTGTTTTCCACGACAAACCGGACTGAGAGTAGCGGATCACTGTGAATGAGTAACGACAGATCCCGTTCCGGTAGCAATCGGACGGTTTGTATGTGGGAAGTGGTTGTATCCAGCGTGACGCCTGTGGGGTCGAGAGAGATTCCGATCCCCTGGTATTCGGATACATCGAAGAGGATCACGTAGCCCAAGGCGTGGAGCGTCGCGGTGCCGCGCCCTTGGAAAAATCCACCTATACTCACGTCGAACGTCGGTTCATAGTCGACGCTGCCCCGTGGGATGTGGGTGCCCTCTGGGGTGGTTCGCTCTTCTGCCGCAATTGCAAACGGCGTGGCTTGCTCAGGGGCGTGGTATAGAAAATAGGCCCCCGGCAGCATCCGCAGCGCAATGCGCTCCCGGGTGCTGCGCCAGTCGTCCGTCACGTAGGGAATGATCACCGTGGGATGTGCCACCTGTGTGGCATCGAGCGTGATCGCATATCCCACCAGCGTTAACGTCGCGGTCCCCCGCCCGCGAAAGATCCCTTGACTACTTGCCGCTGGCGTATCCAGGGCACTGTCATAGTCGACGCTGCCCCGTGGAATGTGCGTGCCCTCCGGGGTGGTTCGCTCCTCTGCCGCAATCGCAAACGGCGTGAATTGCTCAGGGGCATGGTGCAAAAAATACGCGCCTGGCAGCATCCGCAGCGCAATGCGCTCCCGGGTGCTGGGCCAGCCCACCATCACATTGGGAATGGCACACGTCGGATGTGCCACCTGCGTGGCATCAAGCGTGATCGCATACCCCACCAGCGTTAACGTCGCGGTCCCCCGCCCGCGAAAGACGCCTTTGTCCATCCCTGGAGGGACGTCCAACACCGGGTCGTAATCGATAAGCCCCTGCGGGGTCACGGTAAATTCCAGTCCCTGCTCAGGAGCAATAGAGATGGTATAGGTCCCCGGCTCCATCTGGAGTGAGGAGGGCCCGGTCTTCGTGTCGACCCAGTCGGCTGTGACGCCTGGAATCAGAAACCGCGGATGCGAAAGCGGCCTTGCGTCAATCAGAATCTGAAATGCCATATCATGTCACTTCATGGTTTGTTCATTGCCTGAGTCAATTTCTTTCCAAAGACATGGCTCAGCAACGAGTGGGTCAGAGCCAGCTTGTACTGTTCATACACAAGTCCGAGGGCAGAAAGCTGACCGAGCGGCAATGGAGTTTTCAGATCATCCGCAAAATATAACGTGCGGGTATGGTCAATCAGTCGCATCGCGACAACGTTGGCGGGGGACTGTTGATGATATTCCAGCCGCACAACGGGGATTGGAAGCTTGCCCGGTTCCACCGTAGGAGGATAGGTGGCGCTGAAGGCATATCCGCGTAGGTCCTTGAGGGTGAAATAGGTCCCTCTCATGTGTGCCAGGCCTGTCAGTTCATAGATGACAACTTCACAGGAGACGGGCTGGCGATGTGTGTCCGTCTCAACGAGACGATTGCTGTACACGATACGATCGGTGTAATGGAGTTCGGTATAGGTGACATGCACCTCCGACTGAACCTGCGAGATGAGCGCTTGAGCCCCTGCTGGCACGCTCACGTCCTGACGTTGGCCAAGACGGGGGTAGCCGACGGCGACGGTTTGCTGTGGGTCCCCATACTCATTGACACTGAGCGTGAAGCTGTGGGCAATCCGTGGATCCGGGGTGAGATCACCACCGTTTGCCTGCAACGCGAGTTCGTAGTGGTAGGCGAGCGCTTCGCTCTCGGTAACAAGAAAGAGGCTCAACGCAGATTCGTGTGGGTGAATACTGCTCATTTCCGAGGCAAGAAGGCGGTGAGAATCTTGAGCCGCAGGTACTCCTCATCCCGATAGCCGTAGGCGCGCCGTTGAATCACGCGAATCTTGTTATTCAATCCT
>PHGD01000163.1 GCA_011090425.1 Nitrospira sp. LK70 | reverse complement strand
AGAGCTTGCGAAAGATGGCGAGACGAACATATTCGCTCGTGGTTAGGCCGCTCTCGCTTGCGGCCCGCTCCAGGAGCCGCTTGGTCTTGACGGGAAGGCTGATGGTGAGCGTGTCTCTCATGCCTGTAAGATTAAATCGTACAGCTGTGGATGTCAAGCGGTGGTGATTTTCCTATCGCTCTTGCCGGTTCCAGAGGGAAGGAAGACGCGACTCTTTCGATTGGAAACAGGCAAGGAGAGAACGATCTTGCTTGGAAGTCATCCGGTCTCATGATATAGACTCGCCCTCGTTGAACTGCCGAATGACCCGACTCGGAGGGTCGGTGCATGCGTAATCCGCTTAGGTGACATGGCGGACGAGGTTTTTAGGATATCCGAGGCAGGCTTCGGCAGTAATGGTGTGATCGGTGTCCGAAGGTCCAGGTGCCGAGAAGTGCAGGACAAGGAAAGACAAGGTCGCTTCCTGCGCCAGTGTGGTGGCAGGTCGTCGGTCAACCGACCCAAGGTGTTCGGCAAAAGCATGAAGCGCGCTCAGTTTGAGTTTTGCCTCGATTTGGGCGGCAAGTTCACGCAGTCCGCCGTTGATGGAGGCCTCGATCTTGTCTCGCGATACCACAAGACCGACCAACCAGGATGGGCCGGGTAAATCCAAACGAAAATGTTCTATGGAATGGGCCAGGACCTTGGAGAGGTCACCAGACATGTCAGGTTTAAGAACCAGCTTGCCGGACGCGCGCGCTCCTTTGCCGCCGCATTCGAGTGCGACGCTCGCCGCAGCGATGGTGCCGCGAATCCACTCAAGGTCAGCTTCTTTTGCCTTTGTACGGGCGAGGAGCGTTGACAAGTCAGCGCCGTTGAAGCCGGATGTAGTCGGAATGATGGTGCGAGTGACATCGATTTCCCGTGGCTGATCATCCATCGCGTCAGCAACAAAACTTGCGGAACGGTACCAACAGCCGGCCTGATGCTGTTCCACGCCGGATGCCGCGGCGTCCCGGCCGGCGCCGATCATGAGAAACAATGGCTCGTCCGAAGGGGTTAAAACATCAAGTTGAAAATTACCGGTCCTGTCCGTGACTGTCTCGATGAGCACCCGTCCGTCCGGCAAATCCTCGCGCGCGCATTGCACAACGGCTGCTTCAATCCGTTCAGACGAGCAGGATCACCGTCCGAACAATACTCGACAAACGCCGTGAGATCGGTGACTTCATTAACGCGCCCGAACAGTTTCATGGTTTCTCCAATCGCGCGCGATCGCTCCGGTTGCCTCGCGACCGCCGGCCGCCATTCTTATCCTATGCTCGCGCCCGTTGTCGAGGTCGCGCGGGTGTTCCTGACGACTCTTGTATCAGGGAGGTGAATAAATGATGGCCCTGCATCGCGTATCAGGCAGATGGGTTGTCCGACGCGCGGCCTCTCGGGCGGCACTCGCATTGGTGACTGTACTGGCATGCCTCATACCGGCAACCAACGGACAGGCGCAGATACCCGATATCCCTTTTGTCCCCTCAGCCGTCGAAGACTGGCTGTCACAAATCCAAAGAGGGTTGTTTGGGGACGGGTTCTTCAAGCGTGAGACGATACCCAAAGTCGAACCCCTTCGTCCGGGACCAGCCGTCCAGAAGCTCACAGTGGACGAAACCATGAGCTTGTTCCTGAAACAGAACTTGGACCTCCTACTGGCACATTACGGAATTGATGCGGCCAAAGGCCGCCAAATCACCGCCCGGCTCTTTCCCAATCCCACGCTCAACGTCAACACCCTGAGTGCCTATACTCAAGGATGCAACCTGACCAATTGCGGAATGGTCGGTCCGTCTGTGAGTCAACTGTTCGAAGTGGCCGGAAAGAGAGGCTACAGAATCAAGGCTGCCGACTTGGAGGCCTCATCCGTAGAGGCAGGATTCGAAGATGTGGTTCGGCAACTGGTGTTTGTGCTCAAGGACAGCTATTTTAATCTCCAGCGACAGCGTGGCCACCTGGCTATCGACCAAAAGGCGCTGGACATTCTTTCGAAATCGTTTCAATCGTCCGGCAGGAGGTCAGATTCCGACATCGATCGGGTGAGGTTGGGTCTGCTGACCGTCAACACGGAAGCGGAAGTGCTCAAGGATCTGCAAGCCGTCGAAGACGCCTCAGGCGACCTCCGGGTCCTCTTAAGGCTGTCCCCGGATGTCGAAATCGAACTGGAAACACCCCTCATATTCTACCCAAAGGAGCTAAAGCTCGCTGAACTCGTGAGCTATGCGGTGGAAAACCGTCCGGACATCCGGGCCCGCCGGATCGTCCTCGACAAACGAAAAACCGAGCTGAAACTGGCACGAGTGATTCCCTATCCCAACGTGACGGCACAGCTGGGATACATGGTCCAGGGTCCTCACGGTCCGGACAACCAGCAACAGTGGGGCATCGGTTTCAGCGTGCCGCTTCCGGTCTTCGATAGGAATCAAGGAGGGATTGTCGAGGCTGAGGTGGCCATCAGGGCGGCCCAAACCGAAGTGGACAAGGCGACGGTGCTGATCCAGAACGAGGTCAGCGTCTCATACCGAAGGTTTTTGCACGCCAGGAAACTGGTCGATGCGACCAATGGAGCAATCGAGCACTCTTCCATGGTCTTTCAGGCCGCTCAAGAGGGTTATTCGAAAAAGGAAGTCGGAATCCTCGACTTGGAAAGCGCACGCCGCTCCTATGGGGAAACAGAAATCAATCATCTGGATGCCCTGTTCGGCTACTACGAATCACTGTTCCGCCTCGAACGGGACACCGGACGCACGATCAACTTTTGACGCGAGGAGGAGATTGGTAATGAGCCTGAACCTTCTGCTGATCTGTATTCCCATCGCCATCGCGTTGGATTGGTATGAGGCGAGCCCGATCGCCGTCTTTTTGGTCTCCGCTCTTGCCATTATCCCGCTGGCCGGCCTCATGGGCCGTGCGACGGAGCAACTCTCGAACTATGTGGGAGCCACGATCGGTGGACTGTTGAGCGCCTCCCTCGGCAACGCGCCGGAGTTGATCATCGCCGGCTTCGCCCTCAAGGAAGGCTTGATCGATGTGGTCAAGGCCTCGATCACCGGGTCCATCCTGGGGAATACGCTGTTTTCGCTCGGCCTGTCGATGATCGTTGGTGGCTGGGGCCGGCAAGGTCAGCACTTCAACAGGACGGTTGCCGGCATGAGTGGAGGCCTCATGTTCGTGGCCTCGATAGGACTCCTGATTCCGGCGATGTTTCATTTCGCAAGCGGTCAGGTGCGCACGGTGAGCCTGGAGATTTCGATCGTTCTCTTTGTCACCTACATCCTGAGTCTCGTGTTTACCCTCAAGACGCATCGGCAACTCATCCAGAAGGATCCCGACAGGTCCGGTGCGGAGGAGTCGCATGGAACCTCGCATGAAGCCCATTGGAGCAAAGGGAAAGCCATCGGCGTGCTGACCGCTGTCACCGTCGTGATCGCCGTAGTGAGCGAAATCCTCGTCGGGGCCATCGAGCCGGCCTCCGAATCGCTCGGCTTCACCCCGGTCTTCGCCGGGATCATTTTTCTCGCATTGGTCGGTAATGCCGCGGAGGCGATGAATGCCGTGGGGTTCGCACGAAAGAACCAGATGGATTTATCCTTCGGTATCGCCGTCGGGGCCAGCACGCAGGTGGCGTTGTTCGTGGCCCCGATGCTCGTATTCGTGGGTTATTTCCTGGGGCGGCCCATGGATCTTCACTTCACCTTCTTTGAGATCATCGCGATCGTGCTGGCTGTCGCCATCGTCAGTCGGCTGACCTCCGATGGAGAATGTCACTGGATGGAGGGCGTGATGTTGATGGCCGTCTACGTGATGTTCGCGATCGGGTTCTTCTTTCTTCCCGTACGATGACACGATGAGATGAAGCGACAACCTGTTGTTTCCATGCTACAGCAACAGCGCAAGGAGAATGGCTCCACCCGCGAGCCATCCGAGATAACAACTCTGCTGTTCCAGGGACTCGATACGGTGCATCAGGTCGGTGCTCTGCGGGGGCGTCTGAGGTTCGATTGATCGTGGCATGTCGGCAGTCTTTATTTGTGCCTGGATCGGCTGAGCGAGCGGCTTGGCCTTCCTCCCCGCCGGTGGAGAGACGCTCCTGTTGGATGAGTGCTCCAAGGGGCGTTCAGGGTCGGGGATCAGGCTGTCCAGTGGGTTGGCTCGGATCGTCTTTCGCTTTGCCATCAGACCTCTCCTTGTTCCGGTGATCTGCTCCTTTGCTCGGAGTTACGGTTTGGATACAGGCTCTTGTCGAATGACTTCAGTCGCAAGCCGGCGATAGTCTTCGGCTCCATTGCAAGCTGAATCGTATCGTGTGATCGGTTGGCCGAACGAAGGACATTCGGCAAGACGTACATTCTCCCAGATCAGCGTGTTGTATACCAGCGGTCCAAAGCGACCTCTTAGCTGCTCGACTACCTCCTGAGCATGGCGGGTTCTCAAATCGACGCGGCAGGCGACAATGCCTGCCAGAGTAATCTCGGAATTGAGACGCTCCTTGACGAGCTCGAGGGTTTCCAGGATATGGGCCAGTCCACCCAGAGCCATGACATGGCTCTCCACCGGCACCAACAGTTCCCGGGCCGCTGCCAGCGCATTGACGGTGAGGAATCCAAGCGTCGGAGGGCAATCAATCAGGATGTACCGCCAAGCCCCTTTGAGCGCGCCGAGCCGTTGCCGTAGAATCGCTTCAGCACCCACTTCGCCGGCAAGCGCTTTCTCTGCTCCGATCAGCCAGGAGGAAGAGGGGATGATGTCGACGCCGTCTGCGGACGTGGATTGAACCAGTTCGGCCAGCGGGAGGCGGTTCGTCAGAACGTCCGAGAGCCCCCGTCCGCCCTCTTTCACTCCGAGCCAGCTCGATGCGGAGGCCTGAGGATCGAGATCCAGGACGAGCACGCGCCGCCCTTGCTCTGCCAGCGCGGCCGCCAGATTGACCGTCGTGGTCGTCTTCCCGCTCCCGCCCTTCTGGTTGATGATCGCAATGAGGCGCATCAGGCTTTGAGGGACTCACAGAATTCTCGGTGCATCGAAAAGGTGAGGCGAGCAGATTGTAGCTGACCCGGTCCAGCGAGGCAATCGGGGATCGGTTACGCTTTGAAGGAAGTTGGTTTTTCCCCGTCACTCCATCTTGACTGTTCCAATCCCAGTGGTCTATATAACACCATTGCCATTCTACCGAACGATAGGGCCATGAGGGCCATTCGTGGGGTTATTCAATTACGATAAATTACCTCATGCACAATACACAAGGAGGGAACCGTGGAAGCTATTATCGGCGGAGTCGTCGGTTTTGTGGTCGGTGTGGTTGCCACGCCGGTGGTTACGAGCCTTGTATCAGGCACAGGGACGGTGCTGCGGGGGGTGACCAAAGAAGTCATCAAGGGCGGGATCATGATCCAGGAAGGCGCCTCCAACTTGTTCTCAGGAACGGGCGGGTATTTCAGTGATATTGTGACTGAAGCCAAGAATGAACTGGCAAAACCCGCGGCCGGGGAAACCGTGCGTCCTGTGGTGTCGTAGGGCAGATGCAACGCAAGTTGTAGTGAGCCTGTCATTTTTGGCAATGGTGTCGTTGATTCTTTTAAAACCTGTAAAACCTGGAAGTGGGTTTTGTCGCAGCGGCGTATCGGCGGCTGTAGGTGAAGCGGTCATGATAGGGCAGGGTAGTTCCCACCGATAGTCCGACAAGGAGGTCAGCCGTGGAACGAATTATTTCAGGGATTGGAGCTATTTTCCGTCCCATCGCCAAGGAATTGATCAAGGGCGGGATCGTTCTGGCTGATGCAGTTTCAGAATATGCTTCTGAAGCGGGCGAACAGTTCAAGGATCTGCTCGCCGAGGCGAAGGACGAGTTGGAGAAGTCAAAGGGCCAGCCGCAAGGGAACGGTACCCCAGAAAACCAGAATAGTGAGAACAAACCCAATATCTGAA
>PHGD01000007.1 GCA_011090425.1 Nitrospira sp. LK70 | reverse complement strand
CGCGCAGCACCCGAAGCACGGCATCCATCTTTTTGTGCGAGGAGAAGCGGCCTCGTTCCGCCTTCGATTTCGCCATGAACACCTCCATCAATGAGGGGCAGTATGCCCCAAATGTGTGTCCAAGGAAATCGTGGGGCGGAGGAGCTGCCACCGACACACACGCCCAAAACTACTACTTCTCACATTTTGCATTATGCAAACAAATGGCTTCCTTGTAGAGAAGTAACATCTCCTCCGTCCTGCGCTCCCATGCCAGTTCACGGGCTCGTTGGATTGCACCTTCTGAAAGCCTTTCAAGCAGTTCGGATTCGGCACCTAGCCTAATCAACGCGTGGGCCATCCCTTCGACGCTTCGTCTTGGATCTATCACGGGTATTTTTATACCGCAAGCATCGTTGATGACAGCGCCAAATCCACATGCGTTATGACAGATGACTGGAAGACCAAGCTGAATAGCTTCCAGAACCACAGCCGGAGTCCCTTCTTGAAGACTCGTAAATAACATCACATCGCACATTGCCATAACATTCAACACCTCATTACGCGGCAATTTGCCATGCCAATGACATATATCGTGAAGACTGTGATCCCTCGCGATTCGTTTCCAATGTCGAGCACGATCGCCATCACCAACGACGTGCAACTCAAGCTGAATCTTACGCCTCGCTTTATGCACCGCATCTAATCCAAGATGAAGTGATTTGCGTGCAACGAACAGTCCGCACCATACGACACGCAGCACGTTGCTATCTTGCCTCCGTTCTTTCCGCTCTTTTACACAAGGAGACGCACCCTGCTCATTGAGCAGTGCTGCATTTCGTCGATGAATCTTCTCAACAGCACGTGCATCCACGTCGGTCGCAGCAACCAGTACGTCCGCGCGTTTAATTGCTTTCCGAACACGGCAACTGATGCGCATTTGGATCCAATTCAATATGTTACGCACCCCGCACTGCATCGCTCCTTGCATGCCTAGCGAACAAACGAACCTCCATGGCATTTGAGCATGACCACCTATCGGTCCCCATATAAACGGCATCGGCAGTTTCCATAAATAGCCTGGCTCTCGATAACCAATCATGTTGAGCTGATGAACCAGATCGAAATTCACTTGCCGAAATAACTCTTGGGCCTTCCTATAGGCATTCTTTTGCCAGGAACGATATGTCCAGTAATAGAAGGGAGCCTCCCACAACTTTTCACCCCAGCTGATACGGTGACGAGAGATACCAAACACATGAATCGCATGTTTCATTTCAGGACGGTGATCTTCAAGATATTCCAATAAGGTTTTCGCAAAACGTTCTTCGGTCAAGACCCACAGGTCGTGATGCTGTGCCAATTGCAGTACCCAGTTTCCCCCCATCCCAGGCTCTGAACCCATCCTTGGGTCACAGGCATAAGAGGATACAAGTATCTTTAATCTCTCGGTTCTCTTTCCATCAGTGGTGGGCATTCTCCGATACCTTTTCCCCAGCCGCTGGCTGTATTTCCTTGACTGCAGCGACAGTGATCACACCGATACTTACAGGCCCTTTTCATCGGCACTTCCGAAAGTGCCATCAGTTTCAGCTTTTTTGAGGAATCCGGAGCGCAGACTGTCGCTTGTGCTAGTTACGGTTGATACTCAAAACTATTCTCTCCGCAACCTTCCTTCTCATAATTGAGGGATGCGCGTTTCTTTCGATGCCGACCGCCATACGAAGATACGCGTTCCTAGATTCGGCTCCATTTCGACCGGGCAGCGGATCAAACTTCAGTAGCATAGTGAGATAGCGAACATCGTCGACCCCTTCGCGCCAGCCTTCCCACTGGAGCGTCCGTATAGGTCGCGTGCGAGTTGCATAGCTCATGGTGTGCGGCCTCCAACGATCATGTCCCCAATCGTTCCATCCAGTGCGCTCCTTGCGCGTAGCGCTCTGATATGTATACTCACATGCACCATCAAATCCTTCTGCCCAAAGTCTTACACCGTAGATGCTACGATAGGTAAATGGTCGTTCCTCTCCTCCTTGAGGATCGGCATAAGCCCACGACTCCATCCCAACCTGTCTGGCAAGGTCGGTATCACGCCAATCTTTTCGGCGTAGAACAATGACATCCAGCAATCCCGCCAGCTTCAGAATGCTCTTGCCGGAAGTTGCGACAAAATTTTTAACGCCTTCCGCATGAGCTGTCTCGAATGATAGCCTTCCCTTCAGCAATGCCTCAGCTTCCTGCTCATCACGATTGTACGCAAAGAGTTCGTTGAAACCCTTCTGCTTCGCGATAGTGAGCAGGTCGCGAAGTTTCCGAGTATAGTGGGAGCGATTGTCGCTGGCCCACAGTTCCCAATCTACGTAGAGCATCCTTGTATTGTTGAATCCCGCCTCCCGCATCAATGCAACGGTCTGTTTCATTTTCTTAATAGAATTCGCTGTTGGGCCCGTTGAAGAAATATCATCCTCGATTGCCACATTTGTCAGTCCATGCTCCCTCATGTCTCTGAATTCAGCCAACATCTGTCCAGGCGACTTGTTGTAAATTGACACTTGAGTAGCCGCCAAGGAATTTAATTGTCCTTTGTAGAACATTGCATAATCAATGATCGGCTCAGGAAGCTCGAATGGCAGAACCTGCAGTTGGAGCGTGAACTGCTGAGTCTCACGGCGCGAGGACACATCAAAGGACAAGCGAACCTTACTGGTGTAGAACCCAGGCAGTGCTTGCTTCGGCACATGGAGAGTAATCCAGAATTGTTGGTTGAATTGTTTTGGTTGATCAAACACCACCAGCCGTTCGCTGTCCTCAATCGACGGAAGGTTCTTCACCAGATTCACCTGATGCTCGTAGTCAACTTGCACCAGTTCCGGATTGTGTAAAAGCAACTCGGGCACGAGGCGCTTTGTCCCTCCCACTGTTCTGTCTATCGTACCGCCTGCCTGAAACCAACACTTCACGACACTGACATCGATACTCGTCGCTTCAATCTGCTCCTGACCCGAAATCGAGATGAGATCATCGACCTCAACTGTTACTCTCCGAAGCGGATTGCTGCCTGAACGCAAAACAAAGCTTCCCGATTCAACCTCGCCCCTGGCCGCAACAAGAGCCAAGTCATTACCCGGCCGAACGTTAGGAACCGGGTCTGAAAAAGGCAGAATATGGGTGTCGCTGATCGGGTCATCCACAATAAGAAGTTCATGTGTTTTATTAGGCAGAAGCGACCATGTTGCAGGACGTTCGTACGATACGGCATTTTTCTGGGTTGCTCCAAAAATGCTCCATTCTCCATCATTATCGATGAACCGAGCTGTTCCCTCTTCAATCTTTACCCTTTTGTCACCAGATATTTTCATTATTGTTTCTAAAAACTCATCCTCGGAAACATCCGCATCCGCAGCCTGTGCAGCGCCAATGGACACATGTACCATCGCGAATACCGTAATGATCCAAACACATTTCTTGTTCATCTCCGCTCAGTTCCTATATGCACAGGCACCACGATCAAGTCTGGAATTTCTGCTCCAGAGCTTTCGCTGCTCCCAAGGTTCCCCTGAAAATATACAATATGTAGATCACCACCCATGTCGCCGAAGTTACAACAAGCCCAGCTGCTGCTCCTTCAACTTCCCATAGAGTAATTAGTGGATAGGCAACAGACAGCGTAATGACTGAGGACCACAGTTTCGTCACAGCACCTACCTCTGGTGCGTGGGCGATTCGAAATGCAGCAGCCAAAACCGTATTCACCGCCAAGAAGCAGTAGCACACACCGACGATAGGCAAAAGGTTTCCGTATTTTTCGAACTCGGAACCATAGACCTTGCCCAGCAAGGAAGATCCTACTGAGGAAATGCCGACATATACACATATACTAGTCACGATCACCATCGTTCCGGTGCCCATGAGCTGAGATCGCCAAGCTTCATACCCCTCATCCAGGAGCTTTCGTCGCGCCATCGGAACTGCCAAGTTCATCACGCCTAGCACAAGAGCATTCGGCAGATTCATCAGGGAGATTGCCGCGCTTAAGCCGCCCGTTGCTTCATACGATAGGAGAACCGACGACAAATATAAATACGAAGGAATAGACAGGTAATACGCGAGTGATTCTAACAAGAGCCACCGCCCATACCGAAAACTCCTTCCAGCAACATCGACACAGGTTCGAAATGGTTGTAGTGCCACATTCCTGACGGCACGAAGACAGGTTACGCCACCGGCAAACGCCATCACGAGAAATGCGGAAGACACTGATAAGAATTCGAGCCACCACAGGAACAACAATAGCGTGAGCCTTAGGCCATGATTGGTTATATCAAGAGCCAGTACCTTCTCCGCTCTCAGATCAATGTAGAATTTCATCCTCAAGAGCTCTTGCAACTGCAGGAAGAAGATAACTCCTACGATGCCGAGCACCTGGCTAACACTCCACTGGTGCAAAAACACCTCAATGGCAACTGCGGCGCTGATAGCAAGCGGCACAGAAAGTATTACTTGCAGGACACAATATCTTGAGAATCGATCCTGGCTGCCTTCACCAACTTCTGAAAGGAACAGCATTGGACCGATGATCAAGGCCTGCTGAATTCCCTGCAAAGCTAGTACCGTTGTTGCAATTAATGAATACACCCCGAAATCAGATATCCCCGTCGCCTTCGCAACAATGATTCCTCCGACAAAATTTGACCCCGATACGACCGCTTGCGACATGATCGAGTAGAATGAGCCATTCACTGTTCCCTGTGAAATACACCCCAATAACCTCTGTTGAAACCCTTGGACTCTTAATCGCTCAGTTTGCACAATCGACTTTCCAGATTATTTGCAGATCGAAATGTGTACCCCTTGAGAAGGCTAACGAATATGGAAGAGGAGGTATGGTCTCATGATCCCGGCGAGGTGCTCATTGCTTCCGATGCCGAGTACACTAACATCCGCATCCTTCATGAGCCAGCAAATCCAGCATATTGGGAGTGTATTAGAAAGCAAACTCTGTAGAAGAATACTTACAAACGCACATTCCTGCTCGGCACAACTGTTTACCATCAGACACGGAGTTCAGTCGATTTTGTCGCCTAGGGTTCACCCACGTTCGGATGAGGCATATCTGATGGGCTGGTTCCAGAATCTGAAGCGGCTGGCGATCCTGCTCCGATTCCCGCCTAGTGGGCGGCGATCGGTCGCAAATTCGATCGGCTTCCAAGACGTCAGTTTGTCAACAGCCTATTATGTATCCGTCAAAGCGGGACAGAACCCGTCTAGACAATCATAGGATAATCGGGTGCTTCTGTACCTCAGAGCTCCGATAACTTTGCAAAGTAGACGTTGACTGTGTTGCAACCACTGGTGGAGTATAAGTAGTATCACTCTCTTTAATTACATGCGTATCCGGTATTACAAACAGTCCAACTGCCAGTACAACAATTCCAATCATCTGCCAAGAATAATATGCTGCTGCGGCTGTGGTCATCTGAGAGATGATCACGACAGTGGCTATTAGTAGGGCATCGAGTAATTCTATCGATTGCGATATCGCTCCGTCATAAGTATGGTTGCGCAAGAGAAGTCTTCCTAGGCGCGTACCGATTATTCCAAACAGGATGAGTATGGGTAAAAGACCCAAGACACCCGTCGTCACCGCTAGCTCAAGAAACATGTTGTGAAAATGGCCTCTGCCTATGAGCCGCACGGGGTAGGTTCCATACCCTGCCCCCAGAATAGGATATTGGTCAAAAGCTTTCAGGCCTTCTGTCCACAGGGGAACTCGTCCATCTAAAGACCTGATGTTAGCCTCGCTATGGCCGCGGGTAAATGTGTGTGTAACAGAATCTGTAAACTCTGGGCTGACAAGAAGAAGACCAACTATAAGAACTCCCGCAAGACCTCCTACAATACCAGCAATTACACGTCTCCTAGGCATCTGTAAGAGAAAGCCGGTCAGAACCAATAGACCGAGCACAAACACGACGAAGCCGGTGCGTGATCGAGCTCCATAGCATATGGCTAGAGTCACCAGAGATAGGGCAAGGAAACGCACTTTTGCCAGCAAGATAAAGCGGGAGAGGGTTGCTAAGGCTAAAAGTGCAGCCATGACACCAATTGTATTCGCTGCCATCATGAAAACAGAACTCGTTTCTATCCGATCTACTTTGTGCTGTTCATGTATCCATGAGTGCTGTGGATCGATGGCCACTGCAACCACAACCGCTACGAGCATGATTGCACTCATCGCATAATAAGCAACAAAGAGTTTCATCGGGCCTTGTTCCCGCTTCAAATGCGAGAACACAAGAGCCGCCCACAAAAGGACCACGCTAGTTTCTGCGCTTCTCCAAAGCGAATACATAGGTGCACGTGAAATCAGGATGGCTGATGCAAAGGCAACTACTGTAAAAACGGTAAGTGGCCACAGCGGTGAGGTAAATGCATATCTGAGTGAACCTGGCTGCCTCACCAAACAGTAGAGGCAATACGCCATGAGCATGTAGATTCCCATGATTTGTGGGTCTGTAAACGAAGATTGGAATGTGATGGATTCCTTGTCCCTAACCATCGGGAAAAGTGACCGTCCGAAAACGGGAAGAAACACTATCGTGTAGAGGAATCTCGCCTCCCAGGATGTCATCTCACGCATAAGATAGATAACTCACAACTTCATCCTTCGGACAACACTTCCAGTATGGTGCTCTAGCTTTCACAGAAGAAGGCGGTTGGATTGTAGACGAACTACGACCTAACAGCCGTGGCATCTGGCTTTTATGCTTCGGATGAGGCCATTCTCAACTCCCTGCTCTCGCCCACACCCCTCTAGCCTCGCCGATTTATACGTGAATCGGTTTATGCCAGATCGTCGTCTGTTTTTCGTGAAAGTGGTAGGGAACTGCGCCGTAGAAACTTGCAAAACTCCAACCCATTCGCTTGAATAGCGCACAGGTTTGGCCATAGCGTGGCCGTTCCGAATCATCCAGAACCAGTATACCCCCTGGCTTTAGTTGGGCAATCGCTGCCGCCGCCGCTTCGTTTCGGAAGACGTCATCGACTACAATAACATCATATAGTTCGGATTTTTCCTGTCCTGCAGAAACATATCTTTGAATGATCGACGCAAGCCGTGTTGGGTCGGCCCTCGCTTGGATCTCTTCCTCTGTTGTTGCTGCAAATTCCAAAAAAGGAATCACGGCAACATTCGTCATTGTATGCTTCGAGAGTGCGTGTCTCACTTCGGTAATCCAATGAGACGAGCGTTCGATGGAGGTTACCTGGGAAACTCGCTGCGCCCACCAGATCGTGGAATATCCACATCCGAACTCGAGTACGCGCATGTCCGGCGAGCTAAGCCTAGCAAGATATTCAATGGAGGGGAATGAGAACCATGGATAGACCATGCCCAAAGGAGCCATACTGAGGCGTGGAGCATTAACTGTCTGAACCCATGTATGGCGGGCGTCGCTAGATAAGAGCCCAAAGGCAGCCCTCAGTCCTGGCCAGCTTAGGAAAGAAGCGAGATTGCTCGTCCTCTGTAACAATGGCATGCGATCCTCTCCTTAGACACTCATGAATGGTCTTGCCCAAAAAGACTTATCTGACGCGATAGATACTCACACCTGCCTAGATATGCAGCAGCGACTCCTACAGCTCAAGGAAAAGATCGATGAGGATCTCTGTGTCGAAGGCTTTGCTCAATTCACACGTATATCAAGTTCCTATACTCCTGCCCTGGGCATACACCTCCTTGAGGAATCTCACACGGTGCGGGATCTCGCATTGAATGACTGAACCTTTTCGCATATCTACATGAGGTTCCCAACGTGGACGTTCATGTTCGAGCATTGGGGGAAATTCCGATACGTCTGCGGAGATCTGCGGTCAGCTAGAAAACACTATCTGACTTTTTCTCATCGACAAAAGGAAAAATGGTTTTTGCACTCACCACGCGAATCATCGAGGGACAGCGAGATTGAGATCTGCCAGTTTGCCGGACGATAGGCATGGTGCAGGACGATTTCTAGCGGCGGCGTTATGGCCTCATCTTCAGTAAACCGGAAGAGTCAGGCTCTAATTTGGAGCAGAAATGATGAGATCTAGAGCAAGTTTAGTATGTGGACGTTCGTAGAAAGAGAGAGGCTCTTATACCATTTTTATTATATAACCGGATGAGCGGCTGAACCTGTCTTGCAATCCACGTGAGGATAATATGCACTCATCCTGCAAATCATGGACTCCCTATGTTTTTGCATTCTCATGCGCGCCCTCGTCGTCCCGCTCGCTTACGAAATGAACTCACGACGCGAGAAGGAGTCTTTCCAAATGCCCCACAATCCGTTCCGCCGCCTTTCCGTCCCACAGTGGTGGGATCGCGCCTTTTTTCCACTTCCCTCCCATCAGACGTGAGAGCGCAGGGGGAAGTTTGTTTGGGTCGGTCCCAATCAGTTCATTTGTCCCAAGGGTGATGGTCTCAGGTCGCTCGGTATTGTCACGAAGAGTCAAGCAGGGCACTCCGAGCACCGTTGTCTCTTCGGTGATGCCCCCCGAATCGGTAATCACTCCTTTGGCATGTTTGACGAGGTAGTTGAATTCCAGATAGCCCAGTGGATCGACATAGTGCATCGAAGGGAGGTTATTCCCTTCTTCCCTCAGATTCTTGGCCGTCCTGGGATGGACCGGAAAGACGACGGGCAGACCTTGTGTCCCCTCCGCAATGGCGTGTAAAAGTCGGAGGAGCTGCTGCTCTCCATCCACATTCGCCGGTCGATGCAGCGTCACCACAAAGTATTTCTGCGGTTCAAGTTTCAGCGAATGCCAACAGGTCGGCGGCCGCAAACGTGGAAGATGCTTCATCAATGTATCGATCATGGTGTTGCCGACGAAAAAGATCCGGTCATCGCTCACACCGGCGCAACGCAGATTGTCGTTGGCCGTCTCGCTCGTCGTGAAAAACCAGTTGGTGATGGAGTCAGTCACCACTCGATTGATTTCCTCCGGCATGGTCCAATCCCCGGATCGAATGCCGCCCTCGACATGGGCCACCGCCACACCCAGCTTTCGCGCCGCGATGGAACAGGCCATCGTGGACGTGACATCACCGACGACAAGACAGAGGTCGCTCTTGTCCTTCAACAAGACTCTTTCGTACCCGACCATGATACCGGCGGTTTGTTCGGCCTGAGTGCCGGATCCCACCTCAAGGTTGATGTCCGGGTCGGGAATCCTCAGTTCCTCGAAGAAACTCCCGGACATGGCACGATCATAATGCTGGCCGGTATGAATCAATCGGTACCGTAGCTGTCCGCCACGCCGCTCGGCGGCATTCAATGCCTCGATGATCGGTGCGATTTTCATGAAATTGGGCCGTGCTCCGGCGATGAGATCGATGCGCTTCACTCAAAACCTCGCATTGCAGTCGATACAAGTTTTCGGTCCACCGATTGTAGCTGACTTGGAGCTTCGTGCAATGATTCTAACTTTTGGCGAGCGTCAAGAGTCGCAAAGCCGATGTCGGTACATCCGCACGAGTTCCTGCTGGAATGAGCTGACTTGGGAGAGAGAGCTAGAACCGCACTTCCCGTATCGCCTGACGGTTGCCTTGAAACCACTGGGCCGTCTTTTTCAATCCTTCACGTAAGTTATGTCTGGCTTGAAATCCAAAAAGCTGCTTGGCTCGACTGACATCAAGACAGCGACGTGGTTGGCCGTTTGGCTTGGTGGTATCCCACTTCACTTGGCCGGTGAACCCCACTTCGGCTGCGATCATGCCAGCCAGATGACGAATCGAGACCTCTTCACCGGTTCCCAGGTTGCTGGGTAGGTCACCATCATACTGTTCAGCTGCGAGCAGAATGCCTTCCGCAGCATCCTCAACATACAGAAATTCTCGAGTCGGCGACCCATCTCCCCAGAGAGTAATCGACGCTTGTCCGGCTTCCTTTGCCGCCGCGCATTTTCTGATGAGTGCCGGAATGACGTGAGAGGTTTCCAGGTCAAAGTTGTCGCGCGGCCCATAGAGATTCACGGGGAAGAGCACGATCGAACTAAAACCGTATTGCTGCCGATAGGCCTGTGCCTGCACCAACATCATCTTTTTTGCCAGCCCGTACGGAGCATTCGTTTCTTCAGGATATCCGTTCCAGATGTCATCCTCCTTGAATGGAATCGGAGCAAATTTTGGATAGGCGCAAATAGTTCCCATTGCGATGAACTTTTTCAGCCCCTGCTGGCGGCCCACCTCGATCAGTTGCGTGCCCATCATCAAGTTATCGTAGAAAAACCGACCTGGATTGGCCTGGTTGGCCCCGATGCCACCGACACGAGCAGCCAGATGGATCACCAGGTCTGGCTTCGCGTCGTTATACAATCGCTTCACCGCCTCCATCTGCACCAAATCGTAATCCTTGCTTCGCGGCACCACGATCCGTCGGCACCCTTTCGCGCGCAACTGATCGACGACGAACGACCCGAGAAATCCGGCTCCCCCTGTGACCACGACGCACTTATTGGACCAGAAAGACATAAGGACACCCAAGTCTCAATGTTTTCTGCCGACCCCTTCCAATCTCTCTCGTTCCGCCGCGAGATCCGCGTCCACCATCATGGCGATCAGCTCCTCGAACTTTACTCTTGGCTGCCAACCGAGTTGTTTCTTGGCCTTGCCGGCATCACCGATGAGTAAATCAACCTCAGTCGGACGGTAGTACTTGGCATCGATCTTTACGTGTTTCTTCCAATCCAATTGCAACCGGTCGAACGTCAGCTCCAACATCTCTTTGACGGTATGAGTCTCCCCGGTCGCGATGACATAGTCATCCGGCGTCGGAGCTTGCAACATCATCCACATGGCTTCGACATAGTCGCCGGCGTAGCCCCAGTCACGCTTGGCCTCAAGATTTCCCAGAAACAACTCTTGTTGGACTCCCAGCTTGATGCGGGCCGCGGCCTTGGTGATCTTCCGCGTCACGAAGGTTTCCCCACGTCGCGGCGATTCATGGTTGAACAGGATGCCGTTGCAGGCGAAGAGATTGTACGCCTCCCGATAGTTGACCGTAATCCAGTAGGAATAGACCTTGGCAGCACCGTACGGACTCCTTGGATAGAAGGGAGTCGATTCCCTCTGTGGCACCTCCAGCACCTTGCCGAACATTTCACTGGACGATGCCTGATAAAACTTCGACTTGAGCCCCGATTCACGTATGGCTTCAAGCAACCGAATGGTGCCTAACCCTGTGATCTCCCCGGTATATTCAGGAATATCGAAGCTCACCCGGACATGACTCTGGGCGCCAAGATTATAGATCTCATCGGGCTGGACGGTGCGCAAAATCCGATTCAGAGAACTGGCGTCGTTCAGATCACCGTAGATCAAGTGAAGTCGACGATGGGGCACATGCGGATCCTCATAGATCGGATCGATACGACCTGTGTTGAACGAACTGGAACGGCGCACAATGCCGTAGACTTCGTAGCCTCTACCGAGCAGAAATTCCGATAGATAAGATCCATCTTGTCCGGTAATCCCGGTAATTAGTGCTTTCTTCACGCGGAAACCCTCCCTGAAGAGGAACGGATTATTGCGTGCTTCAGTCCGTTTGTCTACTCATCTACGCAAAAAGATCGTTGATGAAAGATTCTTGCGACCAACGATCGGAGCCATGTACGATGGGGCAGCTAGAATCAGAGGCAATTCGTGGCAGCAATTCCTCCACAACGAGTCCGCCGTATCGGCCTATTCCTCTGTCTGGTCCTGTGCGGGCTCTTGATCGCGCACTCCATCAATGCCTTCGTCGCCGAGGCTTTGTATGTAATCCCTACCCATCCGGTTGGTTCCGGCGACGATCGAGCGACTGGCTCTCGGTTGCACGCCTCCTATTCACCGACCCGAGCAGCGGAGGATGTACGTTCCAGCGGCCTTTTCCTTCTCCCCGCTGCCCCTCAGGGTGACCTCACAAACTCTGATAGACGAGGACCAGCCGGCGGCCCGGTTCGAGCTTCGCTCGGCTTGACGGCCAGGATTCGCTTGATCGGTGTCGTACTGGGCGATCAGCGCGGCATGTTTGCGATCGCGGAGGAGCTGGCCTCTAAACAACAGACGTTGTATCGCGTCCATGACCAAGTTCTCGATCTGGGAGAAGTCAGTGAGATTCGACGGAACGGAATTCTGGTCCGCCAAGGTAACCTGGAGGAATTATTGGAACTGGCGCAGTCGGAAACCCAAGCGGTTCCAGGCGGTTCCACTGGTACAACTGCTGCTGCAGCTGCCCAGACGCAGACAGCCGGCGTTCCTCTACGAAAAATCATCGACCGCCGGGAGGTGGACCAGGCCATGAGCGACCTGCCGAAACTCTTATCTCAGGCCAGGGCCGCGCCTCATATGGTGAACGGAACCATCAACGGGTTTCGACTGGACTACATCGCCCCGACCAGTTTCTACGAAAAAATCGGGGTTCAGGCGGGAGATGTGTTGCAGCGCGTCAATGGAGTCGACATTCGCGATCCCGGTACCATGTTGAATTTACTGCAACAACTGAAGAATGAGCAGATCGTCAAGCTCGACGTGCTGCGAAACAATCAACGATCCACGATCACGTACGAGCTTCGCTGAACGCCTAGTCGCACTCTCCCCAGACAATCTCCATGGTCGTTTGAGCCACGACCCCTCGATGAACAGCGAACAACTCCTGCGACAGCCGGTTGATCGCAAGGAACACTCATGGCCTGGGGCACACCGGAGTTCACCATCGCGTTTAGAATTCGAGGCGTCCTTGCCAGTCCATCGGAAGGGAGAGTATCTTTACGACCGGGGTCGAAGCGTATCGGAAGAGCGACTGCGATGGCGCTCGTGCCTATTCATGAAGGGTCTGGGCAACGTGTCGGAACCACTCGACAACAATCACGCCAAGCCTACGGTTCAGCGTCCTCTGTTGGGACAAATTCTTGGACAAAAGTTCAACCTCTTGGATTCAAAACTCGAGGAGGCCTTAGCCTACCAGCGGGAGAAAGGCGGTCTGCTGGGAGAAATCCTCCTGCATTTGCGCTCGCTGAGAGAAGAGCAATTGCTGGAGGCTCTCGCCCAACAATTTGAGATGGCTTGGATGCCCCATCTCGACGACACCCATGTGGACCACGAGCTGATCAAGAAGGTACCCATCACATTTTGTCGACGATATCGCGTCTTGCCGCTTCGCTATGAGGAAGGGGTTATTCTGACCGCATCGACCGATCCGCTGGAAACGGTCGCGCTTGACGATCTTCGATTGCTCTTGGGCAAACCGATCAAACCGGTCTTGACCAGCAGTGTCGCTCTGCTGGCCAGCTTGAACCGGGCCTACGACGAAATCGCCAACCCAGCCGGCGCGGAACAGGTCATGGAAGACATCGCGGCAAACCAGAGTCTCGACCAGCTCGCACATGAGCTCGACGAGCCGCAAGATCTGCTGGACGCCACTGACGAGGCTCCGATCATCCGATTGGTCAACTCGGTGCTGTTTCAGGCGGTTCGGCAACGGGCAAGCGACATCCATTTCGAATCGTTCGAGCGGGGGTTGGTGGTCCGATATCGTATCGACGGCGTGCTCTATCCGGTCCTCACCCCGCCCAAGCACTTGCAAGCCAGCATTATCGCGCGATTGAAGATCATGGCCGGTCTCAACATTGCTGAAAAGCGATTACCGCAGGACGGTCGGTTCGGCATCAGGACCTCCGGGAAAGACGTCGACCTGCGGGTCTCCGTCTTGCCCACCTCTCATGGCGAACGGGTCGTCTTGCGATTGCTGGAGAAAGAAAATCGCCTCCTCAATCTTTCGGAAATGGGCTTCTCGAAGGAACGGCTCGCCGTAATCCATCAGCTGATTCAACTCGCACACGGGATTATTCTCGTCACGGGTCCGACCGGAAGCGGCAAGACCACGACCCTCTATGCCGCTTTAAGCCAGATCAATGCGCCGGACAAGAATATCATCACGGTCGAAGATCCGGTGGAATACCAACTGCTCGGCATCGGGCAAATGCAGGTGAACCCCAAGATCAATTTGTCCTTCGCCGCCGGACTCCGCTCGATTCTCCGGCAAGACCCTGACGTCATCATGATCGGCGAGATTCGCGACCGTGAAACGGCGGAGATCGCGATTCACGCCTCGCTCACCGGACATCTGGTGTTTTCCACCCTACATACCAACGACGCCGCCAGCGCCCCCACCCGCCTGATCGATATGGGAATCGAGCCTTTTCTAGTGGCTTCATCGGTCGTCGCCGTCCTGGCCCAACGACTGTTGAGAAGGATCTGTCCTGACTGCAAACGTCCCTATCGTCCGAGCGAAGCAGAACTCGGTCGCTTGGACGTCGCACCTGGTTCCAACGTCACCCTTTATCGAGGAGCCGGCTGTGCAGCCTGTTCTCAAACCGGCTATCGTGGCCGTACCGGTATTTTTGAGCTCATGGTACTGGATGACGAGATCAGGCGACTCATCGGAAGCAAGGCCGACTCCACCGCCATCAAACAGGCCGCGATTGCCAAAGGCATGGTGACGTTAAAGCAGGAAGGGGCTGAGCGAGTCGTTCAAGGCCATACCACCCTGGAAGAAGTCATGCGGATCACTCAACAGGAAATCGACGTCGAATAATGCGGCACCGACTCGCTGACCACCTACCCCGCTCGGTTCGAGCTCGGACTGTCCGGCACTGGCCGCCCAAGCCCGATGCGTCCGGAGTCTGCTGATCATGCCGGTCTATCAATACCAGGGCTACAGGAGCGACGGCGGAGCCGCGACCGGAATCATCGACGCGGAGAACGTCAAAGTTGCTCGACTCAAATTGAGAAAAGAGGGCGTTTATCCGACCGATGTCATCGAGCAAGGCCAAGCGCCTGGTCGATCGCGAGACAAGACCCACAGCCGCACAGAACGATCGATCGGTCGATCGGCCACCCTCACCGCAACCGATCTGGCCCTGATGACCAGACAGTTTGCGACATTGCTCGTAGCCGGGCTCCCATTGATCGAAGCCCTCGGCGTCTTGGTGGACCAGGCGGAAAAGAAATCCATCAAGGCCCTGTTGGCCGATCTCCGAGAACAAATCCGTGGAGGTAAAGCCCTGAGTGCTGTCTTGGAGACGTACGAAAAAGACTTTTCTCCCATCTATGTGCACATGGTACGGGCCGGTGAGGCCAGTGGAGCGCTGGATCAGATCTTGTTCCGCCTCGCGGAGTTCTTGGAGAAACAGCTCGCCCTGAGAAACAAGGTGACCAATGCGATGCTCTACCCCATTATCATGCTCGTGATCGGGTCGGTCATCCTTTTTTTCCTCATTACGTTTGTCGTCCCCAAAATTACGCTCGTATTCGCTCAACAGAAACAAGCACTACCATGGCCGACGGTTGCCTTGATGTCGGTCAGCCAGTTCTTTGCCGACTATTGGATGGTGTTGGTGGGGCTCATACTCGGAGGCCTCTATGCGACGCGGCGCTTCGTCCGGACCGGCGCCGGTCGCATGATGGCGGACCGGGTGATCCTAAAGCTTCCATTGCTCGGAGACGTCGCGCGGATGGTGTCGATTTCCAGACTCACCAGCACTCTCTCGACAATGTTGGCCAGCGGAGTGCAATTGCTCGACGCGATGGATGTTTCGAAGCGCGTCATGAACAATAGAGTCCTTGAGGAAACGGTTGAAACGGCACGGCAGAACATCCGCGAGGGGGAGACGATCGCCGATCCGTTGAAGCGCAGCGGCGAATTTCCTGCCTTGGTCACCCATATGATCGCCGTCGGTGAAAAGAGCGGTGAAATGGAGGAGATGTTGCGTCGGGTCAGTCAGATATACGACGGCGAAGTGGAGCGGGTCATCGCCCGCTTGACGTCGCTGATGGAGCCGATCATGATCCTGGCCATGGGTGCCGTCGTCCTCTTCATCGTCGTCGCAATCCTGTTACCCATCTTCGAGATGGGACAGATGGTCCACTAAGGAGACAATCGGAACATGGTAGTGAAAGAGCGTGAAACGAGATAAAGGGGGACTCACGATGACCGATCCGGGAAAACAGTGTCAGCCTACCACACACATCGGTGAACGTAATCGACTGCTTCGCTTCGTCGCCTGCCTGGGCCGGCGGACATCGGCAAACTCCGCAGGCTTCACATTCATCGAAATCATGGTCGTCGTGGCTATCTTGGCCATTCTCGCGGCCCTTGTCGTCCCACGCATCATGGGTAGGACGGATGATGCCAAGCGCACGGCGGCCAAAGTCCAGATTCGAAATATCGAGGGAGCGCTGCAACTCTACAAATTGGATAATGGTGTCTATCCCACTACGGAACAGGGCCTTAAGGCGCTCATTGAAAAGCCCTCCGTCGGTGTGGTCCCGAAGAAATGGAAAATCGGAGGATACCTCCCCAAGCTTCCCGAAGATCCTTGGGGAAATCCGTACAAGTATCTTAGCCCAGTCCAAAAAGGCGAATACAAAGTGGAATATGAGGTCACCTCCCTTGGGACGGACGGCGAGGTCGGCGGTGAGGGCGTGAACGCCGATATCACCAATTGGAATCTCGACAAAGAATAGGAAGTCAATTGGTCACCGATCATAGGTCATTGGAGAGCGCAGGCTTCACTATCCTGGAAATGCTGATCGTCCTGTTTCTCTTGACGATGGTCGTGGCGGTCGTTTTCCCTCGCTTCAGTCTCGACGAAGACTTGAGCTCCACCGGACGGAAACTGATCGGTGTCATTCGCACCTTTCAAGGACTGGCGACCACAAGCCAACAACCCCTGAAGCTCTACCTCGATTTGGATCAGGGAACCTACTGGATGATGCTGGTGGAGGGCAAGGAAGAACGACTTCCGCTCGATCCCGCCTGGAAGCTGCCTCGTTCGCTGCCTGAATCGATTCGATTGACGGAAGTCTCCGTCGGACAAGACAAACGTTTTTCCGGTCGAGTCGACATATCCTTCTTCGCCAATGGTAGGATTGAGCCGGTCACGATGTACTTGATGGATGCGAAGAATAATCTTCTGGGGCTGGCCGTCGATTCATTGACGGGAGGGATTCGAGTGAGCGACGAACGGCTCGACCCTCCTCCGAACCGGATCATCCCCGACCGGGTCCGACCCCTATTGAAGCCGACCCAGCAAGCAGGAGCAGGAGCGCAGCCGAGAGGGTTGTTTCCAACTCAACAGTAGATCGCCATGGACCACGTGAGAGACTGGACGAAGTCCGATGAATGCGGATTCACGCTGCTCGAAGTGCTGCTGGCCATCGCCTTGCTGGCTATCGCACTCCCGATTCTCCTTGGCCTCAGAAATTTCGATTTAGAGCTCCAGGAGAGAGCGTCCGAGCTGACGGCCGCCACGCTGTTGGCCCAAGAGAAACTCCTTGAAACGGAACTCGTAGGACAATATGCCATCGGGGAGAGCACAGGAGAGTTTCTCAACATCCCGCTTGGAGCACAAATGACCATGCAGACAACCCCGAGGGCCGTCGGATACAAATGGAAGCGGACAATCGCGCCCACCCCGCTGGAGTTGATTCGGGAGATTCGGATCAAGGTCTCGTGGCTGCGGGGCGGACTGGAAGAAGCGGTAGAGGTCAGCACCTATGTCTTCGCCAGCCGTCTCACCTTCTAAATCCCAAGCGGGCTTTACGCTCGTTGAGGTCTTGATTGCTGTGGCCCTGCTGGGCCTGGTCGGCGCCATGGTCTTCGGGTCGCTCGTCATGACGGCGAACGCCGTGGAATCCGGACGAGAACAGGCGGCCAAGGAACAAGCGATCCGAAGAATTTTGCGTCTCATGGCTGAGGAAATCTCCCTCAGCAAACGCAATACCATGTACCCCTGGGTGGGAACGAACGCGACACAAGACGGGCAACCGGCCGACATCCTAGCCATCCTGGCAATGAGTCAAGAATTGAGCACCTCGGCCGTCAAGGAAAGCGAAACTGTTCGCGTGGTCTATACGCGCGAACGTGATCGGCTGATCCGGTTCGTCCGTAAGAATCTCTATACACTCACCGATACGAATGAATCGTTGGATCAGATGGAACTGGCAGATCATGTCCAGGCCTTCAATATCCGATATTACGACGACCAGAACAGGATCTGGATCGACGAATGGCCGGCTGTCCTCAAAATTCCCAAGGCCTTGTTGGTTGAAGTGACGTTTCAATACCCCGATGCCGACCCCTGGACGGTGCGAGAGTGGGTGACGATCGGCACATCATGACCATCAAGTGGCCTGAGGCATGGCGAGAGGTCTTGGCTTGGATTGAAGCGATGTTTCAATACCCCGATGCCGTTCCAAGGAAGATGCAGGAGTGGGTGGCGATCGGCACATCATGACCATCAAGTGGCCTGAGGCATGGCGAGAGATCCTGGCTTGGACGGTAACTGGAGTGACCATCTTGGTGTTGTCCCTGGTGGCCACCTTTCCGTACGGTCTGCTCCAGGCGCGGGTGGTTGCAGAACTCACGAGAGCGACCGGTATGGAAATCCGAGTCGTCGATTGGACCGTGGAGCTTCCATTAGGCCTTGAATGGCGGAACGTCACCTTGACACAGCCGAACTGGACCCCGATCCAATTGGGGATGCTGGAGGCCAAACTCGGAGTCATGAAGGCGTTGGGCGGTACGCTGGGGCTCGATATCGTCGCAAAGTTGAATGAGACCTCCTCCCCGACAGGTCTCGCCAAAGGCACCGTCACCACCCCGTTCCTTTCCTTGGCGGGTCCCGTCACGATCAAGGGGCAGGTTCAACAGGTAGACCTTTCCAAATTGCTCCGTCGCTACGTCACACACGGTACGCTCAGCGGAGATTTTTCCCATCGAGTCGACTCTGCCCAGACGACCGTCACCACGATGAAGGGGGAAGGCATGTGGACGGCCGAGGCAACGGACTTGGTGATCGATCAGATTCCCCTTGGAAACGGACGAACCCTATCACTCACATTCAGCAAGGTTTCGGCGGGACTCGCATGCCGAGATCTCCGCTGCGACGTGACGCAGATGAAGGGCGAGGGTATCGACGGCTCCTTTACGGGCGAAGGACACATCACCATTCAGCAACCGATCCAACAGAGTCAATTGAATCTCACGGTGACGGTCGTCCCAGGCCCTGGATTCGCTTCGAAAGCTGGAGCACTTGGTCTCCCCTCGCTACCTCCGGGAACACCCATGACCGTCAAGATCGTCGGAACCTTGGCACAGGCCAAGATTGCATTGTAAAGTACGGGCTGAAGTCTTAGGTTGCAGTTTCAGTTCACCTGATGCTATTCGCTCGCATGTGAAACCAGAAACCACAAGCACGAAACAATTACGGAAGCCGGATTCATGGCCATTGTAAACGAATGTGTCGGGCTGGACATCGGACAAACGGGCTTGAAGGCCGTACGTTTCCGCCGCCGCCTGAGCGGGCGGGAAACGATCGATTACTTCCAACATCCGATGCCGTTTTCCCGCCCCGAGGACCTCGATCCAGCTCGGCGCGTGAAGTCGCTACGCGGATTCCTCTGGCAAAACGGACTCTATGGCACAGACCGGTTGGTGACCGCGATTCCTTGCCAGGACCTTTTCGTCAGAACTCTGTCCTTTCCCTTCAAGGATTCGGCCAAGCTCGCCCAAGTCGTCCCTTTTGAAGTCGAGAATCTCGTTCCGATGCCGCTCGAAGATCTTGCGGTCGGAAGCTTAGTGTTGCCGCCTGGACCCACGGCGGAAGGCACGGCCCGCGAGACTAAGGGTTCGGACGTCCTAGTCACAGCCGCACCGAGAGACAAGGTCGCGGAGCATCTCCGGTTTCTGGCTCAAGCCGATGTGGAGCCCTCGGCGATCAATGTCGATGCCATGGCTCTCTTCTCCGTGACTCAATTCCTTCAAGAAGAAGGAGCGGTTGTCCCGCAAGACCTGGCCATCATCGACGTCGGAGCATCAAAGACGACGCTCTGCCTCGTACAGGGAGGACGTCCCCTGGTCCTTCGGACGATTCTGTGGGGGGGCAATCACCTGACCCATGCCTTGGCCGTCCGGTACGCCTGTAATTTCGCAGACGCAGAACGTCGGAAGCGCACGATGGCCGTGGATCAGGTGGACAGTCTGTTGGAACCGATCCTAAAGGAACTCCGCATCACCTTGCAGGCCCATCTGGGAAACGAGCGCGGCCGCTTGACGCACTGTTGGGTATGTGGAGGGGGGGCCAAGTTGCAAGAGATCGGCGAGTATGTCTCCCGACAATTGGGACTCTATCCGGTGGGACCTCGGCAGGGGTTCGGAGCTGAAACCCCACGGGCATTTTCCATCGCGTTCGGCTTGGCGATTCACCCAAAGATTATCCGTCCGCGATGGCGATTCACATCCTCTCCCATGGAGCTCGCACTCGACCTCAAAGGCGTGGCCGACGCCGCCTCGCCGGATCGCAGCACGACCAAACAAGACCGCCGCATGGCGATCGCCGCCGGTCTGGTCATTGCCGTCCTGCTGATCATAGATTTCTCGATTCACTTCATGCTGCACGGCCAGCGGGTCGATCGGCTCAAAACTGCGCTGCACAGCCAGTATGAGCAATTCTTCGGAGCGGGTGCCGCTCCCGGAGAAGAGCTCGATCAAGCGCAGTACCGCATCGGAGTCCTGGACAAAGCCCTCGGCGTCGTCGATACCACCGACGGCAACGCGTTGCGCACACTCTCGACCTTCGTGAAACAACTCCCGCCCGGAACAATGGTGAAGGTGCGTGAGCTGACCGTAGACGGAGCAACCATTCTCATGGAGGGTGAGACTACTTCCTTCGACGCCGTGGAACGACTCAAACAAACCTTCGCATCGAGCCCCCAATTGAAGGATGTTGCGGTAACGGAAACCCGAGTGGGTGCAGGCCCCAATCAAGTCGTCTTTCGAATTACCGTCACGGTGGAGAAATCATGATGCAGGGTTTCCGAGAACGTTGGCGCCAGATGTCGCAGCGTGAACGCACCATCGTGCTGGCAGGCGGGATCGTATTGGGCCTCAGTCTCCTCTTTGTCCTGATCGTCGACCCCCTATTGGACCGCCTGGATCGCCTCGATCGACAGGAGGTGCGGAAGCGGAAAGACCTGGCCGAATTGACGGTGTTGGGTCAGGCGTATCTCGTCAAACGGGACCGCTTGGCAAAAGCCGAGAGCCGCATGCCGGGAACCGACAGCCGTTTCTCTCTGCTGACGTTCATGGAGGAAGCGGCCACCACCGCCCATGTGCGTGAACGTATCACAGGCATGCAACCTCAACAACAAACGTTGGCGCAAGGCTACGAAGAAACGACGGTTGATCTCCGATTGGACGGCATCCAATTGCCGGACCTGTTGGCACTGCTCGTGGTCATCGATCAAGCCCCGTACGACCTTCACGTTCGCCATCTGCAGATCCGCCCGAAATTCGATAATCCCGTCAATATCGACGCAACCGTTCGGGTCTTGAGCTATGCCAAGAGCTGACGAACGAGGCGTCGCACTACTCTTGGCACTCTTGGTGCTGACGATCCTCACCGCCCTTATCCTTGAGTTCGATGCGGAAGCACGCCGGGAATATCGAGCCGCCGCCGCCTTTCGGGACGATTATAAAGCAAGCATGTTGACCCGCGCCGCCGTACAGGCCGCTCGAGCCGTACTGCTGCAGGATCTCTTACGTGAAAAGATGACGGGGCAGAAATACGACGGTCCGACCGATATCTGGGCCATGCCGATCAAGAATTATGCGATCGGGGATGGGTTTCTGACGGCCCAGCTCCAGGATGAGACAGGCAAATTCAATTTGAACGACCTCGCGTCGACTGCGGGAGGTGACATTGCACAGAAGAAGAAGATCCTTCGGGCCAAACGATTGTTTGAGCTGCTTAGGGTCAGCCCAAATCTGGTCGATGCTCTCATTGATTGGATAGATCAGGATGAAGTGCCTCAGCCGGCCGGTGCCGAGAGCCTCTACTACCAATCGTTGAGGCCGCCCTATCGGTCTCCGAATAGTCCGTTACCCGGGCTGGGAGATCTACGGCTCATCAAGGGGTTCACGCCGGAGATCATCGAGCGGATCTCTCCCTATGTGACGATCTTCCCGCAAGAAGGAGGGGCGCCGATGAACGTCAACACAGCTGATCCTATCGTCCTTCAGACACTGGATCCGAGCGTCACCCAATCTGTCGCGCTGGAGATCGTCCAAGGACGCCCCTACAAGACGAAAGTGGAACTCGATCGGGTTGCGAGCTTTCAAGAAATCGGCCGAACCCTGAGAAGTGATTACGATATCAAATCGGACTATTTCTCCGCGCGCCTTGCCGTCACCGTGAATGAAACGACCAAAACCGCATGGGCCATACTGAAGCGAGATGCCGGCAAGGGGGAGAGCACTGTCGAATATCTGCGGATGCTCTAATGACACAACACGAGTTTCCGGCTCTGTGTTTTCAGCATGAACCAGGAAACGGAAATCTAATCAAGCGGCACCGTAATCGTCACCTCATTGCCCCGCTCGTTGTACGCCAAGCAGGGAAAGAATGATCGGGCCAAAAAAATCCCCCGCCCGTTCGTGTCTTCTGCCTCACAGAGCTCTTGGGATCGCGTGAGCAGGCTCCTCCATTTGAAGCCCTTGCCCTCATCGGTGATCCGGTACGCCAGACTGTTTGCGTCCTTATCGTGAAGCACGTGCATAATCACCCGACGGTCTCTCAGCCGAGCTTGGGCGAGCCGATGAGCCAGCAACTGCTCATAGCGGCCGTCTACGAGAGCTTCCTGCTTTTCCCGGTAGACGATCTCGAGATTCCCATGTTCAACGGCATTAAAAAGCAATTCTTGTAGCGCTCCGCGAAGGTGTAACCGCCGGATAGGAGGCAGAGTCGAGGCCGTCGTCTTGATGAGCCAGGAGATCACTCCTGCAATATGGGTCGGGTCGGAATCGACGGTCAGTCGATACTCTGATCGGCAGAGTCCCGGAATATCCGCGAGGTCTCCGGGCAGAAGATGGCGAGCGCGCTGCAAGGCATGCGCCAGCTCTTCTTCGGTGACGGGTTTGTGCAAATAGTCGGCGGCTCCGGCCCGAAGCGACTGTACGATCATCGGTTCCGGTGCATCCTCCGCCATCACGATGACTGAACAGAGTTCGTGCCTGGCCTTGAGCTCCTTGAGCAAGGTTAGGCCCGTTGCCTCAGGAAGAAACAGATCGGTGATCACAATGTCCGGTGCCGCCATGTCGATCGTGGTCAACGCTGTATTTGGATCGGACGCCGCAACGACAGAAAACCCTCTACCCTGCAACTGCTCTGCGATGCGCGCCTGAGTATCCGGACAGGGATCGATCACCAAAAGATGCTCAGACGTCGTGGGTCTGTTCATGCCGCAATTCCTTTGTCACGCACCTGACAGAGTGCGGCCAGAAGACGTTGGGATTCCTGCTCCAACGTGGCATAGAGCCTCCCCCCTTGCGCCAGATTGTCTACTTTCGCCGACGCTTCCAATTCTTTGCAGGCTTGAAGGGCGGCCGGAGCGCAGAACTGTAATATAGCGCCCTTCAACCGGTGACAGGATCGTGCCACACCCGTTGCATTCCCGACACTGAGAGCCGCCCGAACTTCCGCCAAATCCTTCGGACCATGCTCCATGAATAATTCGATCATCATCTGAAACGTCTCTCGATCGTCATCCAACCGAGCGAGGGCTTCATCCATGCTGAAGATTGGCTCTAGATTCATGGCTTCCACTCCCATTGAAACGGTCACAGGGCTATTTCCACACCCATCAACGCCACGTCATCTGGAAATTGCTCATGCCCCTGCCATCGAACAGCCTCTGCGATGGTCCCTGACACCACCTCCGCCAGGGGTCGTTCACCAAACCCGCGAATCGTGGCGTCCAAGCGCGCTTGCCCCCATAGTTCGCCGGACGGATTCGGCACTTCGTAGAGGCCGTCGCTGAGCAGATACAGTCGGTCACCCGGGATTATAGGAAGCTCCCCTGTGACGTAGGTTGTCGAGCTATCGAAACCAAGCGGCAGATTCGGTTGGGCCATCCAGCAGATCTCACCAGACCGGCGATGAAGAAACACTCCGTTGTGCCCGGCTGTCGCATAAGACAGCATACGGCACCGGAGGTCGAGGCTTACAAATACGATCGTGAAGTAATGGCCATTTTCCGTAAGGGGGAATTGCTTATTCGCTTCCGTCAGGACCGCACCCGGGTCATTCGAGCCGACATGGTGCAGCAAGCTGTCTCTGCGGAGGAAGGTTGAAATTGAGGCTGAGCGTAACGCCGGCGAAACACCGTGGCCGGACGCATCCAGCAGATACAGCCCCAAGAAGTCGTCGCTCCACTGAACGATGTTGAAGAGATCACCGCCCAAGGTGAGAGAAGGCCGATAGGCGCGAACCATCTGCACACCGGGCACAACTGTCCCCGAGGCCGGGAGCAGCGTTTCGACATAGCGGGCGGCGGACTGAAGCTCCCGTTCCAGCGCCTCCTGCTTTGTCCGCATTTCCTCCGTCACATCCTCAAGCCTTCGGATCAAGGTCGCCGTGCGCATGCCCGCCTGAACGCGTGCCGTGACTTCGTACTTGCTGGCGGCCTTGCTGAGAAAGTCGTCGGCGCCTCGCGCCAGGCCTTCGGCGATCTGTTCAGGCTGATCGTGGCTGGTCATCATGAGGATTTGACTCGACAGCAGCTCAGGATCTCGCCGAACCAGTTCACAGAATGAGGGGCCGTCCATTTCCGGCATCATCCAATCCAAGATGGTCAGATCGGGACGCTCGCGTCGGAGCATTTCTATCCCGGCCTTTCCATCTCCGGCTTCGATCACTCGATAGCCGAGTCGTTTGAGACGGGTGGCCAAGACCATCCGTGCGGTGGGCTCATCATCCACGACCAACACGGTTTGCGGTGCCGGCGTTTCGGCGGTTCGAGGGGTGGATACCTTCACTGGAGTCGGCATCAGACCTCCTGTGATGAGATGCGGCAGGCGTGGCTGATGTATGTACCGACGGGCGGTGTCATGGTGTGGCTACGCTGCTTGCTGATGTCCCGTCAGCGCGTCTTGCTCGTTGTCGTAGACTGGGATTAACTTCTGAATGTTTGCCAGGCCCATAATTTCTCGTACATAGCTCTGCGGCTTCAACATGCTCACTTTCCCTTGACTCAGTCTAAAATTTTGAGAGACGAGGGCCAGCAAGCCAAGTCCGGAACTGTCTACGAATCGGACCTCAGCCATGTTCAAAATCAGATGCCTGCAGCCTTTCTGCCGGATGGCTTCGACCGCCGCCTTAAACTGTTCACGATTGGCATAGGTCAGATCACCCGTCATTTCGAGGATGACCCCGTTTGGTACTGGTCGTTCTTTCGTTTGCATCGCCATGAGCACCTCCTTCTTCGGATCAATCAAGCTCGGCTCGCATCGAGCCTCACGAGCCCCGGACTGCAGCCGCTGCTTCCTCTGTAGGAAACACCGCAATCATCCGGTCGATGTTCGCCATCTCAAGGATCTGCTTCACTGTACCCTGCGGACCCACCAGGCTGAGCCGTCGTTCTGCTGCCGTGAGTTGCTGGGATGTTAACGCCAACAGCCCGATCGCCGCGCTGTCGACATAGGTCGCCTCGTGCAGATTGACGATGAGATGCCGACTTTGGGATTCCCTAAACGCCATCACCGCAGACGAAAAGTCCTTGCGATTGCGGTAGGTGAACACCTCGTCAATGTGGAGTACGGTGGCGTCGTGCAATGTCCGTTGAGTAATCGGCATAGAGACTCCAGCGTCGTCAGCGCCCGACGTATGCAAGGATGGCCCCGGCAATGTCATCCAGCGGCAAAACTTTGTCAACCGCCCCGACCTTGATGGCTTCCTTCGGCATCCCAAACACGACGCAGCTCGCTTCATCTTGAGCGATCGTGAGGGCGCCGGCCTGTTTCATCGTCAACATTTCTTTGGCGCCGTCGCCTCCCATCCCCGTCAGGATAATTCCGACGGCATTGCCCCCTGCCTGGCGGGCCACTGAAGCAAACATGACATCCACCGACGGCCGGTGGCGATTGACCGGGAGATCTTGATTGATCTGCACCCTGTACCGAGCCCCGCTCCTGACTAACGTCATATGGTAATTACCTGGAGCGATCAGGGCATGTCCCGGCAAGACACTGTCTCCGGCTTGGGCCTCCTTGACGGCAATCCGACAGAGACGATTCAACCGGTCAGCCCATGTTTTCGTGAATCGTTCCGGCATATGTTGCGTAATCAGGATGGGTGGGGCGTGCGGGGGGAGTCTTTCCAATATCTCCTTCACCGCCTCCGTTCCACCGGTAGAAGAACCAATGGCAATGATGGTATCGGTTGTCTTGATCATCGCGGTGGAAGGCGGGCTGGACAACGGGGAAGGACTTGCTTTCTGATCGACCCTACACCCTCCATTCTGCCCTTTGATCCGAGCCACTGACGCCGCTTTGACCTTGGTGATGAGATCCTGGGCGATCTGCTCCATGCCTTCCCGAAGATCGATCTTGGGCTTGGCAATAAAATCTACTGCTCCAAGTTCCAACGCGCGCATGGTCGTCTGGCAGCCGGCCTCGGTCAGCGAACTCACCATCACGACCGGCATGGGGTGCCCCCGCATCAGTTTCTCCAAAAATGTGAGTCCGTCCATCTTGGGCATCTCGACGTCAAGGGTGAGCACATCGGGGTTCAGCGCCCTGATCTTCTCCCTCGCAATATAGGGATCCGGTGCCGAGCCGACGACCTCAATTTGAGAGTCTTTCGCGAGCAACATGGCAAGCACCTGCCGCATTAATGCCGAGTCATCGACCGTCAAGACGCGAATCTTTTTCATCGATTTCTCATGACCGGTCGCCGGTAGCCCATCCCCATGGATTGAGGATAATGGGCGCTGGTCCCTTGTTCCATCAGAACAGTGTCACGTCCTCTACCGGCACTTGTTCCTTCAACTGAATCCTTGTCGCATACTCGTTCTCACGTTCGGCGATTGTGTGATTCTTCACGCGCTCAATCTTCTTCATCAGCACCCGTCCTGACTCGGTAAAGTAGTAGATTTTCCGCGCGAATATGTCCCCGAGATCCGTCCGACAAGCAGTCAGTCCTTCCGCTTGGAGATAGTCCAGAACCCACTCGGCATTCCTGGCACCCACGTCGAGGTTGCCATCGCAAATTCGTCCTGCCCCGAACAACTTGATCTCCAGGCGGCTTTTGCTCCCTCCGCGCTTGATAATTTCATTGATCAGCGACTCCATCGCATATGAACCGTATCTGGTGGACGCTCCCCATGAGTCACTCCTCTCCTCTGTTGGCTTCGGCAACATAAAATGGTTCATTCCGCCGACCCCGGCGACCGGATCACGAACGCAAGCCGACACGCAGGAACCCAGCACGGTATAGACAATCATGGGATCAGGACTGACAAAGAATTCTCCCGGCAGGATTGCGGCAATTTCGTGCGGAAAACGACTGTCACGCATCCGCCGAATATGGGCGAAGTGATCGGTCTGGATCAGCGCCATCGATGTCAGTGTTCCCTCTGATAGATCGTCGGGGCCAACGATCTGAACGCGTGATTCACCCATTGGAGACTCTCGGAATGCCCGATGAAGAGATACCCGCCCGGCTTCAGATGGCAGTGGAACTTCTTGATCAATGTTTCCTTAGTCGGCCGGTCGAAGTAGATCATGACATTCCGGCAGAAAATCAGGTCCAGAGGATTCTTGATGGGGAACTGACTGTCCATCAAGTTGAGCCGACGAAACTGAATCACCGCAGCAAGGTGCGGCTTCACCTTATAGAGGCCCGCGCTGGCCCCCCGCCCGCGTAAGAAATGCCGCCTCAGCATCTCCGGCGGCACCTCACGAAAGCGGTCTTCGTTGTATGTACCGGCTGCCGCTTTATGCAGTACTCGGGTGGAAAGATCCGAAGCGAGTATCTTGAAATCCCACTGGGTGGGATTCTGCGCATGTTCGAAGAGCGTCATGGCGATCGTATAGGGCTCTTCACCGGTCGAGCAGGCGGAGGACCAGATGCGGATACGCTTTTCTTCCGCCAATTCCGGAAGAATCCTGTCACGGAGGAAATCGAAATGTTTCGGCTCGCGAAAGAAGTCGGTTTTATTGGTCGAGATCAGATCCAGCAGACGGGTGAATTCTTCCTCCTTCGGATCGTTCAGGACGAGATCGTAGTACTCTGAAAAGGTTGACAACCGGAGGTCGCGCAGTCGCTTGGACAGGCGGGACCTCACCAACGATTGTTTTCGATCCCCAAGCGCAATTCCACTCTTGTCGTGGATGAGCCTCCGAAAGCGTTGATACTCCTCTGTCGAGATGGCGTATTCCATGGCGGTCAAAGCCTGGGACGAACAAGGCGCGCCGTCGGCTGACGCGACGCACCCATGCATAGAGTTCTATCGGTCTGTCGAGAGCCAATCTTAAACGGAGCGGATGGACACGGGCTGATGGAGCACGGTGGAGAGTGCTATGTGGCACTCGGCTTTGTACAACCCTTCGGATGGTTGGTTGAGGCCAAGGCAGAACTACGTGATGTCATGAAGGGGAATCTTCTGTCGAGAACAGTTTTGACCGAGCGGTCCGTCGTTAAAACTCTTCGAACTCCTCCGACCCCTGGAAGGCATTCCCTCCGGTAACGACCATGGCATTCTTTGACATATTCGTGTGAGGCGATCGTGACTTTGCCGCTTTCCGTTCCCAAGAGTTATACGCGCGGTCGATTGAGCGGGCAGCATGTTCCCTCACACTGGCGATTGCCACGTTCTCCGCTTTCTCTGCCTCAGACATCTTCTGGATCTTGAACAACGCCATTCGGCGCAGGAGTTCCGCCGCTTGACTCCTCATCGACTGACTGGTGCTCGTGGTCTCCTCCACCAGGGCCGCATTCTGCTGTGTCGTTTCGTCCATCGCCATGATCGCCTTGTTCACCTGATCGATCCCGCTCGCCTGCTCCTGCGACGCCGCCGTGATCTCAGCAATAATGTCACCCACCCGCTTCACAGCACTCACGATTTCTTCCAATGTCTTCCCCGACTGATTGACCAGCTCACTGCCGTCGTTCACCCGTTGAATCGACTCGTTGATCAAGCCCTTGATTTCCTTGGCCGCTGTCGCCGAGCGCTGCGCCAGGTTCCGCACCTCCGCCGCCACCACGGCAAACCCGCGTCCATGTTCTCCCGCCCGTGCCGCTTCCACGGCCGCGTTCAAGGCCAACAGGTTTGTTTGGAACGCAATCTCGTCGATCACCGTGATGATGTCGGCAATCTTCTTGCTGCTTTTGTTGATCTCCGCCATCGCGTCAACGGCCTGCTTCGTAACCACCCCACCCTTGTCCGCCGTGTCCCGCGCGGCCACCGCCAGTTGATTAGCCTGCTTGGCATTGTCCGCGTTCTGCTTGACCGTGCTCGTCATCTCTTCCATCGAGGCACTGGTCTCTTCCAGTGCCGAGGCCTGTTCGCTGGTCCGTTGCGACAGGTCTTCGTTCCCTTTCGTGATCTCTTCGGCACACGTCGCCACTGCCTCCACTGACTCACGCACGGCGGCGATCGTCGTGGCTAGATTCGTCAGCGCGTCATTCACGCTGGTCTTCATCTGCTCGAATTCGCCCTGATAAACGCCCGTCAGCATCTTGGTGAGATCGTTGCTCGCCAGCGCAGTGAGCACGGCTTGGGCTTCGTTCAAAGGCATGGCGACGGAATCAAGAAGCTGGTTGAAACTCTGGGTGAGCACCTTGGCTGTACCCTCGAACCGATCGGTCTTGATGCGCTCCGACAGCTGGCCGGCTGCGGCGGCGACAATCAGTTTTTCCACCTCGACCTGCGCCTGCTTCTGTCCCGTGATATCATCGGCTAATTGCAGCACTTTGAACGGCCGCCCCATCTCGTCCATGACCGGGTTGTAACTGGACTGAACCCAAACCTCCTTGCCGCTCTTCGTGATGTATTTGTACTGACCGGCCTCTCGTTCGCCGCGCCCGAGCTTCTCCCAGAACGCGCGATACTCCGGCGATCCGCTATGCGACGAATCGACGAACTGACTGTGGTGCTTACCCTTGATTTCGTCCAGGCTGTAGCCCATCGTCTGCAAGAACACATTGTTGGCCGTGAGGACGTTGCCTTTGAGATCGAACTCGATGGTGGCGTAGGATGCATCGATCGCATCGACGATACCCTTCATATTCTGACGCGCGAGCTCGTACTGCGTGATTTCGTAACGCACACCCAAGTATTTCCGGGGTTTGCCGTTCGGACCCGTGATCGGCTTGATCACAGCATCGACATAATAGGGTGTACCATCTTTTGCGCGGTTCTTGATGACACCCCGAAAGATCTCTCCCCGGCCGATTGCTTTCCACATGGTCCTGAAGGTCTCTTTCGGCATGTCGGGATGGCGCGTGATGCTGTGCGGACTACCGATCAATTCTTTCTCTGAGTACTTGGAGATTTCACGATATTTCTCGTTGGCCGTGAGGATATCGCCCTTGAGGTCTGCTTCCGAAACGATGCTCGTGGTGTCCATGATGTCGATGCGTGCCTGCATCTCCTCCATCATCTCCTGTTGTTTGCCCGCCGCCTGAGCCAACGCCTCGGCCATTTGATTGAACGCCTGCGCCAACTCTCCGATTTCATCCTGTGCCGTGACCGTCGAGCGATGGGTCAATTGACCGTCTTGGAGTTTATGTGCCGCGTCAAGCACGTTCAGCAAGTTCTTGCTGATCAGCTTGGAGACGAACCATACGGTGAATGCGCCGATGAGGATCGCGCTGATGTTCAATATCCCCATGCCCCAATTCAGGTTCGTACTGAGATCGTGGCCGGATCGATAGCTCTCCTCCGCTTGTCTCTTGTTTTCTTCGACCAACCAGTCGACTGCGTCATAGAGCACGCCGATTTTCCCTGCCAGCTCGGTCTTCTGAACCTCTGCTGCCGCGTCCTTGCTGAAGTTCTTGCTGAGTTGCAACACCTTCTTGCGGACTTCCATATACTCGGGGATTCCGGCTGTTAATTTTTCAAATACCTGTTTTTCAGGTTCGGTGACGATGAGCGGGACATACTTCGCCAAGAGATCCTCTATTTCCTTGTCGAGTTCCGCGATGCTCTTTTCCCGCGCAGCCATCGTGGCCGAGTCGTTCGCCAGCATGTGCCAGACGACGAAGTTGCTCCTGCGCAGCATCTGCGCACGCAGATCACCCATGACCGTGACCCCGATCAAGTTCGTCTTATAGATAAACTCCGTGTTCCCATTCAGCCGATTCATGCCTACGATGGACAAGCCGCCGATGATGACGAGCAGTAGTCCTATGACCCCGAACCCGCACAGCAGTTTCGATCTGATCTTGAAATTGCCGAACCTCTCGATCATAGGACCTCCCTCAAGTGCCGCTAGCCAGACCTTCTTGGAACTTCGCGTCTGCTAGACCCCATTCATTGCGTACGCTCAACTGAGCCCCACCAAACATGGCCGTCGCAACAAGACACACCAAGAGCATTCTTATCGGTCGAAATGTGGCAATCAATTTGAACTTGCTCCGCAAATTGAAATACTTGTTTACGTCGCGCTCTTTTCGTCCAACGAGCTCGCAACTGCGGTGCGGTTCACCAGTGAGAAAAGCGCATCCACTGGACGCTTTGTCTCGAGTGTCTCTTGGCTGCACCTTCAACCGACAGGCCTCTTCCCTGCCCAGCCCAAATGGTTTAAGCCGTTCGCGTGACTGGCATCCTATGGCTTCACTGACGCTCTATCGGCTTTGGGATGGAAAACCTTAAGCGGCGACGGAAGACAATCTCGCGGTCAGAAAAACGGAGAGCCATGGGAAGGAGTGCTTCGAGAAGGGATGATTGAGAACTCCATCGGTACAGCACAAAACACCGCCGATGCAATCCTTGCATGAGTGAGAAGCGACCGCCCTTCGCGAGCGACGTCGGACCAGCGCCAGCAATGATCAAACTGTTTCGAGACCGGTGGCTGACGGATCTTCGTTCACGTTTCGCCATAAAGGATCACTTTCCGCTATGGCATGGTCGCCGGCTTAGTAACCGGACACGGTGCTTGGCCCGGCTCCTTACGCTGCGGCCGCCACCGGTAGATCCTTTGAGAACTCTTTCGTTACTGAATCCAGTAACAACCGATCGATGTCCAACAGCGACACCAGTTTGTCGCCGGACTTTCCAATCCCGTTCAAGAACGTCACGTCGACCTTATTCCCGAAATCCGGCGCTGACTGAATATCCTTTTTCTCGATGTCAAGCACGTCGGACACCGCATCAACCACCAACCCCGTCACTTTGGCCTGCACCATCACCACGATGATGACGGTAAACGCCGTGTAGTCGATGGTCGGCATACCGAATTTGGTCCGTAGCTCGACGATGGGCACGATGGTTCCGCGCAGATTCAAAACTCCCTTGATATGAGGCGGTGTATTCGGAATTTTGGTCACGGCCGCATAGCCCTTGATCTCCTGCACACGGAGAATATCGACACCATACAGCTCTTCTCCTAGACTGAATGTCAAAAACTGGCTCCCGTCTGTGCTCAATCCTGTTTGCTGAGGATTGAGGTCTTTGGTTTCCTTGTCCATAGCTGCCCCTCCATAGAAGCTCCCTTCTTGCTGTTTCGCCGATTCAGCGTGATGGATGCTCAAGCTGCAACCGGATGACCGTGACGAGCGATTTCGAGCAGGCCACGTACATCGACAATGAACCCGATCCTGCCGTCTCCAAGAATCGTTGCGCCGGCGATGCCTTTGACCTTGCGAAAATTCTGCTCCATGCTCTTGATGACAACCTGCTGTTGTCCAACAATTTCATCCACCATAAGCGCCACCCGTTCCCCTTCCGCCTCCAGAATGAGCAGAATGGCATCCGTGGGATCCGTATACTGAGGCTCGCTCGCGAAGACTTCGTACAATCGCACTATCGGGATGTAGATGCTTCGAACATTAACGAGTTGACCCTTGCCGACCACGGTTTTGATCAATTCGACTTTAGGTTGGATCGACTCAAGTATGGACAGGAGCGGCACGATGTAGGTTTCCTTGCCGACCCGCACCGTCATGCCGTCAATGATCGCCAATGTGAGCGGCAGCCTGAGTATGAATGTGGTGCCCTTGCCCTTGGTCGTCTTGACACTGACCGTCCCTCCCAGGCTTTCGATGTTTCGCTTCACCACATCCATACCCACACCACGACCAGACACGTCCGTTATTTTCTCCGCGGTGGAAAACCCTGGCTTGAAGATCAACGGCCAAATTTGATCATCGGTCAGTTTATCGCTGTCGCTGATCAAGCCTTGCTTGTTTGCCTTTGCCACAATCTTGTCGCGGTCCAATCCACGGCCATCGTCCTCCACGGTGATGCAGATGGTTCCGCTTTCATGGAACGAATTGAGCCGGATCGTCCCGACCTCCTGTTTATCATTGTCCAATCGCTCTTCCGGAAGCTCCAATCCGTGATCGGCCGAATTCCTTACCAGGTGTATGAGCGGATCTCCGATGGACTCGATGACCGTCTTGTCCAATTCCGTCTCTCCTCCGGACAGGATGAGTTGGATTTTCTTGCCTGTTTTGGCCGAAAGATCTCGCACGAATCGAGGGAACCTGGCAAATGCGGTACCGATGGGCAACATGCGAATGCTCATGACACGTTCTTGAATTTCTCGAGCGTTCCGCTGCAGGTCCACCATGCGCTCCAATAGCACCGGCAGCTGCCGCATCTCGAATCGAGACCCCAAATCGGTCAGCATAGACTGGGTGATCACCAGCTCACCCACCAAGTTGATAAGCTTGTCGATCTTTGCCGTATCAACGCGGATGGAGGTGGCATCGGTTCTTTTCGCCTGCGCGAAGGATTCTTGCTGACGTTGTTTTTGCAGCGCCTGCTCCACTTGCTGGTGGGTGACCACCTTCTGCTTGACAAGAATTTCGCCTACCCGCTCTTGTTCTCTCAGCGCGCGATCAAGCTCGTCGGGAGAAACCCAGCCGCCTTCCACGAGAATTTGCCCGAGCAGTTTAGGGGCTTCTGGTTCGGCAGAGGAATCTGTCTCCGTTACAAGATTCTGCGATCGCTCTCCTGCGCCTTCAATCGGTTGGATTAATAACGCACTGTCTTCTCTGACGAATTCGAAGACGGACTCGATTACCTTCTGATCTTTCCTCGTTGTCAGTTGCATGGTCCATGACAAGTAGCAGGTCTCCGGATCGATGCAGCCAAGATCCGGTAGTCGAGACATATCAAGCGCGACTCCGGTCAGGACGCCAAGGCTTTTTAGTTCCTTGAACGTTTGAAGCGGGTCGAGCCCTCGTTGAAATAACCAATCCGGAGGGGTCCACTTGATCACAAAAGTCTGATCTCCACCACAGTTCTCGCCCGAACCAGGTTCTGCATTTTCCCTGCTCACATTCACTGCCGACGCCCGCGAGTCCGACGCGCTCGATGAGGTCAACTCTCCAGCGAGTCTCTGGACAGTTTTGTCGTCAATCGCCGCACCTGACTTCGTTGATTGGATCACCATCTTCAAGCAATCGGTTGCCTCTAAGAGGAGATCCGCGATGGATGGAGAAACCGCCTTACGCCTATTCCGCAGCAAATCAAGCAACGTCTCCATCTTGTGGGTAAATTCCCCAATCGCGTGAAAGCCGAACATGCCGGCTGTGCCTTTGATCGAATGGGCCGAGCGAAAGACCTTATTGAGAAGGTCGAGATCCTCCGGATGCTGTTCCAACTCCAGGAGCCCTGCTTCGACGACCGCGAGATGCTCAGCCGCCTCCTCAAAGAACGCGTCCTGAAATTGTGCGAACTCATTGCTCATCTTCTACTTCGTTCTCCCTGATGCCCGCTTTGGCTCAGCGGGGCGTGCGTCGTTTCGTTGGTAGGGTCCAAGCTTCGGATTTCAAGTCTCAGGTTTCTGGTTTCAGCTTGCAACTTGGAACTTGCAACTTAAAACTCCGAAGCGAACGCTCCTCGCAAGACACGTTCGCGCCGCTATGCCGACAATACTTTGGCGATTGTTTTCAGCAGGATATCCGGGTTGAACGGTTTGATGATCCAGCCCGTTGCACCGGCCTCTTTTCCTGTTTGTCTCTTGTCAGCCACCGACTCGATCGTGAGCATGAGGATCGGTGTGAATCTGAACGCGTTCAATTTCCGCGAAGCGCACTGAGTGCCGCTTCAACGACGGGCTAAGGATGCACGAACCTTCTGCTGTGGTTCTCGCGAGAATTCATAGCCCGCAATCCCGGCTCCCCTCGCACCTCTCGATTGCGCTTCGAATCTGTGTCTGGTACCGTCTCGGCCTCAACGGTAGGCTTCTCACTCGCTCAGAGGATCGGCCAATCCCAACTGATTCAATTTCGTCTGAAGATCATCGGAGATACCCATCACGATCATGCGTCCTTGTTTACGCGCGGCCAGCATCAGCTGAATCGCCGCCGCGTCCACTCGTGCAACGCCGCTGAGATCCAATGACACCAACCCATCATTTGCAAACAGCTTCATCAGAGATGCCTTGATCTCCGTCACCTCAAAGATGGTGAGATCGCCCTTGAGCGCGAGGTGTTTGGGATTCTGATCTTCAGCCCGTTGCGTCTGAGATGCAGCCGTTTTCGTTGTCATCGATCGTGAAACCTCTTCGCTGAGATCACTGGCACATACTGTCGGTTGCATGTGAACGAGACTTGAAAGTCAGGCTGCCTGTGGGAACCTACGATAGGCCTACGGCGTCCGGAGTCGGCCGTCGCCGAGCAACTCAGGACCAGGCTGCGATGCGCTCGACGACACTTCTTCAGTCGATTGCTTGGATATGTCAGTCTCATCCGCAGACTGGAGAACGGGAGCCGGAGGCGCTTGCTCAAGAATGACGACTTCGACTCGACGATTCTTGGCCCTCTGTTCCGCATCCGAGTTGGCCGTCATGGGTCTGGTATCGGCATGCCCCACGGCCGTCAGGTGATCCGGCGGTACTCCGTAGAGCTCCGACAATACCCGCACAACCATCACTGCCCGAGCGGCCGACAGTTCCCAATTAGAAGGAAACTGTGCCGTCCGAATTGGAACATTATCCGTATGTCCTTCGACGCGGGCATGCCGGTTCATTTCCAGGATAGCTCCGCCTAATCCTTCGAGAAACGGAAGGGCTTCCGCTCTGACAGTCGCTTCTCCGCTGTTAAACAGCAGTCGATCAGGGATGGTGATTACGATGTCTCCATTGATCGTCTGCACGACGGTAACGAACGCCACCAAGTCTCTCAGTTGCTTATCTTTAATGACTTGGGCTAGTTGGCGGATACGGCGAATCATGACTTCCTTGGCGTCGGTTGGATTCCGGCCTTGCAGCGCTGGTTTTGCTTCGCCGACACTGATTACCTGATTCGCACCCGAGTGGTTAACGAGCGGATTCAGCGCCGCCTTGATCGATTCGCTGACGGTTCGATACTTTCCGATGTTGACCGACGAGATCGAGTACATCACGACGAAGAACGCAAACAGTAAGGTAATGAAATCGGCATACGAGACCAACCAGCGCTCGTGATTCTCGTGTTCTTCGTGTTTATGCTTGGCCATAAGCGCGTAAACCGTTAGAGGTGAAAGAGTGAGACGTGCAGCTTACACTTGAGATATGACGCTTCATTTTTCATATTTCATGTTTCACTTCTTTGTCTCCTTCGTACGTTCGCTGTGCGGAAGGACACTCTCCAACTTTTCTTGCAACAACCGAGGATTTTCACCATGGGCGAGTCCGACGAGCCCCATGATGATCAGGTTGCGGGCCCCCGCTTCCTCTTTCAGCTTCAGCTTGATCTTGTTGGCAACGGGGAGGAAGAAGAGGTTCGCCGCCCCCACGCCGTAGATCGTGGCGACGAACGCGACCGCGATCCCGCTGCCAAGTTTCGAAGGATCAGCGAGGTTTTCCATCACATGAATCAACCCCAGCACCGCGCCGAGGATGCCGACGGTCGGTGCGTATCCTCCGGCTGCTTCCCAGACCTTGGCCGCAACCATACCTTGTTCCTCATGATGTTCCACTTCAATCTCGAGAATCTCATGCACAGCTTTCGGTTCGGTGCCGTCAACGATGAGCTGAATTCCTTTCTTTATGAAGGGATCTTTGATGTCTTTCAGTTTTCCCTCGAGCGCCAACAACCCCTGCTTGCGCGAGAGGTTTGCGAGATCCAAGATCAACTTGATCGTGCCCTTATTGTCGATGTGATGACCGAAAAGCACCAGAGACAGAGCACCGACCGCCTTAATGACGACCGGCAACGGATTCTGGATACAGATCGCTCCGGCCGTCCCACCGATTACGATGATAAAGGCGGTCAGCTGTAGGATCGAACTCACGTGGCCGCCTTCCAGTACTTGCCCCCCAACGATGGAACCCAACGCGATCACGATCCCGAGCACTGTTGCAATATCCATTGTGCGGACGCCTCATTTGAATCCGAACTGAGCCAGGATGTCGTCGGCAACTTTCTGCTTCATGCCCGTTGTTTTCGATTCCTCAAGTTGTTTGAGTAACTGTCCGGCTGTGCCGATATCACGTGCCGCCTCGCAACTTTCCTGAAATCCGAACACGACCACGAGCTCCATCAGCCTTCCTTGCACTTCGTCGAGAATGGCAACAAGTTTCCTCACCCGTTGAGCCACCAGATCTTGAAAGGATAGGGCGGTCATGATCTCCGTCAGACACTTGCCGTCCCGAGCGAGCACAGAGGTCACGCTCTCGAGACGTCCTGCAAGGGTCGCACAATCCATCGCCTGCAACACCTCGACGACCGAGGAAAGGTCTTTGGCGATCTGCCCGTGATGATCCTGAATCATCTCCGTCAAACGCATTACTTCAAGTGTGCCATCCTCCGCCATCTTGTTCAGATCGCTCAAATGGGAGACGGCGGTCGGCAGCTGGGTACTGCTGGAAATGATCTGGGGGGTGGCGGCCGAGATGGCTTTCATCGCGTTGTCCACAAAACGAGTCAAGGCTCCGAGTTCTTCGAATAATTTAGATTCTTGATTGTGCACAACCTTGCCCCCTATCCCAGTGCAAACACAGATCTGTTTGATCACGGGTTACTTGAAAATCTTCGTAATCTTTTCCTGCAAAGTCTCGGCTGTGAATGGCTTGACGACATAGTTGTTGACACCCACTTGCACTGCCTCGACCAAGTTACTTTGTTGCGCCTCGGCGGTCACCATCAAGACGGGCGTTGCCTTGATCTTCTCGTCCGCTCGAATCGCACGGAGCATATCGATGCCTGTCATGACCGGCATGTTCCAGTCGGACACCACGAAGCCAAAGGTGTCTGTTCGTAACTTTTGCAGCGCCTCTTGTCCGTTTTCCGCCTCATCTACATTGGCGAATCCCAACTGCTTCAGAATATTCTTAACGATTCTTCTCATCGTCACCATGTCGTCAACCACGAGGATTTTCATGTTTGGATCGACCGGCATAACCCCTCCTTTTTCTCAACCTACCGTCACAGCCACGATGACCCACGGCCTTGTCCATGATAGGACGGTCGGACCTTTCCGCAGACTCTCGGCGCTCCGTCGGATATCGGCACATTCGCCGATCGACCTGAGCCGGAAAGGCTCGATGCGTTGCCGACTTCGCTGCATGGGTGAGGAATGATCGAGGTGCTTGGAAAACGCTTGTCCCGGGAGGCCATCGCCGATAGGATCAGGCTTCCGTTCAAGACCTGGGGCCTTGTCGGCTGAGGGCGGCAGTCGAATCATTCTGCCGATGAACCAAACAGCCACTCCCGGCTCACTAGGCTTGCCGAGACCGACCATGCATCCATTCATGGATATCACGGCGAAGGAAGCGCCAATGCTTTCCAATTTTTGATGCCGGCAGTTCACCAACTCGGGCGAGTTTATAGACGGTAGACTTCGGTACCCGAAGGAACTGAGCCACCTCCATTACGGTCAGAATTTCCCCCTCCCGTGCTGTCGCCTCCACGGCCTGGATCGCTGCTGCTGTAGAGCCTTGATTATTCATGACGACTGAGGTATCGGCGTAGCGGTTTCAAAACTTGAGCGCCTAGTAGAAGCGGATGTCGACCAACGACTCTTTTTTTCTTACCCATTCCACTCGGATGGATGATGTGCATTCATGTTTCTCCACGCCTGACCGACACAGTCTGTGCTACCAGGCTCAAACCAATAGAAACTGAACTCAATGGCTTGTGTGATATCGGTCGCTTCGGGAAAAGGCGGAGTGGGGAAAAGTGTGGTTTCGGTCAACCTGGCTCTCGTCTTGGCACGGAAGGGGAAACAGGTAGTCCTCGCAGACCTCGATGTCGGCGGTGCCGACGCACATGTGCTGGTGGGTCTCCTAAATCCACCGTTCACCCTGACCGATTTTCTCAACCATCGAATCGAGCACCTGGATGATCTGGCTCAACGTCTCTCCCTTCACCCGAACTTGCGGATTATTCCCGGCACCGGCGACACATTGGCGACGGCCAACATGGCCTATTCACGGAAGATGCGTCTGATCCGGGATTTTCAGGATATCCGCGCGGACGTGATCATCGTCGATATCGGAGCAGGAACGGGTTATCTTGCACTCGATTTTTTTCTGATGGCCGATCATTACCTCGCAGTCGCAACCCCGGACCCGACCTCTGTTCTGGATCTCTACAGGTTCATCAAGCTGGCAGCGATTCGTCGTGTCTTATCGATGTTCGTGATGCGGGATGTCATGCCGGAGAGGTTTACTAATCGAGACTACAGCAGTGTGGAAGAGGTGTTAGAGTTGGTGGGCAAGACCGATGAATCGGGCCGAGCGTCTGCTGAAAACACTCTGCGAGCTTTTCAGCCAACCCTCATCCTCAATCGAGTCACAGGGCGAGCTCGCGTCAATGTGTTGCAGCTTAGGAAGTTGCTCAAAGAATATGTCGGGGGTGACTTAACCTTATTGGGTGAAATTCCTGAAGACCCTGCGATGGAACAAGCGGTACGAGCTTACGTGCCGGTGGTTCAGTATGCCCCTTCTTCCCCTGCCGCCGCTGCGCTGGAGAGGATGGGAGAGACGCTGCTACAGCTCCTCAAGCCCCCCCCTACCCAAGCGGCATAACCGGTATCTTGAGGAACGATCGGTTTCTACAAGACGGAAGTCCGGCGGGCTCTCAATCGTTCGGCTTGTGTATGAAGAATGTGTCGGATGAGATGCTCCTGATCGTTTGCACTGATTTCGACGAATTCCGTGGCAAGGATCCAGCCCTGTCTCTGGGGGTCCGATGTCGATCGAATCACCTCCGCCACGGCGTGGATGGGGGTAAACGGAGGCAGGATCATCTTGACCGATATTCGGTCGCCAACCGAGAATTCGTGGGAGGACGCGAAACCCACACCCCCTCCGCTCAAATTGACATCCGTCAGCTTCGCCATGACGACACTTGACGGCGCGATCGTCGCGAGGGAATTGAGAATGACTTCGAGCAGGTAATCGACTTTCATGATCCATGCAAGCACCGATGAGCCGATCAATGACTCTCCAGTGCGCGCGAGCAGATCCGCTGTCGGCTTCGTGACGGCTGCTGAAATCATCTCTGGAGTGGTGCTGCTTGTCTCGACAGAATTGGCGGTTCCTGTATCGGCCAGCAAACGATATTCCATCAGCACTCGGTCGTCGATTCTGATCCATTCTCGCCGTTCATCTGCGGAATGCTTGGATGGTACGGAAGGTGCGGTGACTGGAGAGGCCATGGTCGTGTAACTTTCTATGCTATGCGCTTATCTCGCATAGGGGCGCGCGCTGGCTCTCGGCCATGAAGGACGACTCAGTTCCAGCGGAAACGCTACACCTTCATGGATACGGTCGCAGGAGCTGAGGGCTGCACCTCAAGCCGCTGATGTAGACCCTGAAGTCGCTGCCTGGTCACCGCCGCCTCACCCAACAGAGACACCAACACGGCTTGGGCGGTACGCACACGATCGCGGATCTGTTCATCGAGCTTCAGCAGATCGCTCGCCTCTCGAATCGGCGCCTGTACGGCCGACAAGTGAGCAGCGCGATCACGATAACATTGAGCAACGGCGTCCCATTGTCCGAGCTCAGCCGCCTCTGCAGCAGCCTTTGTGAGACGGGCAACGACGACGTGACTATTCTCCCCCGTGGAGTTCATCGTACACCTGCCATACGAGTCTGCTGTACCGCAATCTCAAGCCACCCCTCACGAAGTGTCGTCAGGCAACGCAGCGGGCCATCAAGGCGGCGCGCATCGTTGCGGGCATTGGCCGTGACCAGTTCGCTGAGCATGTACTCGTAGAGGCGGTGCAGCGAATGCGCGATCTCACCGCCTTGTTCGAAATCGAGTACACTATTGAGCTCCCCGATGATGGAAATGGCTCGTCCGAGGAATCGGCCTTTTTCTCTTAGATTGCCCGACTCAATCCCGACCCGAGCCAGTTCGATCGATTGGATGGCCGCGTCGTAGAGCAGCACGACGACCTGGACTCTGGAGGAGGTCATCACCTGTGTCTGCTGATACTGGTTCGTGTATTGAGTGAGCATAGATCCCTTCCCTGGACGATCCTAATTTTTCCCAGTTAGTGAGGAGTTGGACTGAAGGAAGCCGATCTGGCTTTGCATTTGCCTCAGGAGCCCATCGAGCGCCGCGTACTGGCGGCGGAGCCGTTCTTCATACTGCGAGATGAGGTCTTCTTTCCGGGCAATCTCGTCCGTCACATCCGAAATCTGGTCGGTGAGGCCTCGTTTTCGGAGCGTGAGCGCTCCGGATTCAATATCATCGAGGGTATCCACCGCTGCATTGAGGAGCTGGGCGACTCCGACGCTGCCGGTTTGATTCACGAACAGATTTTTGACGCCCGTGTAATTAGAACTGAGCGCCGCATTCAGCTTGGCATCATCGACCGTCACCGATCCGTCGCGCTCCGTCTTGAACCCGACGTCACCCACCGAAACATAGGCGGTCGATCCAGGCACGACGGAGGAGAGTGCCGTCCTTACCTGGCCGAGCACTGTCCGCACCGTCGGCTCGTTGAAGAAGATTCCGCCCTTCTTGGTCGTGATGTCGTAGGTAGTCCGCTCGTTGATGAACTTGACCACCTCATTGTACGCCGTCGCCAGAGCTTTGATGTTGGTTTGGACGGCCGACATATCCCGTGCGACATTGACCGAGATCGTACTTAAGCCGGTCATCTTAGTCAGCGTCAACGTCACATCGGTAATAGCATCGGTAATATTGTTGGTGCTTCGTTGGAATGTCAGCGGATTCAGGGTGGGATCGCCCACAACGATCACGGCGTCCTGAGCCGCTTGAAGAGTATCAGTTCCTCCGGTTCCGGTGCCGTTTAGAAAATCGAGGTCGGTGTTGTCCGCAACAATGGTGACCTCGTTGGTGGCACCGGTACTAGTGGCGGTCAGCACCAGCCGGTAGGCGGGAGAACCCTCACTCCCCGTGTTCACGACTGATGCGGTGACGCCGGCACCAAGATCATTGATGGCGGATTTGAAATCTTCGATTGTCGCGGTGGCGTCCAGACTGACGGTTTGATTCGTGCCGCTGCCCACGCGGAAGGTGAACGTCCCCGAGCCGCCGCTCACGATATCGGTCGTCGTGGACGCAACCGCCTTCGCCGCCCTGCTCGTGATCTGGTGGGATTGCGCCAGTTGCGTGACCTTGACCGTATAGCTTCCCGGAACTGCCGACGACGACCCCGTTGCCGTGAGCACGGTTGTGTCGCTGACCGACACACTGGTGCGGTCGAAGGTGGAGGGCAAACGCATCTTGTCGGCCGCGCTCTGAAGGCCGATCAACTTCGTGTTCAGTGTGGCATAGTCGGTCGATTTCGAATTCAGGTCGTCCTTTTTGGCGTTGAGCCGATCGACGGGGATGCGCGACGCCTTGACCAATTGATCGACGACCTGGCCGAAGTCCAGTCCGTTTCCCAGACCGCCAAAACTTATCGTGGCCATGCAGGCTCCTCGCGATTATCCTACGCCTGTTCGCTCAGTAGGATCCCCTTCTGGCTGGACAGGTACTGTTCCAACTCCAGCAACTCTTTAGCTGGAATCTGGCGAATCACCTCACCGGATTTCTGCTCGATCACCTTCACAACCACCCGTTTCGTTTCATCGTCCACTTCGATCTTGAGCCGCAGGTCCGCCAGGCTCAGGACTTCCTTGACCTTCGTTGCGGCCCGATCGATCCTGGCACGGTCATTCTGGAAAGTCGACTGACCATCCGAGTCGCCTTTCTTCGCGCGCAGCTTCTGCCCGACCGAACCAGATAGGTCCGCTTCCCCAACGCGGTCCACCCGAGGATCTGCCTTTGGTGTAATGCCCTGTATCATGGCAGCCTCCCTACTGAACTATCGAGGTCGCGCCCACTCAGGAAACGCGGGCGCGGCCTCGATAATCTATTACCCTCGGAGTAAGGCCAGCGCCTGCTGCGGCAACGTATTCGCCTGCGCAAGCACGGCAATACCTGTCTGCACCAGAACCTGGTTCTTTGTGAATTGTGAGGTTTCATAGGCAATATCCGCATCGCGGATCCGCGATTCGGCTGCCGTAAGATTTTCACTCGAAACCTCCAGATTTGCGATCGTAGCTTCGAATCGATTCTGGAGCGACCCATACTCGGCGCGTGCGGTTGCCACGGCGCTGATGGCGCTGTCGATGTTGCTCAGCGCGCTCTGTGCATTAGCCGCTGTGGACACGTTCACGCTACTGATACCCAACGCGGAAATCGTCAGTTGGTTCAGATCCATCGTCAACGTGTTACCGGTACCGCTCTTGAAACCCACCTGCATCGTGAAACTGATCGTGCTGCCGCTGGTCAACGCTTGCCCATTGAACTCCGTCACCTGCGCAATGCGGTCGATTTCCGAACGCAGCGCCACGAACTCCTGATCGATATACGATCGTTCGGTAGCGCCCACCGTGCCGCTGGATGATTGTGAGGCTAACTCGCGCAGGCGAGCCATAAGATTGCCGATAGTGGCAGCCGCTCCGTCGGCGATCTGCGTTAAGCTAATCCCGTCCGAAGAGTTCCGAACGGCCTGGTTGATGCTGCGAATGTGCGCCCGTAAGGTTTCGGATAGGCCGAGACCGGCCGCATCGTCGGCGGCGCGAGTGATGCGGAGCCCGGACGACAGACGCTCTACCGAGCGGCTCAAGCTTGCCGAACTCACACCCAGATTGCGCTGGGCCGAGATGGATGCAGGATTGTTGTTGACAATAAGTGACATAGCCCCTTCCTCCTTGAGTCAAAAACCTGATCAGCCCCTTCGCCTCCAGCATCCGTGCAGAAGCGCGTCCTGCTCATCTCCGTGAGCGGGTCTGGTGTCTTATCGGCTGAATCAAGTGGGACTTGAGTGGTTCATCAATCAAGCGCGAGGTGGCTGAGCCGATGACAATGGACTCCAATCTGCCGTCATCATCGGATATCCAACCGAGGCAAAATTTCATACTCCAAGAGATCCGCCAAACGAACCACGTCTTGAGCTGCCCGCGCCTCCACAAGCTGTTGGACCCAAGGCGCGACGTCGGAGGCTCCGGTCCCTACCTGCATAGTGACCGAAGTCCCATCTACGAACTCGAGATAGTCTGCCAGCTGTCCCAGCCAGGCGTCGAGCGCCGAAAGCGGCAATGGTCCGAATCGCAACGGCGAGAGCAAGGACGCCCCCTCGCTGCGCAGAGCCTCTGCGTATTTCCTGATGGACCCTTCGGCGGCCCGTATGAGATCCGGCATCGGCTGCGACACGGCCGTCAGCTGCCGAAAGCGCCCGACCGATTCAGCGAGAAATACAGGGTCCAAGTCACGGTCTGTAATCGTACGATGGTCGAGCTGCAACTTGGTGACGATACGAGCTCGAGCATGAGCGCGTTCACTAAGCTCCGTCAGCACATGTTCCATCGTCAGCGGCGCGTCGACTTCCCAGTGGTCTTGATCGAGCGTAATCTGCATGGGCCAGTCTCCTCTCATTTGATACCGACGTAGGACACAGGTGCGTTTGCACTCGAAGCGGGCGCCCCTCGCGCGGATGTGAGGTAGGACGCCACGACCTTCGTCTCGTGGCGCCAGCGATGATACGCCGCCGCGTGATGCCTCGCCATTCGCTCCAGCCCTTGCACATTGTCCTGATGCAACAGGCGGAGCGCGGCCGTGATCAGCGGTCTTGTGGCCCACGTCGCTCTTCCGGCCTGAGCCACCTTCTGACGTTCCTCCGCTTGTGTCAGCTGTAACGCTTGAATGGCTTGGACAGGAAGCGGCATTTGCCCGGTGAGCCGGACGATATGGTCGGCCCGTCGGCAGAGGCTGTCGAGCAACGGCATCATCGTCCTCATACAGGCCAATCCCTCGCCGGTGTCCGGTGCAACACTGTTGAGTGCCGGCAGCCGGCTCGTCCGACCGGTGAACGACTCATACCAGCGGCGGCGCCAGAATGCCGCATACCAGGTCTCTATTGCATCTTCACGGCCGGAGACGAGTTCAAAAGTGCCCAATTGATCCGCATCGACGCCTGATCGGTACAAACGATAGCCCGGTACAGTCACGGGCAACGGTCCCTGCCCCACCACATGCTGCATGACAGCGGCAACCACGTCGATCGGCAGCCGATCCTTACAAGCGTGGTGCGAACACACCTGGTCAAAACCGCAGGGCGCACACTCGAGATCCGGCTGCAGAACCCAATGTCCTGGCCCGTGTGGACCGGTCTCCTGGAAATCCACATGGCCGACGGACAGATCAATGACCGGAGTCTGCACCCCAACGGCCAAATGCATCGGTCCTGTATCGTTTGTGAGCAATACCCGACAGTCCGCCAGGAGAGCGACAAGCTGCGGCAACGTCGTTTGCCCAGCGGCATTCTTGATTGTGCTGCGCCCACCCGTCTCTCGATACGTCCGGATGACATGAGCGATCGCGTCCCGTTCCGATGGCGATCCGATGAACAGAATGCCGCCATCCCAATGCTTGCTGAAGCGGGCCAGTGCCACGCCGAAATGCTCTGGCCGCCAGGCCTTCATTACGTCGCTCGCCCCTGCCTGCACCGCGATCCATTTGCCATCCGGCCCTCCCGGACTCGACAGAAAGCGCCTCCCCCAGTCTGTATTTTCGGCCGGCGTCGTCACACACAATGGTGCAAACGAGCCTGGCCTGCTCCCAGCCATTGCATAGACGTCGACGAGGTTGAATCGATTAATCCGGCGGATCTGATGAATATCGGTAAAATACACCATCCAGGGATTGTTGATGACCGTACCGCCGTCCCAAGCGCTCCGCGCGCCACGGATATCGTGCGCGCCGACATATTCAGTCAGGAGCGCACTGGATCGGTTGAATGTGAGGTTGATGATGCGATCGTAGCGGCACTTGTGCAATTCGTCGGCCCACGATGCGACCTCTCGATAGAGTGCAACGGTATCTTTGGCGCAGACCCGGCTCTCATCAATCAACGCGTGGAAATCATACGCGATGATGTCACGCAAGCCGCTCAGCATGGAAGCCACCGGCGCGAATTGTCGATCGACCACAAGATCTACCGCCACGCCGGGCCATTCGTCTCGGAGACGTGACAGTAGAGTGCCCATCTGGACGAGATCGCCCATCCGGGTGATGTTGATGATCAGGACTTGCCGCATCATACGAGATCTCTCGTTTCTACTCGATAACTATCCAGCATCAGAACCAGCAGCTCCTCTCGCGCCAATTCTCGGTCGGCACCTTTCGTCTTGATCTGAGCCGCTACCTCCTTGAGCTCCACTCGTTGATCCGACGGAAATCGGCGAAGGAGCGCTGCAAGCTCGGGTGGTGTATTCTCACGCTGCGTCAACGCGCCGGCGTTGCGGTCCCCGCGCATAATGGCTCCGATTCGATCAGGTTGATGCACACCGATGGTAGTCAAGAGTTCCTTCATGCGATGTTGGTACGTGTGCTGCGCGAACACACGACGACGCGCGGCCTCAGCAATCGCGCGTCGTCCGGGCACATCATCGAGCCAGGCACGGATAAGCAACGGCACTTCAGCCACCGCAGTGAACCGGACCAGCTCATCGGCGGCAAAAAGATCCGGCATGAGTGATCGCTCGTCGACCAGCTGAAATGCACCGCAAGCAGCCAATTCGAATGTCCGAGGGTTGACGAAGTCAGCCTCCGGATCGAGTCCGTCGCCGGCATAGGAGTGAAGATTCAGGTTGATGGAGGTGGCATTGAACACTTTGATGCAGGTCTCTGTATCGATACGGTCACCGCCGCGCTGCAGCACCGAGGTGAAGCCCTCTGCGCCTTCCCATTCATTGCCCCAGAGCTTGAACGACCAATCATTCGATAACCATCGCGGAAGAACGGTGCGCCGGTTGGCATACCCCGCCCCTACGAAGGACACGTCGGCCCCATACTCGTCCTGGTCGGCTGCAGTCAACACAATCGGCCGATGCAGGTTTGGCTCGGCCGCCATCGGCAGATAGCTGACATGGCGAGCTCCCGCCCGCTTCAGCGATTCGAAGCAGGAGCCTTCCTGGATGACAAACCAATAGTCATACCCGCCGGCCAACTGCTGCCAGTAGGTCAGATGCCGGTGGTTTTCAACGAACCACATCGCGGTGAGAAATTTCTTCTTGCGCAGATGCTCGAGCACCGCAAGATTCATCGGTGCCTGGGCAAGCGCCAACACAAGATCCGGCGGATCTTCGGCAAGATGCGTCACAACGCCTAAGCTCAGCACGTCGGCAAACCGGCTTTGCATGGTGAGGCGGTGGCGCGGCTCGTGATAAACCCCGAATGTTTCGTAGCTTATCCGATGGGGACTTTGATCCAGCCAGCTGACCCGATGGCCCAGGGATTCCAGTGCTGCGACCGTGTGGTGAGCGATCGGGAGCGAGCCGCCGTAGATCGGCCCCACGACGGCAACATGGAGTCGGCCCGTCTGCTTGGCCGAGACCATCCGTCGGAGCCCCGCTTCCAAATCCCGATGAGCGTCGGCCTGCAGACGAGCAGCCGGTCCATACGTCATGAACCGGAGCGGCTCCGACCTTGCGGCCAACTCCTCCGCCATCGCCGCAGGCGTTCCCCACAGCCATTCGACTCGGTGGATCCAGGCCGCCATAGGCCTCGTCGAGACGGCGTCTTTGAGCTCTGCCACATTGGGCACGACAACCGCCAGCATCACCCCTTGCGGCTTGAGAGCGACCAACGCTTCGACGTGATACAGCAAGCCGACACCAAGGACGACCCCGAGTTCGCTGGCTTTCCATTCACGCAATTGAGCTTTGGCCCATCCTTGAGCTTCTTGACGCGGATCGTATCCGCTGTGAACCCATCGTCCTTCATGCGCGGCCGATGGACTCCCCTCACGAGACGGCACAATCGTCAGCAGACCACCAGAGTTCTCCTGCGTATTTTCGGCAAGCGCTGGATACCGCTTGCGAAGGGCTTCAAGATTCTGCGCCAGATAGTTCATGAGAGGGCCGTCTCCAGTTCATGCCAGAGCGCTTCACGTTCGGGCGGCGGAACGGCTGATTGGCCGGCCAGCGCATAATAGGCGCCCCATGCATCGCAGTGGCTCGTCCATACACTCCAGCCGACCGGTGCATGGTGCCCTTGCTCACACATCGCGGCGATAGTTTCGTCGACCGGCCAGATCTCACCCATCATGTCTTCGGCCTGCCACACGACATGATGGAAACCGTAGGGTCCCGTTTCATGGACCCGTGCCCGCGCAAAATACCAACCGATAACCGGCCTGCCGAGCGCCGCAGCGAGATGCAGGGGACCAGTGTCCGAACCGACGACTCGATGGCAGCGAGCAAGAACGGCGGCAAGCTGCGACAGCGAGGTGCGACCTGTCGTGTCCCAAATCCGACCCAGAGCCGACGAAGGCAACGGCGCTTGAATCTCTGCGGCTCGTTCGCGTTCGGTTCCGACAAGTACGATACGGCTTTGCGGCATGCATGAAAGCAATAAGGTCATCAATCGACGCCACACCCCCGTGGGCACAAACCGCTCGGTCTCCCCCGCTCCCACGATGAGCGCAATCCACGGAGCAGCGTGTTTACCAATAGGTTCCAAATCCTCAGGCAATCGGACGGTCGGAGGATCGAGCATGACGACAGACCCTGGCGGAGAGACTCCACAGAGCCCGCAGAAAGCATCAGCCAGATGCACGCGCCGTCCCAGACGCCGCTGCGCCACATCGCGAATGTAGCTTGCCCACGGTGTCAGCACCTCGCTAAGCGGCCCGTAGAGAAATGGTCCTTTCACTTCTCGAGCGAGCAAAGAAGCCGCCAAAAGGGCCCGAGGATGTTGATTGAGAACATAGGCATAGTCGTACCGGTCCGGCGCCAATGCCATCAATGTTGTATCGACCTCCACAAGATGCTCTGCTCGCAAATTCTGCTGGGCGTCCATCGCACGTCGCTGCCAGGCCGCTCCATCCCACGGGCGGACTTTCTCGATGCCCGGCAGCAGACGTCCCACATCGGTAAGATGAGACGGACAGAGCAGATCGAATTGCGTCTCGGGTTGACGCGCGTGGAGCTGCGCGATCGCCGGCAGCGATTGCAGGAGATCTCCCAGTCTCGCTAATTGTATGATTAGCGTGCGTGGCATCCTTCCCATGTCACTTGCGTGATCTAGACCGATTGAGGGGGTTTTTTCAGGTCCTAGCTTTGACACCCCTCAGCCGGAACGAGATGGCGAATCAATGAGCTGCTTCCGTCAGGATCACGGCTTGTTTTCCTGCAATCGCCCGGCCCAGCTGGTCCAACCCGTCGTAACCTGGTGCAAGCGTCTGAAGCGCATCATATTCACGTCGGGCCGCTTCGACCCGTTCGTCACGCAATAGGACCCCGGCGAAGGCAAATCGCACGGCTACGTCACCAGGATTTCTCGTCACATATCGATGCAATTGTTCACCCAACTCTGGCCAACGGTTTTGTGCCGTGCCTGCACGGAGCAGCCAGTGGATCGCCTCGGCATCGTCGGGGTTTTCGTCCAGCACCTCAAGAAACCGCTCCCAGGCTCCTTGTGTGTAAGCCCTTCCCATTGCCGCCATTCCCACCCCCATCAGACATTTCCTGCGCTCCGCTCCCTCCCGCATCGCCGAAGCGAACGAGCGCTCGGCTTGCTCATATTGTTCCCGCTGCATGCACAGAATGCCTTTTATCAACAGTCCTTCCGCATGATCCGGGGAAGACACAAGCAGCATCCGGAGGTGTTCCTCTGCATCCACCAAGTTCTTCTGTTCGAGCAACGTACGGATCAGCGCGAGTCGCTCGCTAGGCGCATCAACCAATTCCAAATAGCGCGAGAGGAACCGGACCCGTAGGACGGGCTCTTTCATCCGCTCAGCCACCATGGCGCCCCAGGACAGCACGAATCGGTCACCCGGCCAGTGGTCCACCAATCGGAGCTCACGTTTGACAGCCGACCAATCCTGTTTCAGCGCAGCTGCTTGCGCGGCTGCGACATGAGCCCAAGCAGCACGATCGCATATATCTCCCATCGGTTTTAATTGTGTGGCAAACTCTGCGTCTTGAGAACCGCCGACCAGTTTAAACCCGTCCCTGTGATAGTGGAGATCCTCATCCCCCAGCCACCAATGATCGCCCCACCGTTCTTGGAGCCGACGGCTGTTATGCACCTCGTGCTCTTTTCGACCAGGAGTTTGGCTTTCCAAGTGATACAACAGGCTGCGGGGTTGGTAGATCACATGGTGCCCCTTTTCCCGAATCTTCAGACAGAGATCCACATCTTCGAAACCATTAATGAAACCTTCGTCGAACCCCTGTACCCCATCAAAGATCTCATGACGAACGAGCAGACAAGCCGCAGTAACCGCCTGGAACTCGCGCCGCTGATTCACCGCAGAAGCGTTACTAGCAACGGTCCGATAGATATGATAGGCACTCCGATGTGACCGCATGAACACCACCCCCGCATGCTGGACAGATCCATCCGCGAAGAGCAGTTTGCTGCCCACAACCCCAACTTCCTGATGCTCATCCACTTCGCTGACCAACGGCTTGAGCCAGTGCGGTTGAGGGATCGTGTCGTTGTTCAAGAACACCAGGTACTTACCGCGGGCCGCCCGAGCTCCTTGATTACACGCCTTGGCAAACCCGAGGTTCTGATCGTTCCGGAGGATTTGCACATCGCCCTTGAGCTCCCCTAAGAATTCCCCAGTCCCATCCGTGGATCCATTGTCGACGACGATCACTTCGAACAAGATATCGGTCGTATTGGAGGCGAGCGCGGTCAGGCATTGCCTGGTCAGTTCCACCTTGTTCCATACCGGGATGATGATGGAACAGACGTAAGACTTCACCGGCATCGACGCTTGGAGATTTTCAAGATGTCGCTGCTGGGCTTCCCGGACGCCGGCAATCCGTTCTGCGTAAGGTGCATATTTTCGATAAATGATTTCAGTGGTGCGACGATAGGTCGCCTTGGTCCCGCTCGTCATGGATGTACCGTCATTCCGCCAGGTGAACTCGGCAGTCCTGACCGGCAGGTGTTTAAACGGGAATCGAGTCGCCATGCGGATCCAGAGATCCCAATCTTCGTGAGCGAAGAGAGATTCATCAAATAAGCCCACCTCATCGAGACAGGCACGGTCGTGCATCACGCAGAGAACCGGAAAGTAGTTGGACACCAGCAAATCCGCCGGTCTGAATTCAAAGGAGTACGGAACATCGCGCCCGGTCTCGACATACTCGCCGTCGTTCTGTTCTTCCTGCACTCGCCAGGCGTCAGTGTACGCGACACGGCATTCACGACAATCCAGATAGTCGACAAGAGTCTCAAGATGATGAGGAAAATAACGATCATCGTCATCAAGATAGGCGATGTAGTCACCCTTCGCCGCACGGAGTCCGCTGTTGCGGGCTGCAGCCAAGCCGCGGTTTCTATCGTGGGTAATGGTCGTGATGCGGTGCCGATCGACACAGGCCGCCACGACGGACGCCACGTCACAGCCAGCATCATTGACGACGATGACCTCGAAGTCCTGATACGTCTGCGCAGCCAGGCTCGCGAGCGCCATCTGCAGACGATCGGGGCGATTGTATGTCGGGACAATGACGGACACCTTCGGTGGCAGGGTAAAGGGAATGGGACGTTGGCCGGTGGGTCGGCGACAGCACCACACTTGATAGATTGGGAGTAAGTTCATGGAGCGGAGATCGGCCGGCGTGGGCGCCGGCACATAACGCAAGTCAGGAACCTCGACATGAATACGGTCCAGTCCCATTTCGACGAAGCCCTGCGCAGTGAATAGGCTCCGCAGTTGCTCTTCGGTCACCCAGTCTTCTACCGGTTGATTGGGCGGCGCGATGGTCTTCCACTGTTCCCACACTTCACCCCTCGGCGTCGTAAGGACCAGATAGCCGTCCGGCTTAAGCAGTTTGGCCAGTTGCGCGAGAAACTCTTCTTTTTGCCCATGGGGAACATGCTCAATGACCTCCGATGTGAGTACGACGTCGTACGGCTCAAAGTCTGTCCGCCTCAAGACGCTCTCCGCCGTCCCTCCATCGAACCGAAGATGGGGAAACAACTTGCTCGCATACTCGACGACGCCTGCGACCGGCTCAATGCCCTCACAGAAACCATAGCCTGCAGCGAGATTGGTGAGCCATCCGCGGCCACATCCGATGTCCAACATCCTGAGCTGCTTGTTCGGCTCCTGCTGCCGAACACGGCGCAAGATATACTCCAAGAAAGCTGCGATCTTGCTCCAGCGCGCGGCTTCATCCGAGTTGGGCTCAGGCGTGGACCAGTGCGGTGCCTTCACGAACAGATTGATATAGAAATTATCGCTGTCCATCGATTCCTCACAGACCGGCGCAGTGTTGTCGCCTCATGACATCGCGCAGCCCGCTCCGCAGCTGATTGACTCAGCACCGGCTGCTGCACCAGCTGTCGAGTTGATGCGCTCAGAGTGCATTCCAAGTCCTGTGCCAGCTGTTATTGCTGTGATGCGGTGAAAATCGCCCTATTCGAGGGTGGGACATTCACCGCACCTTTCATACGAGGTAATATTTGCCCGGTGTAGAGGAAAGAACGCTCATCCGGCGAGGCTATGGAGTGCAGGGTTACGGGACAACAAAAGAGGCGCCGGCCTTCTGGAAGACACAATGTTCGACTGCCTGCCTGACGGATCCGCCCCACCCGCGATATTCGATGTACTCGAGTTCATTGAATCGAAACTCGATGCCGATCATCTCACAGCCCTCCCGCATGTCGGCATTCTTCACGACACTCGTGAGGTTCGTAATATGTCCGAGACCAGGGAGTTCGAATTCGAGTCGGACCGTTGCTCCTGGGCACAGCCAGGCTGGTCTTCGCACCAGCGCCACACTGCATCCCTCCTGGCTGAGGTCTTTCAGCAAGCCGCCGAAATAGTTGCTGGTGGGCAATGCGGACTCGGACGCGTTGCAGGAATCCGCTCGTATCAGCAAGACCGGCTCATTGGTCGATACACGGAGATGTTTTCGCAGATGCATTTCTTCCACCGCCTTTGGAAACGCAACGAACAGCAGGGGGATCGGCGAGGTAATCAGATCGCGTATTTCGCTGCGATAACCGACCAGCTTACCGTCAAGAAGATAACTAACAATGCACGGAGTACCTGCTGCGACCGGCTGATCATGGCCGAGTTGAATCGGCCATTCGCAGACAAGCCATGCGTGATCCTTCCAGCCGAGCAGCGTCGAGCCGTGCGTGACCTTCTGCTGATCAAGCGTAAGGGATATTTTGAGAGGAAGTCCGACCGATAAGAATGATGCCGCGGGCGGAACAGTCACGACAATCTCGTTCATGCCCTTCCTCCAGGATAGTCGGCTGATATGGACCAACCCTGATGAGCCCTATCGGAATGTCACAGACAGATCTTGATGGGGAACAGACACGATGGAGAGTATCGGCTCAGAACTGATTCAAGCGCATCACGATTCACGGAGAATGATCAAGTTCGGCGCATGCTTCGCCGATAACGGGCATAGAGCCTCCCTTCTGTCGGCACGTCCGACTGGAAACCCTTCTGACCTGGAGTCCAAAGACGTATGGCGACAAAACGTATCCCTATCGAGCAGCTCATACCAGGCATGTTCATCATCGAGATGGATGTCCCGTGGTACCAAACCCCATTCCTTTCCCATAAACGGCTGATCAAGGATCTGCAGACCATCCAACTCATGAAACAGCATGGGATCAAGATGGTGACCATTGATACCAGCAAAGGGTCCGATCTCCCGTCGGAATCCTCGACGAATACACAGCATGCTGCAAGCCACCACTCTACCAGCCCTGATGCTCCAACTCCTCCGGACCAAACACAAACCGAAGGTACAGCTGAGGTGAAATCCAAAGATCATTCCGTTACCGTAATCTACGCACAAGCTCAAGAAGCGGTTGAGCACATCTTCGAGGAGCTTGAACGGGGAATTCCTCCTTCTCCCGAAGCGACCAAAGCCATCGTGTCGAACGTGTTGGGGCAAGTTCTCAGCGATCGCGCCGTCATGGTCACACAGGTCGCCATCCAGAAGATTAAGCACTTCGACCGCTCCCTGACGGCTCATGCATTGGACACCTGCATCTTGTCCCTTGTAGTGGCCATTGAGAGCGGGTTGGATCAACCGACTCAAGAACAGGTCGGCATGGGCGCACTGCTCCATGACGTCGGATATGTCCGGCTCCCGCGCAATCTCGTTCGTAAACGGGATGAGTGCAGCGGACAAGATAAGACCCTTCTCGAACAGCATTGCAAGCTGGGCGTCGCACTTCTCTCCGAACAGCCCGGCATGCATGAAGATGTCCTACGTATCGTCAGGGAGCATCATGAGCGGGCTGATGGAAGCGGGTTTCCAGCCGGTCTAGGCAACGACCAGATTTCACGCCTCGCCCAGATCGTCGGCATCGTCGATGTCTATGACGGCATGGTCAGTCGGCGCGGCACACGCCCGGCTATGATCCCACACGACGCCGTTCGGCAGCTCTTCTTGATCGCAGAACGAGGACAGTTCGCAAAATCTCTTGTGGAGCTCATGATTCGAAGCATCGGCGTCTATCCGGTCGGGAGCCTCATCCAGCTCAATACCGGCGAACAGGCGGTCGTCATCGGAGTTAACTCTCAACAACGACTCAAACCTCTGATAAAAATCACGACCGACTCACATGGAGGTTCTTATGCCACGCCTATCGAGGTGGACCTGGCTACACCATCTCCCGACCGCAAGGTCCGAACCGTGCTGCGTGTCTTGGACCCGGCCCAAGAACGTGTCAACATTGGGATACACCTGGATCAAACCCTCTCACGGGCCGCATGATGAAGCCAGCTGGACGGAAACGCAACCGCAACCGACACCGGCCTGCAGCCTCGCTTCAGACGACCTTCACCGGCCTGGATCTTCTCGAAGGGCTTCCGCTGGCCACCGTCATCCTCGCCAGTGATTTCACCGTATTGGCCGTTAACCGTGAGGGCCATCGGTTGCTTGGACCACGGTTTTCTTCCTCCACGATCCGATCCTTTCCATCCCTGTGGTCGACGCTCACCCAGTCGGACACAACCACCATGACCGCGCAGCTGAACGAAGTGCTGAATAACCGCCGCCCGACTTCTGTGACACAACATCTACTCTTACGGAAGGCCACCCGCCCTGTTCCAGTGGAATGGACTTGCGCGCCCAGTATGTTCAATGGAAAGACCGTGCTGATTGTCAGTATTCGGGACTTGTCCCATGAACTGGAATTGAAACAAGATCGCGATCGGCTGGTCGCAATCGCGGAGGAAAGTCCCTTACCGATGATCGAACTGGACGAGCAGATGAGTCTGCTGTATGCCAATCCCGCGATGCTCTCTCTGCTCACTCGATTCGGGTACAGCCTCGAAGGATTTCCCAACGTCGCCCCACCTACCCTTCCGAACATCGTGCGGGGTTGTCTAGCAACAGGCCATGTATTTCATGATGAGACAGTTGTGCTTCAAGAAGCCAGCTTTTCATGGACCTTCTGCCCGGTTCTCACGCATGGGCTCGTGCGAGGCTATGCCACTGATATGACGAGCGTCCACAGGACACAGCAAGCGCTCCAACAATCCGCCGACCAACTTCGCCAGAGTAACCACCGTTTGGACCAAGCTCTGGACGAGGCCAAGGAATCGGCACGCGTCAAGACGGCATTTCTGGCGACCGTCAGTCATGAGCTCCGCACTCCCATGAATGGGGTCATCGGTATGACGAGCCTGTTGATGGAGACGCCCTTGACGCCGGAACAACAGTCCTACGCGGAGACCATTCGGCAGTGCGGTGAAGCGCTCCTGCAGCTGATAAACGACGTGCTCGAATGCAGCAAGATCGAAGCCGGTAAGCTGGAGCTAGAGTGCCTCAACTTCAATCTAAGAACCACGGTGGAGCAGGTGTTGGCACAATTCGCCAAGCGGGCGGAGACGAAAGGACTGGAACTGACCGGACTGGTACATGCAGCGGTTCCGATGGGACTCAAAGGCGACCCAGGCCGCCTCCGTCAGATCCTCACCAATCTGGTCGCCAACGCGGTGAAGTTCACCGAGAAGGGCGAGGTGACCCTGCAGGCCTATCTTGAAGAAGACCTCCCCGACACCGCCGTCATCCGTTTCGAAGTCACGGACAGCGGTATCGGAATCAATCCGGATACCCAAGCCAAACTGTTCCGTCCGTTTGTGCAGGCCGACAGCTCCACGACGAGAAAGTACGGGGGGACCGGTCTTGGTCTTTCCATTTCCAAGCAACTGGTGGAATTAATGGGTGGACAGATCGGAGTGCGCAGCACCGAGGGACAGGGCAGCACCTTTTGGTGCACCGTGCGTTTCCAGAAACAGGCGGATTCTCTGCGCGCGATTCTTCCGACCGGGGATCTCACCGGAAAGCGTGTCTTGATCGTCGACGACAACGAATCGAATCGTTTGATCCTCCACCATCTGGTTTCAGGTTGGGGGATGATCGACGAGCTCGCGGAGGATGCCGAATCAGCTTTACACCGCATCGCCGAGGCAACGCAGCGTGGACTGTCGTACGATCTTGCGATCTTGGATGTCATCATGCCGGGAAAGGACGGGTTGCAGCTTGCACGAGAGCTGCAAAGCCACCCGGCTGGGTCAGGGATTCGCCTCGTCGTGATGACCTCGATGCTACAACGTGGTCATGCGGAACAAGCCCGTCAAGCCGGCGCGATGGGCTACCTGCCGAAACCAGTCCGCCACGATGAATTACGCGATTGCCTACGAACCGTACTCGGCTTGCCCGATGGCCAAGCGTCGAAGGACGCTCAGACATGCCCCGTCGTACCTCAACTCGTCACCAGGCATATGGTCGCGGAGCATGTGCAACATCGGCGCATTTTGGTCGTGGAAGACAACATGATCAACCAGAAGCTCGCCGTGCGGATGGTCGAAAAACTGGGCTACAAACCGGACGTCGTCGAAAACGGCAAAGAGGCGCTGGCTGCGCTCACCAAGGGAGACTATGCCGCCATCCTAATGGATTGTCAGATGCCCGTCATGGATGGATTTGAAGCAACCCGGTGCATTCGGGAACGTGAAGCGTCGGTGGCCTCGCGTGACTCGATCGATGGAAGCGCGAATCGTTCAGACAAGGTTCCACACTCGACTCGACACCTGCCGATCATTGCGGTCACCGCCAATGCGATGCAGGGCGATCGCGAGCGTTGTTTGGCAATCGGGATGGACGATTATCTCGCCAAGCCAATTAAACTGGAGGAACTACGGAGCACACTGGCACGTTGGGCACTCGCACCACCCAATGTGGTAGTTCCCGGGAAACAACAGCCAATCCCCACCATCTCTGACCCAACCAGAGGAATTTTTGATCCTGCAAGAATGTACCAGAACATCGGGGGCGACAGTGAGTTGTTCGCTCAACTCGTCCGCCTGTTTCTCGATCGTCACCAAACTATGCTGGCTGACATCAGAACGGCGCTGGCGGATGCCGACTCCATCACCGTCGAACGCATGGCACACAGCTTCAAAGGCACAGCCGGAAATCTTTGCGCCTCTGAGGTGGCGCTCACCGCCGGTCGTCTCGAAGCAGTCGGCCGCCTCAACGCGCTCCACGATGCCCCGCCCGTCTACGCACAGCTTGAACTCGAAGTCGCACGACTCGTCCGTGTCCTCGAATCCTACCGGCAGGGCTATCAGCCTATCACTCAGGCAGCCGCGTAACGAAACTACTTTTCTATCGTGCCTTCATCTTCGGTTGTTGGTGGATTTAAGGCCCTTAGCTCTAAGCCTTCGATCTCTTGAATCGTCTTTCCTGCAATCCCTTGCAGATCTCCGTACATTCCAGCCGTTGCCTGCATCACTCGATCAATCTGTTCTTCACGTTTCGCACACTGTTTGATGATGGCCTTCTTCTCCTTATCAAGATCCTCCTGCATGGTGGAGAAGGCCTCGACGATCGCTTCGACTCGATGACGGAAGCGAGGACCGGTCAGATACTGGTAGATCATTTCCGTTTTTGTTTGCTGGCCTTCGGAGGCCTGGCGAGCAGAGGCGACTTCAATCAGCGTCTGGCGGAGCGCCAGGGCGAGCGGCAGCACGGTCTTCGTGTGGGTGACCCACACGTTTTCGACCAAGCCAAAGGTTTCCACTTCTTTGGGAAGTGACTGGCTCACGATGACGGCAATCTCGGCTTTGGCAGCCCGCTGATCCTCGCGGAGTTTTGCGAGCCAGCCGTCGCTCCAGTTCTTAGTGCGCTTGGATTCCCAGATGATCGTGCCGCAAGGTTGCCCACTTGGGCCAACGACTTGCTGAAGCGCATCGCCGCCATGTTCCCCTTTGGGAACAGGCTCGATCATGTCTCTTGGGAATTTTGCGCGAAGGAGCGCTTCCAGCTCCAATTCCTGCACCTCGCCTTGAAGCTGCTGTGATCCTTGCTCAGCTTTTCGTTTCAATTCTTCAATCTGCTTCTGCATCGAGGCGATCGTTTGCTCTTTTTCCAGGACTTTCAGCTTCAGCCCTTCCTCGGCTTCTTTCTTAGCCTGCTCTCTCGTCACAGCGAGCCCTTCCTGGACGCGCTTCTCGACGGTCAGCTCCAGTTCGCGCTTGGCATCGTCCAATTCTCTCTGCTTTCGGAGGAGATCAGCCTGTGCTTTTTGTGCCTCGGCCAACTTCATGTCTCGTTGTCTAAGAACCTCATTTAGATCGGCGACTTCTTTGGCCTTTTGGTCTAAGTCATTCTGTAACGCAAGCCTGGCTTTCTTCGCTTCCTCTACCTCGATTTTTCCGCCTTCCAATCGGAGCTTTTCGGCCACCTGTTCATCAAGCTGTTCTTTTGCCTTGGCGACGGCTGCCTCACGCCCGCGAATCTCTGTGTCCCGTTTCGCCACATCGGCATCTTTCTGAGCGAGGCGCTTCTCATATTCACGCCGAGTAGATTCAATCAACGGAGCAGCAAGCGACTCGGTCAGCTTGATCTCCGTCTTGCAGCTTGGACAAATGATGGTTGGCTCACTCATTTCCGATTTCGTCCTCATCGTATCTACAAACGACCTAGCAATAACGGCAGCGAGGTGAATTTTACACGAAGTATCTGTCGTGGATGAGAGTGTGTATGTCCAAAGGTTTTCCGAAACCAATTGATCGGTCTAGACCCATCGAAAGTGCTTACCGCTTTTCTTCCGAGAAAGCAATCATTCCGAAACCAGATCTGCCAAATCAGGTTAGATATTCGATCGCGGGAGGTTCGTGAGCGACAGGAGTATCAGAATTGTCAGGCCGTGTGTCGTCTAGACCCGACATTCTGCCGGGTGAGAGTCGTCCTGTGCCATCTCGGACGATGGCGGTCCGGAGACGGGAAACAAGGGATGCCGGGTGGGAACATCTTCCGAGAGCACCAACTGCTTTCCCAGTTTGGTCTTGTGGCTGATGACCAACGGTCCTCGCAAATTGGCGGTGATCCGACCCGGATCGTCGGACGGTATGGTCAAAATCACAACCAGTGCAATATCTTCTCCCTCCACGCACCTGATTTCGGCCCAGGCATCGGAAGGAACATCGACTTGATAGTCGGAGTGAAACGTTGTTGGATCCAGGATCACAAATGCCAACGCCGGTTCATCAACCGATTGAAGCCACTTGAAGGGCGCTTCGGTATCATGATCCAGAATGACATACCGTTGCTGCTCCGGGAAACCGAGCAGTCCCGAAGGGAACGTCAAGATGCTTTCGGCGCGGACCTCGAATGATCCAAAACGAGTCGATGTGCACTTCACGATCGTGCCCTCACGAAACAATCCTGGTTTTCGCAGGGATCAAGCGGCGCAATGCATCAATGGGTACCACGTGAGTCTTTGCAGCCAACCGGTTCTCCTCTTGAATCCTCACATAGACTTCTTCCCGATGGACCGCAACCGCAGGCGGCGCTTCGATCCCCAGGCGGACTTGGCCGCTTTTCACTCCGAGAACGACCACACGGATGTCGGGACCGATCGTGACGCTCTCTCCACATCGACGGCTGAGCACCAGCATACCGGCCTTCCTTGACCAAACGAGGTCGCACAGAACTATCGGCCATCAACCCAGCAAACTTGAGATGCGACTTCAACGCAGATGTTTCAGAAGGGAGTTATCGAACAGGCGACCGAGCGTTTCGCCCGCTGCTTGAATGGCATACTCTTGCAGAGTGAGATCTGAGATGGTTCGCGCCAAGTCGATATCTTCGAATGACGACAACTGGTTAGTGGCTAAGTCTTTTGATTCCGACAATGCTGAAGACGTAGAGTCCAATCGGTTTGCCAATGCACCAACGGTGCCCTGCGCTGCAGACACCTGGCTGAGGGCTCGGTCGAGGCCGCCCAAACTCTCCGCGATTCCAGCTTTGAAATTTCCCCGGAGTGCCGCGAGGAGTTGTTGCACGGTATCAAACAGGTTGACATCAGAACCGCTGAACACCTCATTGCCCGGCACGTTGGTGGGAACGACCTCTCCATCCGCCACTTCAATCTCTTGACTACCGGAGTCGCCAGCGTACTGAGTATGAGTCACGACATGAAACAAGTCCCCCGCAGCCGGCGCCGATACGCCGTTGGTTATGCGAAACCGGATTCCGTCAAACTCCATAGGAGCTCCGGACGTGTACGTCTGATTGGCGAGCACCGTTTTCGGAGCAATTGCGACAACGAATCGATCTCCGGTCGAGGGCCCTCCCTGTTGCCCATTTGAAAGCACCACCCGGAGGCCATCGAATTCGATGGCGCCGCTCGACACGTAGGAGTTCCCGGTCGAAATCGTCGATCCCGTGGTCGTGTTCAGGACGGAATACTGGGATCCGGAAGTAAACTGTATTTCATACGTGTCGAGAGTCACTCGCTGAGGGTCGACGATTCCGGCATCAGTTGCCCCAACACGACCTGCATTGGCGGAATTTGGAGCGACCGTGACCGGTGCTGAAACATTGACGACGTCAAAAGCCCCAGACCCACTAAACCTCACAACATAGTTATCAAAGGACGTCGTACTCGTATTGACGATCTGCCCTTGCGAGACTAATGCTCCGCCGCTGTTTCCAGCGGCCGCATTCGTCGTCACTGTCGCAGCAAACGTCGAACCGCCGGAACCAGCACTCCCTCCGTTGAATCCGAGCAACGCGCGAGCCGAGCCGCCCAATACTTCTAGGTTCGACGTTGGACCGTCAGAATTGGAAGCAATGACCAGTCTTCCGTCGGTATACGTGACTGAAGCGCTTTTTCCCGCTGCGATCAAAGTAGAATCGGCATTGATGCGGCTCTGCACCCGGGCCGCCAATTCGATTCCACTCAGCGTCTCGGTGCCGCCGGTCAAATCGATCGTACCCGATGTCACGCCGTCAATCTTCACCGTCAAGGTATCTGCAATGCTGTTCGTCAGCGTCACAGGTGTCGACAATGTCAACCCAGCGGCGAACCCATGCCGGCTTGTCCCACCGAAGACCGGTTGGTTTTCGTCAGACTCAGCGTTTCCAAGCTGGAGCAGATGTTGGAGCAACTCTTTGATTTCATGTGTGCCGGCGGCTCGCTCTGTCGCACCGTTGGTATCGGACGCATACTGAACCGCCAGCTGTCTGATACGAGCGAGCGTCGCGGTCGTACCTTGGAGAGAAGCATCAGCCAGTTCGACTCTCGTGGTGGCGGTCGAGACATTGCGAAGTCGCTGTTCAAGTTTTACCAATGTCGCTTTTTCTCCGACGATTTGATGGAAACGGCTGGGATCGTCGGAGGGTTGCAATACCTGCTTTCCGGTAGCGAGATGCTCCTGTAGTCGCAACGCTCTGGATCGAGCTTGTTGATAGCTGTTGACCAGAAACCCGAAAACCTGTTGCTCGGTTACTCGCATAGCCCTGTGACTCTCCCTATCGTTTAAGCGAGATCAAGGTCGACATCATTTCATCGGCAGCAACGATCATGCGTGACGCGGCCTCAAATGCCCGTTGATACTTGAGAAGATTGACCAGTTCTTCATCGAGCGAGACACCCGATACTTGCGCGCGGAAGTTCTGTAATTGCTCATGACGAATTTCCTCCGCATCAAGGCGCTGACTCGCCACCTGTGAAGCCACTCCAACGTCGGTCGCGGTTTTACGGTAGGCGTCGAGAAGCGTGGCATTGTCGAGGCCGGTGAGAGTTTTCGACTGGAGCGCAATCAGTGCCAATCCGTTCTGATTGTTCCCAGGAACACCAGCGCGCGTCGAGGAGAGCGCGATTTTGGACGGGTCTGATAGCGCAACGGTCACATCACGGGCGGCATTCTCGCGTGAGTTAAAGCTCAGAACGTCGTTGGCGGCTAGCGCCCCGTTAACAGACACCGCAATCCCATCGACATGAAATGTTTGAGGCCCGCTATATGTTCCGGATGCGGCCGTGCTGGTCCCGGCAGATAAGCCCAGAGTCGCCCTGGCCGTTCCACCGATCACATCCACGGAACTCGTGCCTCCGACGGAACTCGACTGCAACACCAATCGGTTCGTCGTGCTGTCGAACAGCACTGTCACCCGTCGGCCGGCCGCAGCAAGCGCCGAGTCCGCGTTGATTTTGCTCTCGAGTTCAGTCGCTAACGCTGCGCCGGAGGTATACGGCCATCCTGGTGATGCAGCACCGTTCAGTGTGATGCTTCCCGACGTCGTGCCATCTACCGTCACCACCAACGTATCATTCGCTCCTGTGGCGATGTTCAACGGCACATCGACCGTTGGAGAAACGATGGCGGTGCCTGTGTAATTGCCCTTGATACCGGTCCCTGTTGTTGCATCGACAAGCGCGTAACTGTTGGCCCCAGTGAACCTGAGCTCATAGTCATGGAAGGTCAAGAGACTCGGCGCGGTCACGACTCCATTGCCGACTGAACCGGTTCCAACATTCGTCGTGGGCGCTTGGGTCGTGACTGACAACCCCGAGAAGAAGTCCAGCCCGGTAGAACCGTCGAGGCCATACCCCACGCGGTGAATTTGATTGACCTCATTCAAGAGAGATCCCGCCAACGCATCGATCCCCTGCTGAACTGAAGGAATCGTGCTGTCGCGTACGTCCAAGAGTCCACGAAGCCTCCCGCCGGCGATCAAATGGTTAACGATGCTCGGCTGAGTTCCTCCGATGTCGTACCCGATATCCAAAAGACCCTGGTTGTCCGAGGATTCCACCCCGACCAGATTCCGCGTCGTTTCATGATCGACCAAGACCAGTCCGCGGGCCATGAACACCGAAACAGTGCCGTCAGGTTGTTCGAGAGTCGCCACGTCGATCCTCATGGCTAATTCATTGATAGCCAAGTCCCGCTGATCTCTGAGATCATTGGCGTTCTGACCGCTGACCTCAGCGGACTTAATCTGAGTATTAAACTCGGCGATCTTTCTCGTCAGCCCGTTGATCTCTCGAATGTTGACACCGATTTGCGTGTCGACGGCACGGCGACTCTCGGTTAAATCTGCATTGATTTGATGGAAGGTACCTGCCAGCGTCGAGGCCTTTGCCACCACAACCGAACGCGGGGTGACCTGAGAAGGCGTGGTAGTTGCGTCCTGCAGAGCTTCAAAAAACTCATTCAGTTGTCCAGCCAACCCCTGCCCGCGAGTATCACCAAAAAGACTCTCCAATCTCTGTAGTTCGTCTCTCGCCACGGTGAATTGGCCCAAACCTTCTTGAGAGTTCGTCAGTTCCCGATTCAAAAATACGTCCACCGCCCGTCGTATTTGCTCAATTTTGACGCCGGTCCCGACTTGCCCAGGGTTGCCGTCAGCAGGCCGTTCTTCTGTTAGGACGACTTCCTGTCGGGAAAAACCCGGCGTGTTGACGTTGCTGATGTTGTGGCCTGTAACGGTCAACGCCTGTTGAGCAGTGAAAAGAGCGGACTTCGCGACATCGATTAAGCCGTTCAGTCCCATCGATCGTCACCCCTCCCGTCTGATCAACGCAGCAGGCATTCCGCTATTGCTTCGAGAGCCGGACACTGTATAGAGGTCTTCCCCCGGAGATGGTTGGCGGTGAGCGTCCATTGCCCGAATGAGAAACGATTGAATATTCTTAATCAGTATCTGATTGACCGCGATGTCCTGCTTCACCGCCCGGACCTTATCCGCAAGCCGCTCATACTGCTGCATGATTCCCTCCGCCTGCGGACTGTGGGCCTGGCGCAGAATTTCTGTCAGCGTTCGTCCGGTTTCCGGCCCGTGATAAGCGCTTGCCAGGCGATCCAGGACCACATCCAGCTCTTCCTTGAGAATGCGAAGACACTCAAGGATCGCGATCCTTGAGTGATTGATTGAGACGAATTCTGGAAATGCCAACCGCTTGATGGCTTCTCGCTCTTGAACGATGTTTTGCGCGAGAAGATCACACTGAACGGATTCGCGGGTGAGGATATTACTCAACTCATCGAGAGAGATTGACTCATTCACAATCGGCAACCTGCCCATCCATGGGCCAGCACGCAGACCCGTTTGTTGCTATCGAACCTCCGCAGGTCGAAGAGACTCACAGTATGGCGTCGGTCAGAACCTGCTTAATGAGAGCATCTCCAACCGCACGGCCACTGACATCGTAGGTGCCGCTGTCAAGAGCGCGCTTGATGCGTTCCACATGCTCAGCCCGTTCAGGATCAGGCTGATTGGCCAGCTCCCGAATCCGTTGAAGCTCCTTCGCCTGGGCGGAGATTTGAACCTCATCTTTACGCACCTGGGTGCTGACAGCCGCTTGTCGCACCCCTGAACTCTCGCTGTCCTGAACCCCAAGCAACAGCTTTGCAAGATGATCTACCTTCCCATGACCTGAAATCTGCATATTGCCGCTCCTTCCTCGGCCCGCTTCTCCCAACTACCGTTCTGAGAGAAATATGAATGTATCCCGGTCGAGCTTCTTATCGGTTTCTACCCTAAAGAACTTGAGTGTTCCAGCGAAGATGAGACAAAATGTTGTTGCGCATAATCCTGGACCATCCTCGCAATACCTATTCCCCCGGATTCGGCCGCTCGCCTCCCGATTTCCTCATCATAAAATGAGTAAAAATATGCCCCCTGCTTGTTGGCGACGGTTCCTTCCGGAACCGTTTCCCTCATCACCTTCAACAAATACGAGATAAAATAGGCTTCGAATTGCTGCCCGGCCCGGACCATTTGTTGACTTGCCTCAACAGCGTCTTGAGACCTTAAATGATCCGCACGAGGGGCAGGACTAGAACGTGAGACCACATGGTCCATATACAACGTCGCATCCCCCATGAAATGGCTTCTGTATGGTTCTATATTATTCATATATATCCATGCTATGCTTAAATTATCTCAAGGTTAGCCTGAAGTGCCCCGGATGACTTGAGGGCTGAGAGTATTGCAACAAGGTCGCGCGGCGTCACTCCCACTGCATTGAGAGCCCGCACGACCTCTCCCAATGTCACGGTCTCATCTACCACCATAAGCCGCGATTCCTGCTCCTTTACCTCCGTTTGCACATCCGGTGTGACAGTGGTCTGTCCCGCCGAGGAGCCGATAAGCGGCGCCAGGGGCTGCGACACGTTCAACGTGTTTTTCACCGAGATCGTGAGATTACCGTGAGAGATCGCGCATGTGGAAATCCGTACATGTTCTCCCAACACCACTGTTCCGGTCCGCTCATTGACGACGACTTTGGCCACAGCATCGACGGTCACATCAAGCCCCTCGATGGAGGCTATATACTCGACGACGCGGCCCTGGAACGATTGAGGAATCGTCGCTTTGATGGATCCAGCATTCACGGCCGATGCACTGCCTTTCCCGAAGGTACTCTCGATGGCTTCGGCAGTCCTGATGGCAGTCGTGAAATCAGGTTGCCGTAGGAGTACGGAAACCGTTTCCCACGAGTCGATGTTGACCAGCAGCTCTTTCTCGATGATGGCTCCCCCGGGAACTAAGCCGGCTGCCTGATGATTCTTGGCGACTGTAGCCCCTCCCGGGCCGCCGGTCCCTCCGAGAAAGCCGCCGATTGAGATCGGTCCCTGTGCGACGGCAAACACCTGTTGGTTTGCAGCCTTCAACGGTGTGAGCAAGAGTGTCCCGCCTTGCAGACTTTTGGCGTTCGCCATCGACGACACGACTGCATCCAGCGTCATCCCCGGTTTCGAGAATGGAGGAAGCTTGGCCGTCACCATCACCGAGGCGATATTTCTGGTGAGTAGCTGGATGGGATTGATCATCAGATTCACGCCCATCTTGTTCAACATAGACATCATCGCCTGAATCGTGAACTGTCCACCGATCACTCGGTCGCCGGTGCTGTCCAGGCCAACCACCAAACCGTAGCCGATCAGTTGGTTTTCGCGCACCCCTTCAATCACGCCGATATCCTTAATCCTCACCGCATCGGCTCCGGAAGGAGCCAAGAGACAACAGATCACTATCAGCGCACTGAGGATCGGGAGAAGTCGTGTGAACATGCGTGGTAGTACCTCTCCTTGCTACAAACGTTTGGAAAGGGACGACTCTGACCGACGGCCAAGTAGAAAGCGCGCCAGCCATCCCTGCTCAGAGACCTCTTCTTTCACCGAGTCACGATCAACATCTTCCAGTACATGGAATCGCGTCCTGCTCTCAATAGAAGGGGGATCAAAGTCAGCCCGCCGTACAACTCCGCTCTGCACCATCATCTGTAGAGTGTGAGGATTGAAGGGATGCCGCTTGGGAATGCCCCTCCTCGTTGTCGTGCGCCTCAACGAAGCCGCCACGGCACACTCCCTCCTCAGAACGGATAGACCCAATCGAGAATGCGGATAAACCAGCCTGGTCGCTGCACATCGTCAAGGACACCGAGACCTGAATACTCGATTCTGGCGTCGGCTATGGCGGATGATAGCACCGTATTCTTGGTATCGACGTCGACTCGACGCACGATGCCGCCGAGGCTCATCAACTGTTTTTCGCTGTTGACGGTCACTTCACGACGCCCCTCGACACGAAGATCGCCGTTGGGAAGCACCTCGGTTACGATGGCAGAGATGGTCCCGGTCAGAGTCCCTTCACGACTCGTCGCACCTTTTCCGCCGAATTTATTGCTGGCGCTGGCGTCAATTCCCATCCCTCGTCGCGTCTCATCGCTCAATCGTATGCCTGGTATTCCGATATAACCCATCGCACTGCCGACAAGGCTATTTTTGATCGTCGACTCTCGTTGGGCTTCCGTATCCGCGGACTTCGAGCCTTTGTGCTGTTCGACGATCTTGACGGTAAGAATATCGCCGATGCGCATTGCGCGCAGGTCCTCGTAGAGATAGGCTCGCCCGTTCTCTTCCTGCCACAGCGAACCGATCGTCTTCGGCGGCGGCAATGGAGCCACGACGACTTTACTTGAGACATTCGGCGGACTCGAACATGCTTGGAAGAGAAGCATGACCAGGACACCGAGACCCGTGGATCGACGAAACAGGCTTAGGTTGTGGGATAGAACGATATACTCCATGATTCTTCTAGAACTCCACCTGCACCAAATTGGGAGCAATGACCCTGGCTCTCAGCTCTCTGCCGGAATCCAGATTGGCGACCATGACGGTCTGCCCGATCTGTCCGCTCGATTTCGTCACACCATAGGCTCGAATCGACAGTCCTCCGCGTCGCGCCTCGATGAGAACTCGATCACCCTTTTTGATCACCACTGGAAGCTTCACGAATGCGGGGCGGAGTGGAATATCAGGCGGCAGAGGCCGCGAAGCGCTCTTTCCTATGACTTCATCTTGATCTGTAATGAACGGATGGTTTATCTGATGAACCTTCACTTCGACAGTCTTGAGATCTCCGCTCTCGATCACTTCGTCGGCCTTCAGAAAGCGGGTCGCCACGACCGCATCGATCATCGCCGCAACATCGGCCACGACTGGGATCGTCTTCCGAGGTTTTCCGTTCGCCACCGCCTCTACATGAAACACGCGCCGGCCTAAGCCTTCTTCCGTAGGGCTTGGAAGAATATGTAGTTCCACGGTCCCACCGGGAATTGTCACAGGATCAGCTGGTTCCAGGACCGTCACATGCACGGTCTTGACCTTGCGTCCCCACTCGCTCTCCAGATGCTCTTGAATGGCTTTCCTAATCAGATCGGGACTGACCTCGCTGACAGACGCTCGGTCTACAACGTTGTTGGCCGCCCGAAGAATCGCACTTCGAGATCCCGGCGAGGTCGCACGAGACTCGCCACTAGGCCCAGCAACTGCCGCCGTCACGTCGAAAACTCCGGATGAAAGGAGCATAATCAGGATCAGTAAGAATCCAGGCATGAGGTGCTCCTTATCGTCTGAGATTATTGGCAATAGCCATCATTTCGTCGGAAGCCTGAATCGTTTTGGAGTTAATCTCGTAACTTCGTTGGGCGATGATCATGCTGACCATTTCTTCGGCCAGGTTGACATTCGAGCTCTCCAGGAATCCCTGCTGGATCGTGCCGAATCCGGTGGTGAAGCCGCCTGTCCCCTGCGTCGGAGGTCCTGAAGCAAAACTGTCGATGAAGAGATTGTTCCCCATGGCGACCAAGCCAGAAGGATTGTCGAATCGTGTAAGTTGAATCTGGCCGATCTGTGAGGCTTGTGTCACGCCGGGGAGCAAGGCCGAGACCGTCCCGTCCTGGCCGATATCCACCTTGAGCGCGCCGGACGGAATCGTGATGACGGGATTCAGCAGATCGCCGTCACCGGTCACAAGGTTGCCCAGGTTGTCCCGTTTGAAGGAACCATTTCTGGTGTACATGATCGTTCCGTCGGGACGAGTCACTTGGAAAAATCCGTTGCCGTCGATCGCCAAGTCCAGTTCGTTGTTCGTTTGGCGCATATTGCCTTGCAGCCATTCTTTCGCCACCGTCGTTGGACGCACCCCGGCCCCCACCTGGATGCCGACGGGAAAGACACCGACGTTCGACGCACTCGTGCCCGGAAGTCGCTGAATCTGATAGAGCAGGTCCGCAAACTCAGCACGGCTGCGTTTGAAGGAATTGGTATTGACGTTGGCAAGATTATGAGCAATGGTGTCGACGTTGATCTGCTGAGCCGTCATGCCGGTCGCCGCTGTCCACATGGCACGAATCATAGAATCCTCCAGAGCTGAAGCACTGATCGCAGATAGCTGAGGGCAAGAGATTTCACATCAGCTGATATCCAGGCCCTGCCTTCGGCTGGTGGCCGTCGGCGATACACATTCCGTCTCATAACACCCGCCCTACGTCTTGAATCGCGACCTCAGCCATCCGATCAAGCGTCTGAATCAGCTTTTGCGTCGATTCATAGTTGCGCATGCCTTGAATCATTTTCACCATCTCGCCGATGGAATTGACGTTGGACTCTTCGATATGTCCGACCTGAAGCTGCGGAGTTTTGGCGAGCTTGCCTTTGTCGGAGGAAAATAGACCGTCCGATGATTTTTGCGGCATTTCATCTTCGTGAAATTCCATGACTTTGATCGCCCCCACAGGTTTGTCATCGACTTTGATGTCTCCCTGTGCCGTGATCTCCAATTTACCTGGAGGAACCTTGATCTCACCCTTTGTTCCCATCACCGGATAGCCGAGTCCGTTCACGAGCCGACGCTCACGATCGAGCGAAAACATACCGTTGCGACTGTAGCGAGTTCCTTGTGGAGTCTTCACCTCGAAAAACCCGGAGCCTTGAATGGCAATATCCAAGGCATTGCCTGTGAGTCTGATCCGACCCACTTCAAACGTCGTCTTCATCGTGTGTGGAGCCACAAACGCACGTTCCGTAACCCCCAAGGGTCTGGCCATGATCTGTTGGGCCAATCCTCCAGTTGGACTACCGACCGGAATCACTGCATGGTATCGAGGAAAGATGGTTTTGAAGGCCTGCTCGTCCTGCTTGAAGCCGGCGGTATTCGCGTTGGCCATGTTATTGGCAAAGACTTGCATCCGCCGCTCATGGGCCAGTGCCCCGGACAAGATAGGATAGATACCTCGGTTCATACTGACGACTCCTTTTGCTTTCGAAGGAGGATCAGCAACCCTCATGCCAGGTTCGCCGACGAGGTATTGATCGGATAAGTATCAAGGGACGATTGGAAATGAGCCAATTTCTTATGAGATTACGGGAACTGAATGCCGATAGAAGAGGGCATGAGAAACGTCATCATCCTCTGACAGAATCGCGCTAGGCCATTCCTACCAGGCTCAGAGAAAAATATTCCTAGTTGGGTCACAAAGCAACTTGCCCGGAGTAGGCAAGAAAAGCAGAACAGGGTTGCGACAGGGATTACTTCATCGAAATCATGGCTCGCGGCTGCCGATCTGCATAGGTCAGGCTCAACAACGAAGAAGTAGTTATAGCGGGATCCGACACAAAGGCAATCGAAGTGTCGGCTCTTTGACTATCCGAAAGTGCTTGTGATGCGGCATCAAGGAGTGACTCTGCTTTAGCCCCAGGTTGCGGCCCCACGATTCCTCCAATTCGACAGGAGATCAGCAACTCCTGCCCCTCGATCAACAGTGGGAGTGCCATGGTCTTCTGGATTTTCTCAGCGACCAATTGAGCCTCATTCGGTGATTCGATGTTATCGACGATCACGGCGAAGGTGTACTGGTCTAAGCGTGCCACCACGTCGTGTGGTCGCAGCGCGCTCTTGATGCGGGCGGCTTGCACTCGCACGACCAGCGTCATACTTGGTGCGGTTGAGGTGGGCAGAGGGCGGAACTGTTCCAGGGTACATACCAAGACAGCAACGTGCCGCTTAGTCGTCTCAGCCCTGCTCATCGCCTGTTTGAGAAGTACAAGGAAAAGCCGTTGAGTTGGAAGACCGGTCAGACCATCGTACGCCGATAGCGCACCATCCTGCTTGCGCCGCGCAAGGTCCTGACTATATGACCAACGCAAGAGTCCCGCCACCCCAAATCCGGCAGCGATAAAAAGACCCATCCATCCGATGATAAGCTGTAAGGAGAGGACTTCTGGCACGCTCGCTGAACCGGCTGGTGTTGTCTGCATCCACGCGATGCTGACGCCGCAAACTGTTGCTGAGGCACACCACCATGCTAGAGAGCGCGATCGCGATCGTGAGGACCCAGGGTGTGATACCTTCCAGTGCATCGTCGTGATAGCTGATGGAGGACCTGACTTGAATTGGGAATAAACCGAAGACCCGATCAACCTTCTGGCCCGATGCGGTGAATTCCCTCTCAACAGGCCAGGATCTTGTCGAAATCTCGACCAGTAAGGTATCGGTTTCTCCAAGTCAGAACTGAAGGTGGCGATCGCAGAACAGTGCAACGGCACCACAAGAAAGACTAACGAACAGCCGACTCAGTCGGTCGGCCGATTCGATCAATTCGGTTTTTGCAAGTGCGCCTTGAGCCTGATGATGGCTTTGGTGTGGATTTGACAGACCCGTGACTCAGTGACTTTCAGCAGCTCGCCGATTTCCTTCATCGTGAGCTCCTCGTAGTAATACAACGTCAGAACGAGCCGTTCTTTTTCCGGCAACGATTGGATGGCCCCGGCGAGCGATGCTCGTTCACGCTCGTTGACCAATGAGGAAAGAGGATCAGGCGTGTGCGTATCGACCAACATCTTGACCACTTTGTGCCCGTCCGGCTCATGAAGATTTAAATCGTCCACGCTGATCATCACTGCCCCCCTAGCGCGCGTAATGAAATCATCCAGCTCTTCCAGGGACATCTTCAGTTCTGCCGCCACCTCCTCATCCTGCGGTGGTCGACCCAGTCGGCTGATGAGCGCTGTGTGAGTCTTTTGGAGCAGTCCGATTCGTTCATGAACCGATCGTGGGATCCAATCCATCGAACGAATCTCATCCAACATGGCTCCACGGATTCTGAACTCCGCATAGGTCTTGAACTTGGCTTCTCTGGTCGGATCATACCTGTCCATGGCATCCATGAGTCCGATGGTGCCGACCGAAATCAGATCCTCCGCGTCCAAGTACGCAGGAAGCCGGAAGGCCAGCCGGTGGGCCATCGCGCGAATGACATGGGCGAACTCCTTGATGAGTTGTTCGCGTCTGACTCCCTGGGCCGAAAAGGATTGCCGCTCCCCTGGCGAGGCTGTCTTACTCATGATCTTCCCTTGTCCGATCGAGTTTCAGTTGCCCGTCGGCGTTGTCGCTCGTTGCCAGACGAGCTGAACGGAACTTTTGGGGAGAGCAGGCCTCGGCCACTGGAGTATCTGTTGCGCTAACCGCTTGAAGGCTTGGGCTGCCGGTGCATCGGGGAATAACTCAGATAGCGCCCTCTGTTGCATGACCGCCAAATGCACATAATCGTCATAGGGGATCGCTCCGACCAATTCGACGGTCACATGAAGAAAATGATCCACCGCCACATCCAACTTACCGAACACCTCGGCGGCTTCACGGGGACTCTTGGCCTGATTCACCAGCACTTTGAAACGGCGTTCCCGATATTGGCGAGCCAAGACTTTGATCAGTGCGTAGGCATCCGTGAGCGATGTCGGCTCCGGCGAGACGACGATCATCGTCTCATCTGCCGCGGAGGCAAAGAAGGTGACGTTCGGCGAGATGCCCGCACCGGTATCGATCAACAGCACGTCCATCTCTGAGGTCAGCTGGACCAGTTGCTCCTGGATCATCAACTGTTGGGCTTCCGTCAGCGACGTGAGGCGCGGCACACCGGAACTGGCTGGAAGGACATGGATGCCCCCCGGACCTTTGAGCACGATCTCGTCGAGCGTATGGGTGCCCACCAATACATCTTCGATGGTATGCCGTGGAACCAGCCCCAGGAGGACATCGAGATTCCCCAAACCGAGGTCGGCATCCAAAATCAACACGCGCTTTCCAACCCTCGTGAGTGCGACGGCAAGATTCGCGACCACATTGGACTTCCCCACTCCCCCCTTGCCGCTGGAGACCGCTATGACGTGAGTGGACGAGCCACCTTCCCGACTCAAATCCTCCGACATCAGGACAGACCTTCTTGTTCCGAACTGCATATGACGACCTCCAGCCAGGTTATCCACGGTGAATTCTTGCTTCCATTACAGCAGGAGTTGCTTCTGAAGATTGAACCGACCGATTGACGAACACCTGAGAACGGGTGGAGCATTCCGCAGTGAGCAGCGCCGCCAACCGATCCGATGAGGCCACCTCGATATCTCCCGGGACTCGCCGTCCGACGCTCCAGTAGGAAAGAGGCACTCCGGTTTGATACATCACTTCGAAGATGGTGCCGAACGATTCCGTCTCGTCGAGCTTGGTAAACAGAAGACGCAGCTGCGGCAGATCACCCAGGCGCCTCGTGATCCCGCAGAGGTCCTGCTGTCTTGTCGAAGCCTGAAGAACCAAGTGCGTCGTGACGACCTTTTTTGGCAGAAGCTTTTGTAGTTCATGGACCAATGCCAAGTCACGCGGCCCGATCCCAGGCATGTCGATCAGCGCAAGGTCTACCTGGGTATGGCGACGGAGCCCTTCATGGACTTGCCGAGCCGACAGGGCACAGGCGAACGGTACACCCACGACCTTGGCATACCGACGCAACTGTTCAACCGCGGTTTCCCGACAGGTATTAAAAGTGATGAGGGCGACGGATCTCCGCTGCTCGAGACGATAATGTGACGCCAGCTTGGCTACGGCAGCGGTCTTCCCGGATCCACTGGGCCCGATCAGGAGACCGATAGAAGGAGAGCTCTCTCCTTTCAGAAGCGGCTCGCTCGTTCGCACGCGCTTTGCGATTTCACGCTGTAACGCACGCCGCATCGACTCATCGTCCCATGAACCGACGGCCTGTTCGGTCATGCCCGCCTCGTACAAGAGTAGGTCCGCAGTGGAGGGATTCATCCCCTGCTCGATGAGCGAGCGGCGCAGCCACCGCGGCATGGGCGACGGCTGACTTCCGATTATTCCGCTGTCCGCGCGCGAGAGATCTTCCAACAAACGGCCCAATTCATTCATCACGGTATGCAGATGCCGCCGGCGATTCGGCTTCAGATGTACCGTAGATGGCTTCAACGAGGCAGACTGCTCACCGACAGGCTCTGTCGTCGTCTCACAATCAGGCTTCAACACCCCCTGCAGTGTCTGTTGAAAGCTCTGCAGGGACAGCGCGGAATTCGGCCTGGTATCAGACAGTGGCACAGGCGGAGGACATTGCTGCTCTGTTTTTCCGCCCTGAGCCAACCGTTGCACGTCATGATCTGAGGCGGCCATCACTTCCAGAACCGATCGATCGAATGCCCGTATGATGCGCCCTCCCTCACGCACTTCTTTCGCCGACAAGATGATGGCGTCCGGCCCCAGTTCTTCCTTGATGTCGCGCATGGCATCCTGCATGGTAAGCGCGTGAAATGTCTTAACTTTCATGGTTTATCTATGTCGGCTGCGCCAACTCCAGGTCGATCCGCACCGTATCCAGCGACTGCAGACGGACGAAGGAATCCACTTCATTGAGTCCCATCACGGGAACGCTATGTAACAGACGATCGCTGTGTCGACGGAGGTGGCGGCGCACAACCTGAGAACACAGCACGATCGGCTGCTGCCCTCGAGCTGCAACCCGTTCAGCTGCTTGTTTGAGCCCGGTTAACAGCTTATGCGAGAGGGTGGGATCAAGGTTCAACGTGGCCCCGGGCGGCAATGCTGCCGCCTGCTCCGCCAACGACCGATCCAGTCGTGGATCCAAGGTGATAACCTGTAAACTGCCGTCAGGCGCTTGATACTGTTTGGTGATGGTTCGTGCCAACGCCTGTCTCGCATATTCCGTGAGGACTTCCGCGTCCTTGGTGTTGGCGGCCTGATCAGAAATGGCCTCGAGGATCGACCGTAGGTCACGAATGGGAATGCCCTCCTTGAGGAGATTCCCGAGAACCCTGACGACCGTTCCGAGCGGCAACAGCGTAGGAATAAGCTCTTCTACCAGCTTCGGATGCGCCTTGCCGATTTCGTCCAACAGGGCTTGAGCTTCCTGCCGTCCCAACAATTCATGGCCATGCCGCTTGATCAATTCAGACAGATGTGTGGCGATCGCCGAACTCGTATCGACCACGGTATAGCCGGCCATTTGAGCCTGCTCTCTGGCAGCTTCCGGTACCCAGAGCGCCGGTAACCCGAATGCAGGCTCCTTCGTCGGGATGCCCTGCACCAAACCCCGTTGACCGGTCCCTGGATCAATCGCCAACAGATTCCCCGGTAAAACGTCGGCCTTGGCCACTTCCACCCCCTTCAACATGATGGCGTATTCGTTCGGGCGCAGCTGAAGATTGTCACGTATGTGGATAGGGGGCACGACAAAGCCCATCGATTCCGCAAATTGTCGCCGGAGCGCTTTAATCCGATCGAGAAGCGCTGTGCCTTGCGTTCCCTCAACGAGTCCTATCAAGCCGTACCCCACCTGGACTTCCATGAGGTCGAGTGGAGTCACTCGGGTCAGGCCTTCCTCGGCCTTCGGAGCGACAGCAGCGGGAATCGGAGCTGCTTGGACCTGTTCCTGCTGATGGAGGTGGTAGGCGATCCAGGCGATGGCGCTCCCTAATGCTAAGAACGCCACATGCGGAAGCCCTGGTACCAATCCAAGCGCGAGAAGAATACCAGCAGCAATGCCCACCGGTTTGGGAGACATCAACAGCTGTCGAGTCATCTCGCCTCCCAAATCCGTTTCCGAAGCGGCGCGAGTCACAACAATACCGGCGGCAGTCGACACGATCAGGGCGGGAATCTGCGCCACCAACCCCTCACCGACCGTCAGAATGGTATAGGTTTGAGCCGCGAGTGCCGGGCTCATGCCCTGTTGCAGAATACCGATCGCCAATCCACCGACGATGTTGACGAGTATGATGATGACGGCGGCGATGGCGTCCCCTCGAACGAACTTGCTGGCGCCGTCCATCGCCCCGTAAAAGTCCGCCTCTTCCGCAATTTCACGCCGTCGGCGACGTGCGTCCGCTTCATTGATCAGCCCGGCATTCAGATCCGCGTCGATGCTCATCTGCTTTCCTGGCATGGCATCCAAGGTGAAGCGAGCGGCAACTTCCGCCACGCGTCCGGCGCCCTTCGTCACCACGACAAAGTTGATGATGACGAGAATGGAGAACACCACCAAGCCGACCGTGTAATTGCCCCCGACGATAAAATTCCCGAATGCCCGAATGACTTCCCCTGCAGCCCCTGCCCCTTCGTTCCCATGCAGCAAAATGAGACGGGTGGAGGCAATGTTGAGGGACAACCTGAACAAGGTGATCATTAAGAGGACCGACGGGAACACCGAGAAGTCGATCGGACGCCGTACTTGGAGTCCAACGAGCAGAATCACGACCGACAGGGTGATGTCGAAACTCAGCAACAAATCGAGCAGGAATCGAGGCAACGGCAGCAGCATCACCATGAGAATCGCCACCACTCCGACGGATATGACCACGTCCGGATGCTTGATCAGCTGGTTTCGTTCGACCGGTTCTATTGCTGTTGCCATCGCCGTCTGATCCTATGAATTCCCGTATGGGGTGATGCCTCTGGCGCGATACACAAACGCCAGAATCTCCGCGACCGCGCGGTACAGCTCGTTTGGAATCTCTTTGCCGATATCGACGAGTTTGAACAGCGTTCTGGCCACGAACTTATGTTCGACGACCGGTACTCCGTGATGTCGAGCCAGCTCACGAATACGTTCAGCGACCAAGCCGGCTCCTTTGGCGACTACAACGGGAGCCCCCATCGTAGCGGTGTCATATTTCAGCGCAACGGCCAGGTGTGTCGGGTTGGTAATCACCACGTCCGCCGTCTTCACGGCGGCCATCATGCGTTTCTTCGTCATCTCCCGCTGGATGGTCCGCACTCGACTCTTGATCAGCGGATCGCCTTCCGTGGCCTTGTGTTCCTCCTTGACCTCCTCCTTCGACATCCGTAGACTTCGTTCCCACTCATAACGTTGGTAGAAATAGTCGAGCCCTGCCAGAATCGCGATCGCCCCGGCGACTGTCAATCCGACTTTCAACGAGAGTCGCCCGGTTACTTGGAGGACGGTACCGAGATCGAACTCGATCAACCCCGGAATTTGGAGCAGGTCATACCGTGCCACCCAAAGGCCGATTCCCGTCACGATCGCGATCTTGAGCAGCCCCTTCAGAAGCTCCATCACGCAACGAAGCGAGAACAAGCGGGAAAGCCCCTTGATCGGGCTGATGCGCTCGACATCCGGTTGAACGGCATTGGCACGCCACAACAAGCCGGTTTGCAACAGCGACGCAGCGCTGCCCATCACCAGAATGCCCACCACGACGGGGAGACTCAGCGTCACCACTGCGAGGCCGGCATGGATGACGACGGAGGACACCTGCTCGATCGACATTCCTTCGCGGAAACCTAGGGGGAACGAGAGCGCGAGTCCTTGACGGGTCATCTCGGTCATTTTCTGAACGCCGAGCGGCAGCATGGCCGCCAGCAGTCCGATGCCGCTCAAGAGGATGACTGCGGTAGACAGATCGCGACTGACGGCGATCTGCCCTTTCTTGCGCGCCTCCTCCTTGCGTTTCGGCGTCGCTGGTTCTGTCTTATTGCTTCGGTCCTCAGCCATGTCCCAGCGCTTTCATGATCCCATCGATCGTGAATTGCAGCCGTTCGATTTCCCGAATAAGAAGCTCCACCACAAACGGGATGGACAATCCCAGCACTGCCAAGCCTCCGGCGATGGTGACGGGAAAACTCAGGACAAACACGTTGATCTGACTGACGGCACGGCCAAGAAGCGCGAGAAGAATATTGATCAGGAGAATGACGACCAGCACGGGCGCCGCCAATTTCAACCCCACCATGAACATGTGCTGAAAGAGGCGAATGATATCGTCTCCCATTCCTCCGGGAAGGGACGCACCGAATGCAGGGATAGACTCATAGCTGGAGAGAATCGTGGCCACCAGAAGCAGATGGCCGTTCAACGAAAGAAAGATGAGGGTGGCCAAGAGCGTGAAGTATTGGCCGATGATGGAGGTGTGATCGGCCGTCGCCGGATCGAAGAGTTGAACCACGCCGAACCCCATCTGCACGCCGATCATCTCCCCGGCAACCTCCAGCGCGCTGAAAAATAATCGAACGGTCAGTCCGATCGTTAAACCAATGGTCATCTCATTGACGAGTCCTGCTGCCAAAGCGACAGGATCATAGGGCATGGCGGGAAGCGGGACCAAGGGAGCCAACAGGACACCCAACGCCAGGACGAGAGCCACTTTGACTTTCAAAGGAACAACTCGGCCGCTCAAGACCGGCAACGCAGCCAGCAACCCCCCGATACGGGAAATAAGGACCAAGAACCCTTGGAATTCCGGGAGGACAATCTGGATGGTCTGCGTCAACGCCATCGTCTCGTACTAGTGGATGTAGTTGGGAATATTCATCAAAAGGTTTGCCATGTAGGTGGTCATGACGTTCAGCATCCAGGGAAGAAAGAGCAACAGCGCCACAAAAAGAGCCACCACTTTCGGGACAAATGTGAGCGTCGCTTCGTTCAGTTGGGTCATGGCCTGGAGCGCACTGACCGCCAGACCGATGAACAAACTCAGTCCCAAAATCGGCGAAGACACCAACAGCGTCGTTTCCAGCGCTTGTCTGCCAAGTTCTGTCACCATTTCCGGTGTCATTCGGTCATCCTCACAATCGACACCCAGCGATCGGCTGTCTGCAGAGGACTCACCGCTACTGAAAACTCCGCACCATGGACCCCACGACCAGGTACCAGCCGTCGGCCAAGACGAACAAGATCAACTTGAACGGCAGAGAGATCACAACGGGCGGAAGGAGCATCATACCCATCGACATGAGAATGCTGGCGACGACCATATCGACGATCAAAAACGGAATATAGATTAAGAACCCGATTTGGAAGGCAATCCGCAGTTCGCTCAGAATGAAGGCAGGAATGATCGCCTGGGTCGGCACGTCCTCAACACGGTCCGGTTTCGGCACATGGCTCAACCTGATAAAAAGTTCGAGGTCCTTCTCTCTCACCTGGCGCAGCATAAAGTTTCGCACCGGCTCGATGCCCTTCTTCCATGCGTCTTCATAGGAGAGCTGCTCGGCCATGAGCGGTTGCAGCGCATTGTGATAGACGGCTTGGCCCACGGGAGCCATGATGAACATCGTCAAGAACAGCGCCAACGACAGTAAGACTTGATTCGGAGGCACCGCTTGTGTTCCCAGAGCTTGCCGGAGAAAGGCCAACACGATCACGATCCTCGTAAAAGAGGTCACCATGATGAACAAGGCCGGCGCCAAGGAGAGCACCGTGAGGAGGATCAAAATCTGGATCACCACGGCGGTTTGTTTCGGACCGCCTGCGCCGAAATCGATGCTCACCGAGGGGCCGACCGCCATCGCTTCCGAAGGCGGTAGGACGAGCAGCGCCATCGCTCCGACAATGATCACCGCCAATAGGCGGGGGCGAGGCTCGCATTTATCGGTCATGAAGTCCCTTGTCGTAATGAAAGACGCCGAACGGTAGGCGCCGGAGCCAGGCGGCAAAGCTGTCCCGCGGAACCGGCGCCGCATCGGTAGGTAGCTTCTGGTCGGTGAAAGCGAGTAATTCACGCAATTCAGCGGAATCGCCGATGCGTCCCAAGGGGACAAGATCGGTCGGGGTCGTCCCCACGATCAGATATTCTCCCGCAACCGACACGAGGGCAATCGTCTTGCGTGGAGCGATGTAGCTGCTGGCTAGGACACGAACCAGAGGACGCCCGCCGGCGATCCCGAAACGCTGCCCCATCAATCGACGGACCGTCACCGTGACGATCCCCATCAATACCAGTACGATGGCCAGGGCTGAGACGGTGCGTAACAGGCTTTCCCACAAATCAATCACGGCCTCTCCCTCGGATCATTCAGCGAAGTTGCTGCACGCGTTCCGCCGCACTGACCACATCGGTCAAACGAATGCCGAATTTCTCATTGACGACCACCACTTCACCGCGCGCCACCAGTTTGTTATTCACCATCACTTCCATCGGCTCCCCCGCCAGTTTATCCAGTTCAATGACGGAGCCTTGAGACAGCTGCAACAGATCCCGGATGGCCATCTTCGTGGAGCCCACATACACAGTGATGCTCATTGGAATATCCAGGATAAAGTCGATGTTCTTCGGAGTCCCTCCCGTCTCCGCCTGTTGGACGGGGGGAAATGAGGCCGGTTGCGGCGATTGATTACCGGCCGTCTGAGACTCGGGACGAATTGCGGAATCTGACTCAGCCATGGTCACTCTCTCGGTGGTGTCGCGACTTGCAGGCTGTTGAAAAAGTCCGTCAGCTGCGTTCTCGCATCGCTCAGGGTCTCAACGTACCGACCAATGCACGCCTCGCCCCTTCGCTCGCTGCGGCCTTGCCGAACGACCCTTTTTGAACAGCCTGCAGGACTTCTGGATCTCCTGGTTTGCCGACATCCTGCTAGTTCAAGAGTTTGGCCACGCGGCACGCGTGATTACCCTTGTAAATTCCCGGGCTACCTTGAAATTTGTGATACCCCTCGATATAGCAATCGAGAGGGTCCCCTGGGTGCTGGTCAAGCACAATCACGTCTCCGGGGGCAAAATTCATGACATCCTTTACCGTGACGGTCGCGGTTCCCAGCCGTACCGCAATCGGAAGCGGACAGTCTTGTAATCGCTCTCGGAATCGATGATTCCACTCGCCGTTTTGATCGACCTGATCGGAGACGAGGCCGGAATAGAGTTTCTCTTTGATCGGCTCAAGCATGCTGTAGGGATAGACGATGTACAGTTCGCTGTCCCTTTCTCCCAAGATGACCTGCAACGTGACCACGACGACAATTTCCGACGAGGTCACCACCATCGCGAACTGCGGGTTGCTCTCAGAACGCACATACTCCACCTTGACCGGCAGAACGGCATGCCAGGCTTTTTCCAGATCGACAAGCGAGTGCAGCAACAGCTTCTTGATGATCCTTTGTTGGACCGGCGTAAAGTCCCGCCCCTCGGGCTTCACTTGGGTCTGACCTTTCCCACCAAAAAAATAGTCCATGACCAGGTACACCAGGAACGCTTCCATCACGAAAAGCGCGCTCCCTCGTAACGGAGCCATATGGAACACGTTCAGCGAGGAGGGCATCGGAACTTTCTTCAGAAACTCGCCGAACTTGATCACCTGCGTCCCAACGACGGCGAACTCGATGGCCTCCCGAAACATGCCGGTCCAGACGACTGATTGGCGGCGAATGAATCGGTCGTTGATCATCTCCATGGTCGGCATCCGCCCGCGGATGATCCGTTCCTGGTTGAACAGATCGTATCCCTTGACACCTCTTGCGTCCGGAACAGCTTCCTTCGGAGCCGTCTCCACTTCACCCGAGACGACGCCCTTCAAGAGCGCATCGATTTCGTCTTGTGAGAGAATCTTGTCCATCGTGCCGCTGTTACTGAACGACGAATTCAGTGAAATAGACGGATCGAACGCCTGGTTTCTTCAGGAGGCCGTTGGTGCGCTGTGTAATTTCATCGCGCAGCTGGAATTTCCCCTGGGTCGTTCTGATCGCATTGACGTCCTTGCTGCTGAGCAGGACGAGGATGGCATCCCGCATCTGAGGGATGCGGGCGGATAGCTCGGCAGCGACGGCTTCACTGTCCACCTCAAGTTTGAGGGTCAACTTCAAGTACCGAACATCGGACGTGTCGGCCAGGTTGACGATGAAGGGGTCCAAGTCGAACATGACGCCCGGCGCAGAGGCCTGACCATGTTTTCCACCGGCCTCGCTCTTGGAGTCTGCCTTTGCCTCAGCGTCGGCCTTTTGCTCCTCTGAGTTTTCAGCACCTTTGTTTGATCCTCCCAGGAACTTGACCACCACAAACGCTCCGCCGACACCGAAGACCAAGGCAACAACCGATACGATAATGAGCAGTTTGAGGGGGAATACCGGAGCGGAGGCCGCTACTGAGGTTTTTTCATCGGCCGCGGCTACATCTGCCATAACTCCTCCTCGATTGACTCAGTGGCCCGGTGGGGAGACTGCAATGGATATGCCACTATGCCGCTGAAACCCCTGGTCAAAAGAGATCGTGAATCAATGCACTTGGCGAGGATCCTATTTGGAATTTTCCTAACGTGCAGGAAGAATAGCTCGCTGTCGGGCGGCCCCTTGACGCTCTAGTCAAGAATCTGACGTGAGAGATGGGTAAACTCGGACAATGGGCGGACGTTGGAGCGGGGATAGGGAGAGAGGTCGGGCTGGGTCGGGCAATAGTCCCAGCCCGATTTCACATCGAGAAACTACCGTTTCAGATTCACCAATTCCTGGAGGACCTCATCGGAAGTCGTGATGACTCTCGAATTCGCCTGAAATCCTCTCTGTGCAGCAATCATGTCGATAAAGCTTTCCCCGAGATCCACGTTCGACAGTTCAAGCGTGTTGGAAAGAATTCGTCCCAGGCCTGCAGCCGTAGCAGGACCGACCAGCGGCTGTCCGGACGTGCCTGATTCGGCAAAGGTATTCTTACCGGTCCGGACGAGTCCGAGCGGGTCAGGGAATCGAGCAAGAGCCAGCTGAGCCAACGGACGAACCTGCCCGTTGGAAAATCGTCCGTTGATGAGCCCGTTGGTTTCCACAGAGAAGGATTGCAGCGCGCCGGCACCGAACCCATCCTGAGTCTGCTGAACCAATCCTGATGCAGCTCCGAATTGCGTACTGAGATCAACTCCGGCGCCACCGTCGGTCGTCACACTACTGCCGAAATTAAACGCAAACAACTGATCGGCTGTCGCACCGACAAAATCGATTTGCGCCTGTCCCACCAGGGTTCCGGCGACCCCGGCGGCGGTGCCGGTATCATAGCTCGTGACCACGCTCTCGGTATCAAGCGCACCTGACGTCGTAAAGGTCAGATTTCCTGAAGCCAAGCGCACGATACCAAGGGACGCATTGATGTTGGACGCATGATAATTCGCCGTGACCACCTCGTTGGTACTGCCGACGACGTTGTAGTTCCATGTGTTCGCCGCAGTCTTAGAAAAATACGTGGTGAGCAGATGAGGGTTCCCAAGAGAATCGTAGACGGTGAGCGATGTTGAAAACTGGGATGTCCCGTTCGGATCCATGAGGGAGAAGACACTCGTCGAGGACTGTGAATTGAGATTGGCGCCGATATCGACGGTCGTCGTTGGATTCGGCGGAGCGGTCGTCGAAGGTAACGTCACGCCTCCGATGCTGGCCGTAATCAGCCCGCTGGTGTTCACTTGGTAGCCCTGGAGGAAGAAGCCGCTTGGGTCGACGATGCGACTTTGGGAATCCAGATGAAACTGTCCCGCTCGGGAATAAAAACTCCCGCCGTTTGCATCCCGGAGAAGGAAAAAGCCGTTGCCGTCGATCGCCAAATCCAGTCCGTTACTGGTGGTGCTCAGCGAACCTTGGCTAAAGTTCCCTTGCACTCCATTCAGGGCTACGCCGAGGCCTGTCTGAATCGCCCCACCCGCTCCTCCGAGGGAAGAACTGATCAGATCGGCAAATACGGAGCGGCTGGATTTGAACCCGACCGTACTCAGGTTGGCGATGTTGTTCCCAATGACGGATAACGCGTTCCCGTTCGCGTTGAGCCCGCTGACGCCCGTGAAAAGCGACGACAGAATTCCCATGAGTACAACCCTCCTCTTGGTTATCGCAACTCAACGATCTCGGACGGATCGACGGCCAAATCACCGACAAGGAGTTTGGCTTGTCCCTCTTCCATACGCACCCCGGAAACGACGAGCGAGGCACGCCCCTCCACGTTCACAGGCTTTCCTTCCGAATCAACGGCCGAAATGAGATAGCGGTACATTCCCTTGGGCATGAGGGTTCCACTCTGGTTCTGCCCGTCCCACGCGGCCGTATGCGGTCCTGCCGGTTGATCGCGATATTCCAGACTCCGCACGATTTGGCCCTGTTGATCCTGAATACTGACCAGAACTTTCGCGGCATTCTTGTCCAAGGTGTACCCGAATTGCGCGGGGCCATCGGTGAGTTGTAGCATCGGTTGCCCGATGGTGATGGTGCGGCCGATCATGGGCAGCAGCGAGAACTGCAACGAGGCGTTCTGCGCATCGAGGCTCTTCTGAAGAAGCTGCGCCTGTTTCGCGGTCTGCTCCAACTGACTGAATTGGGCGAGCTGCGAGACAAATTCGGTATTGTCGGTGGGCTTCAACGGGTCTTGGTTCTTCAATTGCGTGATGAGCAATTGAAGAAAATCGTCCTGACCCAACTGTCGGGGTCCCGTCTTTTCCGCTGCCGGAGGAGTTCCAGTCGAGGTGAGTTGGGATACATCAATCATTTGCCCTATCTCCTTTGCCGTCTATGCCACCAAATTCAATAGGCCATGAAGCGGTATGCGCGTTTCGTCCTGTCGCTCCTGACTCTGTCCCCATTTCATCCCTTGCGAGCCCTGATCCCAGGTCTGTCCTTGTTCCTGAGAAGGGCCATGGTGGAAGGAACGACCGGCACTCTGACGATCGATATCCACGCGGAATTGTCCCATGTCCAATCCGTTCGCTTGCAATGCGGCCTGAAGACGGTCCTGTCCGTTGATGAGGAATTGCCCCACTTCAGGCCTGTCGGCCGATAAATGTGTATGCACCACATCGTTCGTGATCGCCACACGAATGTTCACCTGACCAAGGTCCGGCTGGGCTACATTAAACACGACTGACCGGCCCATCACCTGTGCGGATTTATCTGCGGGATCGTTGCCGGGCATGGCAGGCTGCGCATGGCTAACGAAAGGGGTGGTGGGAGGAGGCGGCAGAGGTGAGCTGGAACCGACGCCTCCGTGAACTCCGGTGATGATCGCCGCTATAGGTTGTCCCCCCGTCGCTTGGTGCTCACCAACCGCCGCCTGCGGTACCTCAATCTCAGCTTGATCATGCGGAGAGCCGCTTTGACCGGTCCTCCACTCGACGAAGGATTTGATCACATCAAAGTTCGATTGATGGCCACGCAGTAAAGGCACACTGACCTTCGATTCACCGTTTCCATCGCCGCTGACGGATTGTGGAGGATCTTCGAACGACAATATGGTCGCCGTCTTCGATTCCACATGATCTTTGTCACCGTTGGCTGCTGCATGGCCCTCCGAATGTAAAGCAGCGGGACGTACGAGCGCGACTCCATCCACGATCCGAGCAGCATCATTCATCGGACGGTCGATCCTTCCCTCAGTCGGCGTCGAGCCGGAACTTAGATTGGACGCGGTTTGAGAAAGACCGTCGGACTGTGGACGAGATCGACCGGTCTCCTCCCCGGAAGAAGCTGTATGAATTTTCACATCAGCAGGAGCGGTCTTTGTATCGGGACCGCCGACAACGGCTTGCAGGCCAACGTTCACGATCGGACCTGCTGAAGCGTCACCCTTCGTAGAAAGCGCCGCCATGGCCGATGGCTGTTCTGGATGATCCTTTGATTGCGTAGCCGCTCCGTCTAAGGACGCCGCATCATCGTGAGTCGCAAGAGCCGTCATGGAAGGCATGGGGGAGTCGGGTGGTATCAAGGTAGACATGGAAGACACTGTTGTTGCCTGGTGATCGTCTTCGGACGATCGAGAGTCCTCTTCTCTGGCCATCCGTTCTTGGTTGATCCTGTATGTCGCGACCGGAAGTGGAGTCGGAGCAGATCCGGGCTGAGACTCTGAGCCATGAGAATCGGAACGGGCATCGTCCTTTACAAGGGAAGATTCACCATCCCCCGTTACCCCCCTTGCCCCCCTTGAAGTCTTGACCGACCTGTTTGCATCCTGATCAGAACGATCCTTCTCCGACAGCTTTGATGATGGCGCGTCAGCACGATCCGCTCGAACCGAGGAATCATCTCCACCTTTCGCCTCGTTCACCCGAGGCTTGTTATCAGATTGGCTTGAGGATCGAATGGCGGCCGTCTCGCGGCGATCACCCCTCCCCTCCTCTCCACGAACTCTCTGAAGAACCGTCGAGAAATGTTTCCCGATACCACTGGAGTTGGAAGGAGAAGCTGTCCGGACCGACCGAGAACTCCCGTCCATAGAAGATCTAGAGGACCTGGATGGAGGCGCAAAGGTGTCGGCAGCAATGAAATCCATGGGTGTCAATCCTACTTCTGATCCAAGGCAGGCGAATACAAACCCCATGCCAATTGAGCGGCTTCTAACACCGCAGAGAATTAGGCTTTGGGGTGGAAATCTTTACAACTCTGACCGGAAAGAGGAAAACTTTACAGCATGGTAGGCAAAAGTAACCATTGAACCGCAGGCAGCCCTGTTACAGCGGCGACTCTAGCTGTGGGGAGGGATGTTTCTTGGAACGATCTTCCTGCTGCCTGAATTGAAAACGCCAATCATATTGGCCGGATTCGGGAACTGAGCCGAACCATCCTTCGGCCGTGAAATGCTGATCGGACTTTGACTTGCCCTCTGGATAGAATTTGAAGCGCAGATGTTTCCCCTGATCACCCTTCGTGTCATCGGAATGAAGGTTCCCTGAGATTTCTACGTGGTCTTCAAGTCTATCGAGTGCTTGATTCAGTAGCGAACGGAGGGCAGCGGCGGTCAGAGCCTGATCGAAGGGTTGATCGGTGTCGAACGATTCCGCCTCAGTCGCCCAGGCGGGAGCGGTTAGATACATCACGAAGAAGGCGATCGTGCAAGCTCGTCTCATACGAGCACTGTAATCTCTCGGCGTGACATGGTCAAGGCTTCCCCCATACCTGGCCGCCTCCGTCGTGCACAATTCAAGATCCGGTCCGAACTTACTCGACCTCAACTTCTCACTTCGACCGTTTGTTTTCAAGGCAGTGACGTTGGCAGCGGGAGATCAAGCTGAGGATGATGTCTGGTGAGATGAAGAACCGACCATTCCGCACCAAACGTCATCTCATCTTTCAACCTAAAAACGTAGATTGAGCCCTCGTTCTTACTGTAATCTCTTGTCTCCACAACACAATCCATGCTGGAGGCGTTCACCTAATGGGTGAGGCAAAAAGACGAGCACAAACGGCGCTGTCGGCGCTCACCCAAACAGTCGGTGTCGAAGTCCCCAACGGTCGACTGCAGGTGCGATGGGACAGCGCGTCGGCGGCGACCCCGTTCGGGCAGATGGCCTTCTTCCTGGAGTTCTTACACCTCACGGGGTTATATGAACGCTGGCAGCGGGCGTGTCCGTTCACCTACACCGGTCCGCATGGGTCGCGCCGCGAGGACATCTTGGGCACGTGGGTTCTCTCGCTGCTGGCCGGGCACCGTCGGTATGCCCACATGAACGCCATCCGCTTCGATGGTGTGATGCCGGAACTGCTCGGCATGCAACGCGTGGTGGCCGAAGACACGGTGCGACGGTTCCTCAAGGCGATCGACGAGACAGCAGGGAGGAACTGGTTGCAGAGCCACCTCGATGCGTGTGGACAACCGCTGTTATCGGCCCCGTGGATTCTCGATGTCGATGTGACGGTGAAGCCGCTCTACGGCCATCAGGAAGGCGGGGTGATGGGGTACAACCCGCACAAACCCGGACGTCCTTCACACACGTATCATACCTACCAGGTGGCCGGCCTGCGTCTTGTGCTGGGCGTCGATGTCGAAGCCGGCAATCAAAGCCATTCGAACACCACGCTTCCCGGCTTGTTGCGGCTCATTGATCGAGTACCCGTCGAGCAGCGTCCGTATTGCGTGCGCGGCGATGCCGGCTTTGGCAATGACGCGGTCATGACCGGCTTGGAAGAGCGGACGATTCCCTATCTGTTGAAGCTGCGCGCGACCAAGAACGTCAAGCGCTTCGTCGAGCAGGTGTTCTGGTGCCACGGGTGGACGCCGGCCGGGGACGGCTTTGAAGGACGCGAGGGCGAGCTCGCGTTAAGCGGCTGGCGGAAGGCGCGGCGCGTGATCGTCTTGCGTCGACAGCTCAAGGGTGAGGTGGTGTTGAGCGACGAATCGCCGCAGCTCGCGCGGGGCTTCCTCGAAGCGGATGACGCCACAGGCCGCTACGAGTATTTCGTGCTCGTCACCAGCCTGCCGCACGAAATCCGCACCGTGGCGCAGCTCTATCGCGATCGCGCCGACAGCGAGAACACCTTTGATGAATTGAAGAACCAATGGGGCTGGGGCGGCTTCACCACACAAGACCTCAAACGCTGCCGTTTCAATGCCATAGCGGTAGCCTTGGTGTAGAACTGGTGGTCACTGTTCGTGCGTCTGGCCAATCCCAAAGCACGGCTGGAAGCCATTACCAGCCGACCGTTTCTGTTATCCGGCGTCGCACGCAAGATCCGCCACGCTGGACAACAGCGGCTTGTGATCAGCCATTCCCATCGCTATGCACACTTCGCGCAAATGATGCTCAGGCGCGTCAGTCGGATGCTTCAACAATGGGCCACGGCCACTGCGGAGCAATTAAATCCGACCGCCGTCTGGCAGCGGGCGTGTGAGTTCTTGATGACCACGCTGACCGGCGTGAATTGGCTCAAACCGTCGCCGAATCGACTAGCGGAGGTGGGGTAATGTACGTTTTTAGGTTCAAGAATTCACGGAGGCGGGTGAACGGTGAGGTCAAGGAGCTGCAAGGTCTCGATAGTGGCCGGCGTGACAAAACATCTCGCAGGACCGTTCGAACGAAACGATGATCCTCCTGCTTGATTGAGCAACTCGGATGAAGGATAATTTGAGTGAATGAGGTCGACTCATGCCCGCATCGCGAACTAGAATCGGGTTTTTGGTCGGCAGTATCGCCGCCTTGATAGTCGGATTGATGGTTCTCCAGCTCTCTACGGAGATTGCAAAATCTTTCTTGTCGTTGTTCCCCCCACAAATAGTTATTCGCATCGTGAGCGTGGCCGTGATCGGGCTGCCCATTTGGTACCTGCTCCAACGTCGTGAACGTACAGAGGAGATCCAGCGGCTCGATGAAGGTTGGGCGGCGCGCTTACATGCACGCGGCGAAGAGCTGATGGCCGTCAATAACGCGCTCGTCAGCGAGGTGTCGAAACGAATCGATACGGAACAATCGCTCGAAGCCAACCGTCGGGACCTCCGCGTGCTTGCCTCGCAGCTGCTTCGGCTTCAGGAAGATGAGCGACGGCGGATTTCACGCGATCTTCACGACGACATCAATCAACGCCTCGCACTCTTGTCGATCGACATCGAAATGTTGGAACAACAGCTTTCCGGCGTCCCCGTCCGTACGGTCAGCAGGGTGCACGCGATTCAGGACCGCATCGCCGAGCTTTCCGAAAATGTTCGCCGCTTGGCCCATCAGTTTCATCCCTCCATCCTTGACGACTTGGGTGTCTCTATCGCACTCCGGCGTCTGGTCGATGACTTTCAAGCCCGTACCGGCATCGCGGCCCGGTTTCTAGGCAAAGACATCCCCACACACGTGGCGAAGGACAGCGCCACCTGCTTGTACCGTGTGGCACAGGAAGGCTTAGCAAACATTTCCCGCCATGCCAAGGCCAAGAACATCCTCGTTGAGCTCCGGCGATTGCGAAACGGCCTCCAGCTTACGATAAACGATGATGGGGTGGGATTTGATGTGAATCAGTCCGATGGTCGGCGGGGAAGCCTCGGGCTGTTGAGCATGAGGGAACGCGTTTCCCTGGTTGCCGGAAACCTGGATATACAATCGACACCGGGCGAGGGGACACGTGTCTGTGCGTGGGTGCCATTCAAACAGGAGCCTGTATGAGCAAGCCCTGCGTCCTCTTGGCGGATGACGATACGCTGGTACCTGAAAAACACTGTCAGGTGGTGGGGTCCGTCGCTGAACCAAAACCCGGTACCGACGATCAGGATCGTTCGCCGATGCGCCAGCGGGAAATTCTGCAACCGGTGGCCGAGGGGCAGACGTTCGAAGAAATCGCTTCAATGCTGAGTCTGTCTCCTAAGACGGTCGAGTATCATAAGTCAAAATTGATGGAACAGCTGGATCTCCATGCGACGGCTGAAGTGACCAAGTACGCCCCGGCTCACGGCCTCACCCCCTCATCCGAATAGCCTCAAAATCTTTTCCATTCCCTTCCGATCCTTCCCGTGGAATTTCCTTTTGTACTCTAGGGAAGTGCCTTATGGCTCTTGAAATGGCATTTTGCTAAGTATTAGACCTGCCAGAGGCTCTTTTTGTGAAAGAAGCATAATTCATAGCGACTTATGGAGAAGGCCTAACACAATGCTTGTCGTCGATACGTACATTACAGTGGCCACGACTCCCACTCCTCTCCCGGATGTCATGTTCTGTTGAACGAGCCTACGTATGACGACAGCGGATCATCCAGAGACCCGAAATCTTGGATGGCACTTCCTCCTCCTGAACCTCGTGCTGAGCCTCGCCTACACCGTGGTGTTCTTCTCCGGCTCGTACGTGCTGATGGAGCCGTACGCGGCAGGAGACCTGGGCGGCGTGAGGGTCAGTTTCGGAGGGTGGGCACAATCGACTTTCCTGACCGCCCTGGCCCTGGGCTTTCCCCTCGCCCGTTGGCTCTCCGACCGTTATGGAGAGCCCCGCGTCTTTTGCGGCGCCTTCCTCGCTTACGCCGTGGCCTCGGCCTGCTGCGCGACATCCGACGGCATTGTCGGCTTCGTGTCGGCTCGCATCCTGCTCGGTCTCGTCGGCGGCGTCATCTTGCCGCTGAGCCAATCCTTGCTGCTCAAGGAGTATCCCGATCACCTGAAATCGTTGGGGCTGGCCATCTGGGGGCTGTTCACCTTGCTGCCCTTTACGTTTGGGCTGGTGACCGGCGGATGGCTGACTGAGCATTGGGGCTGGCGTACCCTGTTCTTCCTCAACATCCCTCTGGCGCTGCTGATTGCCGCTCTGGCCGCTGCTCTGTTCCATGGAAAACGTCATACGGTACGCCAGGAGCCAGTCGATCTCGTTGGATATGTCCTGTTGTTCGTGATCTTCGGCAGCTTTCAGTCGATGTTGAACGGAGGCAACGACTTTGATTGGTTCGACGATCCGCTGCTCCGCGGCCTGTTGGTGGTCGTCCTCGTAGCAGTCCCGATTTGGATCGTCTGGGAGCTCGGCGAACGCCGGCCGGCGATGGATCTGCGGTTGTTCGCGCATCGGAATGTTGCGGTCGGCCTTCTCTGTCTCTGTTTAGGCTTCTTTTCGATCCAAGGCTTGCTCGCTCTCTTCGTCGTGCACCTGCAGCTGTTGATGGGCTATTCCTCGGAGTTGGCCGGGCTGGTGTTCCTGCCCATGATTCTGCTGGGCGCGCCGCTGATCGCCCTGATGCATGAGGTCGCCAAACGGCTGGACGTCCGCTGGCTGGCCTGTGCGAACGCCCTGGGCTTCGCCGCTACGTTCTATTGGATCGGCCTCTTCGACGATCCCCACTCGTTCGATCAGATCTTTTGGCCGATGGTGCTCGAGGGGGTCTTCCTCGGCTCGTTTTTCACCCCGTTGACTGTGTTGACCTTGCACGGCCTTTCGGGGGAGCAACTGCTGCGG
>PHGD01000162.1 GCA_011090425.1 Nitrospira sp. LK70 | reverse complement strand
CCGAGACCGACTCCGAGCTCAGGTCAAGAAGCTGGCGTCAGTGCAAGACCGTGTCCATCAGTTGGAGGTGGAGTTGAGTGATCGAGAAGCTGCCCATCGGGGTACGCTCCAGCAGTTCGAAGGGGTCATTGCGGAGCGAGACCGACGGATCGGTGAGTTCGACGCGAATGCGGCCACCCAGAGGGACGAACTTCGCGGGGCTCAACAGGCTTGTCAGGCTGCCGAACAGACGCACGAGGTCTTGAAGGAGGAAATCCGCGTTCTACGAGAGCATATCGCCCAACTCAACGAGGGGCTCGCCGACCGGGACCGACTCCGTGCCCAGGTCGAGAGACTGGCGTCAGTGCAAGACCGTGTTCATCAGTTGGAGGTGGAGCTGAGTGATCGGGAAGCCGCCCATAGAGGAGTGCTGCAGCAGTTCGAAGGGGCCATCACGGAACGAGACCGGCGGATCGAAGAGCTGGTGCCTGTCACCCACCTCCTTCGCGAGAAGGGAGTAGAGATCAAAGAATGGGATAAAAAATACGCACGCACTGTTCAAGAGCACAAGACAGAGATGACCAAGCTCCAAGAGCAATGCACGGCACAGGACCAACTCCGCGAGCAACTTCTCCTCAATGAGCAACAGCTACATGAACGAGACGACCAGATTGCAGGTCTCCACCGTCAGCTACAGGACCTTCAAGCGGAGCATCACAATCTAGTACAAGAGGTACAGAGCATCCCAGGGAAAGATGAGCAGATCGATCGCCTGCAAAAACGACTCAGGGAACTGCGAACAGCCCATCGTGCGAACGCAGCTCCAGCAACCGCAGCGCCTCGCCAACCAAGCCAGAATGGAGCTGGGTCGAATGTTCAAGGCAAACAGCCCAAAGTCAGTAAAAACGTTCAGGAAGACGATCTTAAAAAGATCTGCGGGATCGGACCGGTCTTCGCCGACAGCCTCAATAAAATGGGCACCCGCACATTTATCCAAATCGCTCGTTGGAAACCGGAAGATATCGAAAAAATCGCAAGGAAGCTCGATGCCGATCCAGAGCGCATTAAGCGGGAGAATTGGATTGCGGACGCCAAGAAGCAACACTACCGAAAATACGGGGAACGGATATAGCCACCTTACATGACAGGGTTTTTTGCCGGTCTCTCTTTGAGATCACTCCCCTGTCTGGCCCGCCAAGTCAAATCCTTCAACCAACCGGCTGTGGCAATGACTGACCATGGCAACACATCCTGTGTGGATGGCGTCATCGTTTAGCCCCTCAACGGATCAGCCCTGACCGGACAGCAAAGAGAACCTGTACGCCCTTCTGCTGAGTCTGCTTGACTGCTCGAATCTCACCCTAGTACGCGTATCATCAATTGTGGTACCGTGCCGCGTCGCACCCCGATAGTTACATTATCTACAATGGGCTGATCTCATGAGCCGTACGGGGATCATCATCAGCGGTGTGGTGGCGCTGATAGTCCTCGGCCTGTTGTGCATCCCAAGACACCTCTCCTCTTCGTCACGGCCCCCAACCTTGATTCCCGCCACCTTTCACGCCAGCCTCGAACAAGGCAGTTTGGTGCTTCGCGGTTCGTTGCCCAATGAACGCAGCAAGCTGACCATTCTTGATCAGGCTCATACACTCTCTGCGAAAACGCGAATGCGTGTGATCGACCAGTTCATCGTCGATAAGCAGGTCAAAGCGGCTGTGTGGGTGGACCAGGTTCCGCAACTCTTGCCGATCTTGGGTTTGATGGCCAAGCGGGGTTCCATCATCATCGATGGGCGTTCGCTGGTCGTGACCGGTCAAGTTCCCGGACATCGCGAGAAGGCTGAGGTACTACAGGCCATGACTCCGGCGATACGGGTGGGCTTACGAATTGAAGACCGTGTGGTGGTAGTGCCGACGACAGCACCGACTTCCACCACTGTTCCCCTGTCGGCATTGCAGCTGTTGCTAAATCAGGTCCTGGCGAAATCCTCGATCGAATTTGAGCCGAAGAGTGCCACGATCACGACCAAAGGACAGATGGTGCTGGACCAAATCATCGTTGTCCTTCGAAGAGCTCCCGACACGCCGATTGAAATCGGGAGCCATACCGATACTGTTGGCGAGGCGGAGTACAATATGCAGTTGAGCCGGCGACGTGCCGAAGCGGTGAAGCAGTACTTCGTCAGTCACGGGCTCACGAATCCGTTTACCACCATCGGCTATGGTTCGACACGCCCCCTCACCCATGGGAGCCAGCAACCGGGCCTCCAACAGAATGAACGGATCGAAATACTGATGTAAGGACGGAATGACCTATGATCACACTCATGAGTCAGATGGTCGGATGTCTCCTCGTCGCCGCTGGAATCGGTCTCGCGGTCGGCTGGTTGTTGCGGGGCCTCCCAAAACATTCGATCGAACAACCATATGAGGGTCTCGCCAAACAATTGAGAACCAAGGAACAGGCGCTGGAGACGATGTCGCACGATTTGAAGGTAAAGGCCTCGGCGATGCAAGTGCTCGAACAGAAGCTCATGTCGGCCGAGATGCTGTACTCCTCAGCCCAACGTGAGCTCACCGCGCGCGGCGAACGGGCCAAGGCGCTCGAAGCAGAATTGGCTGTACGATCGAAACGAGTGAGGGACCTGGAAGCTGAAGAAGTCGCGGCACGCCAACGCGCGAGCGAGGTCGATTCGATCGCAGCTGCCCACGATGAGGAACTCCGCGCGGCCCAACAGGCCAGTCGTGCGGCCGACCAAGCCCGCGAGGTCATGGAGCAGGAAGTCCTGGTCCTGCGGGAGCATATCGCCCAACTCAACGAAGGCCTCGCCGATCGGAACCGACTCCGATCTCAGGTTGCGAAGCTGAGATCCGCGCAAGACCGCATCCATCAGCTGGAGGTCGAACTGAGTGATCGTGAAGCCACCCATCGAGGCACGATTCAACAGCTCGAACGGTCCATAGGGGAACGAGACCAACGGATTAGCGAGTTCGATGCGATCGCCGCCTCCCAGGCAGACGAACTCCGCCTGGCCCAACAAGCCTGTCAGACCACCGGCCGATCCCGCGAGGTCATGGAACAGGAAATCCGGGTCCTGCGGGAGCATATCGCCCAACTCAACGAAGGCCTCGCTGACCATGACCGACTCCGAGCTCAGGTTGCCAAGCTGAGATCAGCGCAAGACCGCATCCATCAGCTGGAGGTCGAACTGAGCGATCGAGAAGCCGCCCATCGAGGCACGATTCAACAGCTCGAACGATCAATCGCTGAGCGTGACCATCGGATCGAAGAGCTGGTACCTGTGACTCGTCTACTCCGCGAGAAGGAGTCAGAGCTCCAAGAATGGGAAAGAACATACGCACGCACCGGTCATGAACATGAGGTGGAGGTGGCGAAACTCCAAAAACAATGTGCTGCACAAGACCAGCTCCGTGCGCAACATCTGCGCGATGAGCAACAGTTGCATGACCGGGACGAACAGATTGCTGGCCTTCGACGTCAGTTGCAAGACCTTCAAGCGGAGCGTCAAAATCTATTGAGAGAGGTGCAGGGTATTCCGGGGAAAGATGGGCAGATCGATCGTCTGCAAAAACGCCTCAAAGAGACGCGGGCAGCATCTCGCGGCAAAGCATCTCCGGCCACCGGAGCGTCTCGTCAGAGCCGACAGAATGGAGCCGAGCCGAGTTCCCCGATAGGACAGTCAAAGCTTAGTAAGGACAGTCAGGAAGACGATCTCAAAAAGATCTCTGGGATCGGGCCTGCCTTTGCAAGCACCCTCAATAAGATGGGCACCCGCACGTTTATCCAAATTGCTCGTTGGAAACCGGAAGATATCCAGAAGATCGCCAAGAAGCTCGATACCGATCCAGAGCGCATTAAACGGAATAATTGGATCGCCGACGCCAAGAAGCAACATTACAGAAAGTACGGGGAACGGCTCTAGCAACTGGTGAAAAGCTCGTCAAAATTAAAAATGTCAGAAACCTTTTGTGCTCTCGAAGGCCTCATAGTCGGCGGGCTGTTTCAAACAGCGGCAATCGGCCATTCACTCGGTTCAGGACACGATAGATCATGCCCCCGACGGCAGCGCGTAACGGACGGTCCATGACCGCGCACGGTACGCCGACTGCTCACGTCAAGTGGGTACAACATCGTTCGCAGTGTCCCCTCTCCAGCGCCTAGCTAGCTTCCAGTGGGTTTGAGCCGCAATCGTGGTGGGCGAGACACAACAGGATGACCAGATTGTGTTTCCTTCTTTCTTAGATCACGACAGATCGCCAAGAGGTCATAATTGAATACTGCGGCATGCGCTTCTCGTGTCTTGCGCACTTCGTCCACAATTGGATCGGGTTTCATGACTCGATACCTCCCAGTTCTTCCGGTGAGCAGATGATGGGACACTCGTAGCCGAGCTTCTCAATCGCGGCTCCAATCCTCGCTTTCGCTTCCGCGTTGTTGATGTGGCGGAAATTCCAGGTCAAGAGGAAATCCATTCCATGGACCGTCGCCAACGCGATATGTAACGCATCTTCAACGCTGGATTCGGGAATCAGTCCCCCATCAATCAAATGTCCGGCCACTGACTCAGCGGCATCGTTCATCTCCAGAATCGGCAGCCCACCCAGAGCATCAGATCGCCTCTGCGCTGCGGCGGCATCACCAGCTTTGGCTTCCTCCACGACCAGGACGGAAATGTAGATCTCATACCGTGCTCTCGTCCCATTCCACCACTCCTGAGTGATGGTTTGTCGCGCCGCCGTGATAATATCCCGGCTTGGTCTGGCAGCGTAGTAACTAATCACGGACGTTTCTACGTACACTGAAGCTGCCATAACAAGCTCAGTTTAGCAGCAAGTGGCTGCTGGAAGCGACCGTGCAGAGCTGGGAAACTCTCTCACAAATTGTGCGACGTCCTCTGGCGAGTCCAGCGGGGACCAGTGCCCACATCGTTCGATAGTACACAGTCTGGCTTGGGGAAGCATCCTTACGAGGCGTGATACGTGTGGTATTGTGGTAGAGGAATGATAGCGCGTCGAGTTCCATATCCGTCTGCGGCTCATTCACCCCTTTCACCCAGCCTCGAGATCGAGCCACCAGCCATTCAGACAAGAGGGCCGTTGCATTGGCCAGGCTCTGTCCTCTCCGCCACAGACTGGACCAGCGCCACTCTTCCACGCGAGTCACCAGGTTGCCTCGCAAGGCGTTCCGCTCGACATGCCGACACACCAATAGGACGTGCTTATCCGCCTGCACGGGAAAGGATTGGAACCGCTCCTGATAGAAATGGTCCGCGCCAGCAGAATGCCAGTGAGCATGCCAGCGCTGGGTGTGCATCAGCGTCACCCACGCCATGAATCGTGAAAGCTCTTCGTCTCGCCGCGGCCACAGCACCAGATACCAGTGGTTGGGCATCAGATAGTAGGCCAATGTCTCCATGGGGACACGAGCGTACGCTTCACCAAGCACTTTCTCGAAGACCGTATAGTCGGCGGGCTGTTTCAAACAGCGGCAATCGGCCATTCACTCGGTTCAAGACATGATCGATCAGGTCCCCGACGGCAGCTCGTAATGGACGTCCCATGCCGGTACACGGTACGCCGAATGATCGCCTCGTGTCACAAAAAGGCACCTGAGATGCTCTGTAGAAAACCTCTTTCATCAGGTTGATCAGCGTGCGCTACAATGGGGCATGAGTCTGACCAGTAAATCACCAGAGCGGGTGGCGCGCGAAGCGCTGGCTGTCGCCAGCACTGCCTTGCCTCGGTACCCGCACAAGTTCAGTCCGAAAATCTACACGCAACCGCAACTGTTCGCCTGTCTCGTGCTCAAGACGTTTTTTACCACCGACTATCGGGGCATCGCCCAGTTGCTCGCTGACCTCCCGGAGTTGGTCCGGACCCTCGGGCTCAAGACCGTACCCCACTTCACCACGCTTCAGAAGGCCGCTCGCCGTCTCCTGCTGTCAAGGCCGATATTGGTTGTCCGCAAATCACCGATCTGAGATGTCCACTTTGCACCGATGAGATTGTCCGATTGTTGTGCTCAGATCGCGGCATCGGTCGTCCCCTCCTCAGTGGCCATGACGGTCCGCCGACCC
>PHGD01000161.1 GCA_011090425.1 Nitrospira sp. LK70 | reverse complement strand
CAGTTGGACTGGGAGCTGAGCGAGGCCGACGATACCTCACAGCCGCCACCGAAGCGGACGGACACCCCCGTACGGGCTCTCCCATTCGCGCCGTGTGCCTCGGGCGCCTCTCCATGATCGACATTCAACTGCGGAATCCGGGATAAACCATTGTGGTTGCTCTATACGGATGGCTCAGGAACCGGCATTTGTCCAGGAGTCAGATTGTCATGCAGCTTTCTGTACTCGTGCCGAACGTGGTCTGCTGATTATTGGTGTTGTAGCTTGCACTGGTGAAGGCGATGGTAGGTCTATTCGCGCAAAGGTATCGCCCGTCTTGATCCGATTGCCCACGGCTTCATACGTGTAGATCCTCAACTTCGTTGCGCCTTGTTTGTAGGCGAGGCGGACATCGTCGCTCGGCGGCTGGCAGTATCGTAGGTGTAGTTCACCGTCCCCCTCAGAAGTGACTTCCTGCGTGAGTCGGTCGAGGCCATCATAGGTTCGTGTGATCTTCGCTGACTGAATTCGGATGTGTAGTGATGCACAGAGCAAGATCCGACCCCTCTTTGCGACCCCAAGCTGGATTGGGAACACTTGCGCCGTCATGTGGACGCCCATCCCGATCGGACCCAAGCGGAGCGGGCACGACATTTCCAGGTCTCGCGACATTGTATCTGGTACGCGCTGCAACGACTGCGGGTGACCCATAAAAAAAAGGCTCGGGTACAAAGAGCGTGATCCTCGCCAACGCAGACGGTTCTTACGCCGACGCGAACGGTTCCTTCGCCGGGGCAAACAGCCCGTCCATATCGATGAATGTGGCTTTGTGTCTTCGACGGCGCGGCGCTATGGGTACGCCCCGAAGGGCCACCGCGTAGACGGCCTGGTCTCCGGGCATCGACGGCCACGCACCTCGCTGATTGCGGCCCGTATGGAGGGGCGACTCGAAGAACCGCTTCTGTTCGAGGGCACATGCGATACGGTGGTCTTCAACACCTGGCTAAAGACACGGCTGTGCCCCCGCCTGACGACCCAGCATCTCGTGATCATGGACAATGCGGCGTTTCATACATCGCTGGAAACGGCACAGCTCATCAAGGCCACCGGCGCCACGTTGCTGTTCCTGCCGCCGTACTCGCCCGACTTCAATCCGATCGAACAGGATTTCGCCGCGATCAAGAAAAACAGGGAATACCATGAAACCGCTTCTCTCGATGAAATCGTCAGAGCCTATCAATAGCTATGGGCTTAGCTATAGAGCGCGCCAGAAAATTCGATGCGCAGAGGGCGAGCCATGGGCGGAGTGTAGCTCATCGAGAGGCACAGTACAAGATCTGACCCCTTTTTGTGTTTTCCGGTTCAAGGGATCTTTGACCGAGATCAGATCACCCAATTCATAGGTGAAGGTGGTGATGTTGTTCAAGGGATCTTTGATCGTGAGCGGCTGGCCTTGGCTATTGACCGTGATGGTCGTGGTCTTGCTGAGCGCATTCGTGATCGTGGTCAGATTGCCTTTGGTGTCGTAGCCAAACGTGGTCGTGTGGCTCAGAGGATCGGTGACGGTGGCGGGCGGTGCAAGGTCAAGCACTGACCCCATCAATTTTCCCTTGGCGTTGTGCCAGAGCTCCAAACTTTTCAATGTAATCTCTTACCGTATGTATCTGGGCCAAATCGAAGTCTGGGCCAAGATTTCTTGCACGTCGCTCAGCAACAATATTGAGCGAGCTTATCTCCCCGCCAAATTCCCAACCTCGCAGTGAGGCGAGTTCTGTATCAAAACGGTCCGTTGGACGTAATAGCCCGCGTGGAATCTCACCAAAGTCAGCAACCTCATTCCAAAGTTCCTCTATCAAGCTCGCAGGGAGATGAGAGTCAGCAAAATAGGAATGATAAATTTGGCTTTCAGTCAGTGTCTCTCGCTCTAGGAACCTACCTAGTCGACGCTTCCGTGGCACTTGAACAAGTGCGAAGTAGAGCATCGCAACAATGCAGATTAGCCCCAATAGTGTCCCAACAATCATTGTAGTTGTTCAAGTGCGCAACTCAGGAAAAGACCGAGATCGTAGAATCCCTCGAATATAGTAAGGACAATTGTTCCTCGGCCAATCGCACGACCGATCTGGCTACCACGCGGCCCCAACATACTTCCAAGTCTGTGCTGCCAGGTTGTGGCATGTGGCGGTGTTCCACCTATGCCTATACGCCCTGTGTCGCCTGCCAATAGATTTCCCAGTGCGTTGCCAATATGTATGGTAGGAGGTATGGCCTCGGTCGGACAGGCTTCCCCCAAAATTAACTCTGGTAGCTGTTCTGTTAGTGGGTTTCTATGACGCTCAATGCACTTGATATAACGAGACGTGTCAAATAGCCCAAGTGGATCCGAGGCATTAACTGGGTTTCCACGAACATAGGCGTAAAGGTTCACGTCGCCACCGAGAAACCCAATCGGATCCTCACTGATGAAGCTCTGTAGCCTCGGATGATAGTACCGCGCCCGGTAGTAATAGAGGCCGGAGCCATCATCTTCTCGCCCCGTGTACTTGTAGCTATTGGTGCTCGCTAACCCTGTCTGTGTGGTAAACCCGAAGGGCTCATACGTATACTGGGTCTGAATCGTTCCTGTGCCGTCTCCCAAAGCAACGGTTGAGCCCAGGGCGTCAGGAAGAAGCGCACGAACTCCGACTCCGTCGGTTCTGGTGAAGGGTTCATCGATCCCGAGGCCGGTAAGAAGATTCGCGGTTACTGTGGCACCATTTTTCTCCTGCACGGAGTTCAGACCATCGTACAAGAAGTTCGTCGTCGTCCCATCAATAGTCTTGCCGGTTCTTCTGCCAAAACTGTCATAGCTGAAACTGGCCGTAAGGCCGGTTCTGCTGATGCCAGCCAATTGATTCCTGGCATTCCAAGTATAGGTGGTCGTCACTCCAGCATCCGTGGTCGTGGCCAGGTTGCCGTTCAGATCGTAGGTCTCTGTACTCGTACCGAATGTGGTCTGTTGGTTGTTCGCATTGTAGTTGGTGGTCGTAAGGGCGGGAGGAATATTGGACCTGGAAAAGGTGCCGCCGGTTTTGATGCGATTCCCTGCTAGATCATACGTGTAGGTCAAATCGCCCAGCGTCGTCGCCCCTTGCTTGTAGGTGAGGCTCGTCAGTTCCGAGGCCGCATTGTAGACGTAGATGATGCTGTTCGTGTTGGGTAGCGTGAGCGACGTTCGTCTGTCGGCGTCGTCATAGCCAATCGTCACGGTGCTCGTGTTTTGGGTAACAGCCGTTAGACGACTGGCATTGTCGTAGGTATAGGTGACTTGCGGCTGGCCGACCACGGTCATGGTCGCACGTCTTGACGCATTATCGTACGTGTAATTGACCGTGCCTTGCGGCGTCACTTCTTGGGTCAACCGATCCAAACCATCATAGGTTCTGGTAATCGTGGCTGTGACGGTGCCGCCCGCATTCTTCTCCTGCACCTGCGTGATTCGATTGCCGCCGTCATAGGTGTAGTTGGTGCTCGTCCCGTCCTGGAAGGTCGTCTTCGTTCGCCGGTTCAGTGGATCGTACGTGTACGTGGTGGTTTGACTCTTTCGGTCAAGAACCGTCGCTAGGTTCCCATTGTTGTCGTAGGTGTACATTTCGGTGTTGAGTAATGGATCTTTACGGGTACTCGTGCGGTTCATATTGCTGTAGGTGTACACGGTCTGCTGGCTCTTGGCATCGGTCACGGTCAAGAGATTGCTATTGGCATCATAGCCGAACTGCGTGACCCCGTTAATGGCGTCAGTGAGCTGCGTAATTCGGTCCAGCGCGTCCGGCTGGTAGATCGTCTTCTGTCCAAGCGGATTGATCATGCTCCGTAACCGCCCCGCTGCATCCAACATGCGTTTGGTTTCGCGATTCAAGGGGTCCTTGACCGCAATCAGATCGCCCAGTTCATAGGTGAACGTCGTCGTGTTATTGAGTGGGGCCTTGATCGTGAGCGGCTGGCCTTGGCTATTGACCGTGATCGTCGTGACCTTGCTCAACGCATTGGTGATGGTCGTCAGATTGCCTTTGGTATCGTAGCCAAACGTGGTCGTGTGGCTCAGAGGATCGGTGACAGTGGCAATCTGACTGTAGGTCGGGTCATACGTAAACGTCGTCGTCACAGCGTTGGGCGTCGTGGCCAGTCTCGTCACCGTGAGCACATTGCCTTTGCTGTCGTAAGTATAGGCCGTCTTGCGGCTCAAGGTATCGGTTACGCTGAGGAGCAGATTCGTCCCCGCTTGCCATTCATAGGTGGTCGTCTCGGCCTCCGGCTGACCAAGCGCGTCAAGAACCGTCGTGGTGAGACCGGCGCTGTTGAAGGACAAGCGTTTCACAAATCCGCGAGGATCGGTTACATCAGTTTGCGTCACATTGCCGCTGCCGTCGAGCGTATAGGCAAACTGATAGGTCGTACTGTCTGCTTGCGTTTGGGTCTGCACGCGCCCATTGGCGTCATACACATTGGTGACGTGGGTGTTGCCGTTCGGCTCCTTCGCGGTGAGGAGGCGATGCGAGGCATCGTAGGTATACTCGCTCACACCCGATATCGGATTGGTCACTTTCCATAAATTGCCGCTCCCGTCATAGGTGTAGGTGATTGAGCGGCCAAAAATGTCCGTCACCTGCGTGATACGATTGCTGGTGTCGTAGGTGAACGTGAGATATCGGCCGTTCGGCGACGTGATCTTCGTGAGATTCCCGGCGAGTCCGCCGCCAGACGTCCGCGTGAAGGTCAGCTGGTTCCCGTTGCGATCCAGAATGGCAACCAGCGAGCCATACTCACTCAGGCGCCATTCCGTGCCATCTTTGAATTTGAGCCGATAGCGCTGGACAGTTTGATCCCATGCCAAGGTAGCTGCGTAGAAGGGAGTCTGAGTTGTGGTGTGTTGCAGAGTAGAGTTCACGCAATTGGTTCCGCTGGTCCGAGCGAATTGTCGGTAGCTGCCGTCCGGGAGGATGATGCGGACGAGGCTGCAGAGATCATCCCTTAGCATGTATTGCGCATAGGCATGACTCGCCCCGATTCCAAAGACCCGCGATCCCGTGTCTTTCGTTCGATAGGTTCGAGTGAGGGTAATGGGCATGACATCGGGGATTTCAGCATCGGTGTCCCGCTGATAGTAGAGACCGGTCCCTGTATCGCAGGGATCAGCAGCTTCAGCAGGACAACTATTCTCCGCCTCATCCGGCGGATTGGAAGGAAATATTGGGCCATTAGGTTGGCCGACAAGGTGGATTGCTTGAACATAGGTGGGAATGTACGGAGACGGGGGTAAGCACTGTGTCCCACCACTAGCGGTATAGGGAGGCGAACCAGGAGGAAACAGTATTTGGATGTACCAAGAATCTCCATACGCTGGATCGCAGGATCCCATAGCACTTGATGTCCGAACCCAGCCTGGCGGGACCCCATACAAGGGAGGGGCCGTCCCATCAAAGAGGAACCAGGCAACCGCATCGTAGTTGCCCCACCCACTTTGGCCATTGCCCCCCGCCGTTGTCGCCAATTGCCCATTGAAATAGGTGGATACGCTCTGGTTTAGATTCACGAAATAGCCCGGTTGAGTCGGACTGTTGTTGATGGTTGGAGACGACACTGGAATGAAGGTCTGCGCCTGAAGTGCGATAGGAAGGAACCCCAGCCAGAGCGTCATGCTCAAACTCAGTGGAACAAGCGGGTGGATCAGTCGTCTGCTCATGGGCTTGTCACCTGAAGGTTGAGACTGCCAGTGGTCGTGGTCTGGGGATTGAGCGTAATCGTATAGGTCCCTGTGGTGGCCAGCGTGACCGTCGAGAGATTAAAGTTCGCGGCTGCACTCCCCAACCCTATTTGCCAAGCTCCACTGGGCGTGTAAAGATTCACGGAGATACTACCCATCGTATTCTCTGTGATTTTGACAGTAGCCTGCTGACTGGCGGTCCCTGCAAACGTGAAGCGAGCGTTTTGTCCCGCACGACTAGGTTCTGTTGACATTTGGGCTTCCCCCCTTCCGTGATCTGTGATTCACTGTTCAAAGCCCAGCGGAGGGGGTTTGAATGGCGAGACGCGAGCTTCGAAACGATCAATGGGATCAAATCAAGGACTTGCTGCCTGGGAAGC
>PHGD01000056.1 GCA_011090425.1 Nitrospira sp. LK70 | reverse complement strand
TCGGCGCCCGATCGTGCCGAAGCCGGACCATCCGTGGAGGAAGCGGCTGCTGCAGAAACGGGACGTACACGCGGCAGCAGCCGGACCATAAACCGGACATTTCTACTTTGGGAAGAAGAGGACATTTCTAAATTGGGTTGACAATCTCAAATCTTACCCCTTGATTCCAAACACATTTCTGCACGATGATGCGTGCTTCACGAGGGGTGCCGTTTTACGGTTTCACTATCGACAGTAGACCTTATGCTTGCGGTTGGAGGGGGTTGTCATGAAACTCACCGGTGCTGAAATCTTCATCGAATGCCTGAAGCGGGAAGGGGTGAAGACGGTCTTTGCGCTTCCGGGCGGAGTCGTGTTGAAGATTTTCGATACGCTTTACCAGCAGAAAGATATTGAAGTCGTCTTGACGCGTCATGAACAGGGCGCGGGCCATATGGCGGAAGGCTATGCGAAGGCGACTGGGAAGGCCGGCGTGTGTCTGGTCACCTCCGGTCCCGGCATGACCAACGTCATTACGGCGTTAGCCGATGCCTATATGGATTCTGTCCCGGTGGTCTGTTTCAGCGGCCAAGTCCCCACCAGTTTGATCGGGAACGATGCCTTTCAGGAAGCAGACAACGTGGGTTTGAGCCGACCCTGCACGAAGTACAATTTTCTCGTCAAAGACGTGAGCGACTTGGCGGCAACGATCAAAGAGGCGTTTTATATCGCGACGACCGGCCGACCGGGCCCGGTCCTGGTGGATATCCCGAAAGACGTATCGATGGCCAAAGCCGAGTTCACCTATCCGAATTCCGTCTCGATTCGCGGGTACAATCCGACCTACGAGGGGAATAAATGGCAGATCAAACAGGCAGCCGAAGCGATCATGAAGGCCAAGAAGCCGATTCTCTATGTCGGTGGTGGGGTGATCTTCTCCGGAGCCTCACCGGAACTGCTTGAGCTGGCTGAGATGACACAGATTCCGGTGGATATGACGTTGATGGGTCTTGGCGCGTTTCCGGGAGAGCATTCTCTGTCCCTGGGGATGCTCGGGATGCATGGGACGTATCAAGCCAACATGGCCATGCATTATTCCGATCTGGTGATCGCCATCGGCGCACGGTTTGACGACCGGGTCACGGGGAAGGTGTCGGAGTTCTGTCCCTATGCGAAAGTGATCCATGTCGATATTGATCCGACCTCCATTCGAAAAAACATCCAGGTCGACATTCCCATTGTGGGCGACTGTAAGAACGTGCTCCGTGAGTTGAATCAGATCTTGCGCGCGACGGTCAATGGAGAGCAGAAAGACCTCCGGAAGCCCTGGTGGGATCAGATCCGAGAATGGGAACAGGCCCATCCGTTAACCTATCACCAAGAGAAAGACGGGCCGATCAAGCCGCAACAGGTGGTCAAGCGACTGTATGAATTGACCAAGGATCGGGATCCGATCGTCTCAACGGATGTCGGACAACACCAAATGTGGGCCGCACAGTATTTCAAGTTGACGAAGCCGAATCGATGGTTGACATCAGGCGGACTCGGCACCATGGGGTTTGGATTTCCCGCGGCGATGGGTGCACAGGCTGCCTTTCGTGACCGACTGGTTCTGTGTATTGCGGGAGACGGCAGCGTCCAGATGAACATGCAAGAAATGGCCACGGCGGTGGTGAACAAGCTGCCGGTCAAGATCGTCATCTTGAACAACGGATTTCACGGCATGGTGCGACAATGGCAGGACCTGTTCTACGAAGGCCGCTACGCGTCGAGCTATCTGGATACCACGCCGGATTTTGTCAAATTGGCGGATGCGTATGGAGCGGTCGGTTTGCGAATCAAGAAGGTCGGTGATCTTGATGCTGTCTTGAAAGAAGCCTTGGCGACGGATAAACCCGTCATAGTGGATGTGCCGACCTATCCCTATGAGAATTGCTATCCGATGATCCCGGCCGGTGGCTGTAACCATGAGATGCTCCTTGAGGATCCGCCTGAATTGAAGCAGAAACAATCCGGTGGGACGAAGGTGGCGCCGGAAGATAAAGATACGGTGTTAACGGCATAAAGAAGGAAGTGCTGAGCGACAGGTGCTCAACGCTGGGAAGGGTACTCGGTTCTCAGCACTCGGGACTACGAAAAATGGAACACATCATCTCAGTGACTGTGGAGAATAAGTTTGGGGTGCTGTCACGGGTCGCAGGCTTATTCAGCGGCCGTGGATTCAATATCGAAAGTCTGTCGGTCGCTCCGACGCTTGATCCATCCATGTCTCAGATGACGATTGTGACATCGGGTGATGAGCGGATCATCGAGCAGATCGTGAAGCAACTGAATAAACTCATCGATGTCATCAAGGTCGTGGACTTGAACGAAACCGAGTTTGTTTCACGAGAGACGGCGATCATCAAGGTGCATACGAAGGATGCGGATCGAGCCGAGGCGCTCAGAATCGTGGATATCTTCCGGGCGAACGTCGTCGATTCGACGCCGAGCACCTACACCATCGAAGTCTCGGGAGATCCCAAGAAGATTGAAGCGATCATCAACTTGCTTCAGCCGCTTGGAATCAAAGAGTTGGTCCGCACCGGTCGTGTCGCCGTCGCGCGCGAACCGGTCCGTTCTGTCGCCGTCCAAGCGAAGAAAGTGGCCCGCGAGTAGCGTCCTGCTGGGGCGCGAAGACTTGCTATATAAAAATAAAATGAGCGAAAGGGCTGGTCATGAAAATTTACTACGAGAAGGATGCCGATATTCAGCAGATCCGAAACAAGACCGTGGCCGTGATCGGCTATGGGAGTCAGGGCCATGCGCATGCGTTGAACCTCAAAGAAAGCGGTGTGTCGGTCGTCATCGGGTTGCGTGAGGGCGCCTCGTGGAAAAAGGCCGAGCAGAGCGGACTAAAAGTAATGCCCGTCGGCGATGCCGTGAAGACTTCCGATGTCGTGATGATTCTGGCTCCTGATGAAGCGCAAGCCGCCATCTATCGACAGGAAGTGGCTCCCAATCTGAAGGCTGGATCCTATTTGGCCTTCGGTCATGGTTTCAATATTCACTTTGGACAGATTGTGCCGTCGGCCTCCATCAATGTCTTCATGGTAGCCCCGAAAGGGCCGGGACATCTTGTTCGTTCCGAGTATGCGAAGGGCAGCGGGGTGCCTTGCCTCTTGGCGATCCATCAGGACCCCAGCGGCAGCACGAGGCAGGTCGGATTGGCCTACGCGAGCGCGATCGGCGGTGGACGCGCCGGTGTCATCGAGACGAATTTTCGCGAGGAAACCGAGACCGATCTCTTCGGCGAACAAGCCGTGCTCTGCGGAGGGCTGACGTCGCTGATCCAGGCCGGGTACGAGACCCTGGTTGAAGCCGGGTACTCGCCGGAGATGGCCTACTTCGAATGCCTGCACGAGGTGAAGCTCATCGTCGATTTGATCTATCAGGGCGGGATCGCCAACATGCGCTACTCGATCAGCACAACGGCGAAATACGGTGATGTGACCAGAGGTCCGCGTGTGGTGACCGAACAGACGAAGCAGGAGATGAAGAGGATTCTCGAAGAGATCCAGACAGGACGGTTTGCCAAAGAATGGGTCTTGGAAAATCAAGCCAATCGACCGGTCTACAACGCACTCCTTGCCAAGGGCGAGGCCCATCCCATCGAAGCCGTCGGGGCCAAGCTTCGGGGCATGATGCCCTGGCTGAAGAAGGATCAACTCGTCGATAAGACGAAAAATTAGGACTGTTGAAGCATACGACCGGCTTTCGTTCTTGCATCGTCCAAGGGTGCAAGGTAGGATGAGGACGTGCACCGCTTCCTCTTTTTCACGTACGGCGATTTTGACCCCGGAGAGGCGCCACCTTGGGCTGAGGTGGGCTGGTGAGAAGCAACAGCCCGTTTTGAACATCATCTTAGAGTGAGGCAATTCTGTGGCGGATCGAGCGGTCGGTGTCCCCTTCGCCAAAGAAGGAATTCCCTTCATCGCGGTTCCCGCCGGCGTTACCCTGGTGACGGGATTGCTGGGCTGGCCGGTCGTCGCTGGGGCCGGTGCCGTCGCGACCTTGTTTGTTGCCTGGTTTTTTCGGAATCCGGCTCGGGTTGTACCACAAGGTCAAAAGCTTGTAGTCGCTCCCGGCGATGGGAAAGTGATCGCCGTCGAGGAAGAGTTTGAGCCGCGCTACCTGAAAGAGCGCAGCGTCAGGGTGACGATCTTTTTAAATGTCTTCAACGTCCACATCAATAGGACTCCCTGTGACGGAGTGATCGAAGATGTGCAATATCAACCGGGTCTGTTTTTGGTCGCCAGCAAGCCGGAAGCGACGTTGAGGAACGAACAGAACGCCATGATGATCAAGACGTCTGAAGGCATGAAGGTTCTCTGTGTGCAAGTGGCTGGATTGATCGCTCGGCGCATTGTGTGTTGGATTTCGCCGAGGGATCGAGCCATCCGTGGTGAACGATATGGGTTGATCCGTTTCGGATCGCGCATGGATACCTTTCTGCCGATGGGCACGAAGCTCCGAGTGGTCGTTGGTGAACGTGTGAAGGGTGGAGAAACCATCCTGGGAGAGTTGCCATGAAAACGGCTGGATTCAGAAGTTCATTCGGGAAAGAAGGGAAGCGGCGGAAAGCCGCCATGCATCTCATTCCGAATTTATTCACCACCGGCAATTTGTTTTGCGGTGTATTTGCGATACTGGCAGTCTTCAACGCCAACTACATGGAAGCAGCCATTGCGATTCTTGTCGCCATGATTTTTGACGTCTTGGACGGCAAGTCGGCCAGACTGACCAACAGTACGAGTCAGTTCGGACTGGAATATGACTCGCTGTCCGATGTCGTGTCATTCGGTGTCGCGCCAGGTTTATTAATTTACTCCTGGGCGTTGAGCGGACAGGGTACGTTCGGCGTGGCCGTGATGTTTGCCTATGTGGCCATGGGAGCCGTGCGGTTGGCACGATTCAACTCTACCGTCACACAGTCGGACGGGAAGTACTTTACCGGTCTGGCTATTCCAGCTGCTGCCGGAGTGGTGGCGTCACTGGTGGTCTTTGATCATAACCTCCTCAGGATGGCAGGAGATGTCAGGGCGATCGTGGTATTGATCATGACGTTGGCGCTCTCATTCTTAATGGTCAGCACGATCAAGTATCGCAGCTTTAAGGAACTGAAATTCAAGGGCCACCGGCAGATCACTTACCTGGTCTGGGGTATTCTTACCCTGATGATGGTGGCGGCCTGGCCGGCGGTGATGTTATTTGTCATCTTTGCCGGCTACGCATTGATGGGGCCGGTCGAAAAGGTTTTTTGGTTGGCTGCTCCGGCAGCCGGGAAGAAAGGCCTCGGAAAAGTCGAGTCTCCGCCAGTCGAATCCAACTCCTAACGGCGAACCACAGCGGGAGGAGCTGAAACAGTTGTGAACGGCTAAGACGAGGAGTAGTACGCGAGTCGTCCAGAAACAGGGTGGTGAACATTCTGAAGAGAGCTGGTGGATGGTGCAAATCAGCCTGGACCTCGCCGAACTCGCCTCCGAGCCGAATCTCCGAACATGAAGTAGGAGATTTCGTCTTGCCTCCGTAAGAGGCAGAATGAAGGGTCTGACGACCGGTCGGTCATCAGGCCAAATCAGGGTGGTACCACGGAGTGCGTGAAGCCTTCGTCCCTGGATAAATGAGGGGCCGAAGGCTTTCGTGTTTCTAGAGGGAGAAAGGTGCAACCATGACACGCATGATCAGAATTTTCGATACGACGTTGAGAGATGGCGAGCAGTCTCCCGGCGCCAGCATGAATGTGGAAGAAAAGGTCATGGTGGCCAAACAACTGGCGCGGCTCGGCGTCGATATTATTGAAGCGGGATTTGCCTATAGTTCGCCCGGAGATTTTGACGCGGTGCGGCGTATCGCTCAGGAAGTTGAAGGACCGACGATCTGCAGTCTGGCGCGGGCTCGACCGGAAGATATTGATCGAGCGTGGGAGGCTTTGAAAGGTGCGCCGAAGGTCCGTATCCATACATTTCTTTCCACATCCGATATTCACCTGAAGCACCAGTTTCGGATGACGCGGGAGCAGGCCAAGCAGCGTGCCGTGGAGATGGTCCAGCGGGCGCGGACCCATGTTGATGATGTCGAGTTCTCTCCGATGGATGCGAGCCGATCAGATCCCTCGTTCCTCTACGAGGTCATTGAGGCGGTCATCGCTGCCGGAGCCGGCACGGTGAACATTCCTGATACGGTCGGGTATGCCGTCCCACAAGAATTCGGCGCGTTGATCAAGGGGATTTGCGACAAGGTCCCCAATGCCGACCAAGCCGTGATTTCCGTCCATTGCCACAACGATCTGGGCGTCGCGGTGGCGAACAGTTTGGCGGCAATTATGAATGGGGCGGGCCAGGTGGAATGTACGATCAACGGAATCGGAGAGCGAGCGGGCAATACGTCCTTGGAAGAGATCGTGATGGGACTCCGCACTAGAACGGATTTTTATCGAGCGGATACTCGTATCCGAACCGAGGAGATTGCGAAGACCAGCCGTTTGGTCAGCAAGATCACGGGGATGGTAGTGCAACCCAATAAGGCGATCGTGGGGGCGAATGCCTTTGCCCATACGTCGGGCATTCATCAGGATGGTTTGCTCAAAGAGAAGACGACCTATGAAATTATGCGCCCGGATTCGATCGGATTGGTCGAAAGCCGGATGGTGATAGGCAAGTTGTCAGGGCGCCATGCTTTCCGACAGCGTTTGGAAGAGTTGGGGTACAAGCTCGGCGAGGCAGAGATCAACCACGCCTTCGACCGGTTCAAGAAACTCGCAGACCAAAAGAAGGAGATTTTCGAGGAAGATCTCGAAGTTATTGTCTCCGAAGAGTTGTCGAAGATGGCTGAGCGTATCGTCCTGAAGGGGCTACAAGTATCGAGCGGAACGGATCGGATCCCAACCGCCACGGTCGAGCTGGAAATAAACGGCGCACCCCTCGCTCAAACCGGGACCGGCGATGGGCCGGTGGATGCCGTGTACCGCACCATTGCCGCCACGACGCAGACCAAGAGCAAGTTGCTGATGTATGTCGTGAAGGCCATCACCGGTGGGACAGATGCACAAGGAGAAGTGTCGGTGCGCGTGGAAGAAGATGGTCGGACGGTCACAGGCCACGGCGCCGATACCGATATCATCACGGCCTCTGCCCGGGCATACATCAGCGCCCTGAATAAACTGGCTTATCTGGCAACGAAACAGGCGCAAGGCGAGCAGAAGGTGAACTTGATTTGACGCGGTCTCCACGGTACAGTTTCAGCCTCTCTGGTGAGGTCTGAGAGATGGAAGAGGCTTGGCAGTGTTTAAGGTGACGTCGTCGGATCGTCCCGAGTTTCTGGCGGGAGATGAGACTCGCTTGCGGGAGATTTTTCACCCTGCCAAGCATCAGCTCAAATTGAACTATAGCCTTGCCCATGGGACATTACCGTCCGGTCAACGCTCGAAGCGGCACGTCTTGGCCTCGTCGGAAGTCTATTACTTCATTTCAGGGCGGGGCCGCTTCACGATCGACGATCAGGTCGCGCTGATCGAAGCAGGCACGACCATCTACGTGCCGCCGGGAGGACAACAGTTTGTCGAAAATACCGGTGAGACTGACGTCGAGTTCTTGTGTCTCGTTGATCCGGCCTGGCGAATTGAGGATGAAACGCTGTTGGAATAGGCCCTGGGCCGATTGGATCATCGAAAGGAGCGACAGTGAAGGCCAAGATTGCGGTGCTGGCCGGTGACGGAGTCGGACGCGAGATCGTTCCTGAAGCCGTGAAGGTCTTGAAGGTCATTGCCGAAAAGTACGGGCACTCGTTCGAGTTTGTCGCAGCAGATATCGGGGGGCAGGCGATCGACAAGTTTGGCGTACCGCTGCCGAATGACACATTGGCTCTTGCCAAGCAAAGCAATGCTGTCTTGCTCGGCGCCGTCGGCGGGCCCCGATGGGAAAGCTTGGAGTACAGCCTGCGACCGGAGCGCGCGCTGCTGGGAATCCGCGAGGCCTTAGGGCTCTATGCCAACTTGAGGCCTGCTAAGCTCTATGCGAATCTGGTGGATGCATCCACGTTGAAGCGCGAGGTTGTTGAGGGAATCGATATCCTCGTGATCCGCGAGCTCACCGGTGGTATCTATTTCGGCAAACCGAAGGGGATCGAAAAGTTGCCGAACGGCGAAGAGCGTGGGGTCAATACGGAGGTCTATACGACGGAAGAAGTCAGGCGGATCGCGAAGGTTGCGTTCGAGGCGGCACGGAAACGGCGCAAGAAGGTCACCTCGGTCGACAAGGCGAATGTGTTGGAATCATCCGAGCTTTGGCGCAAGGTGGTCATCGACGTCCATGCGTCCTATCCGGAGGTCGAACTGGGCCATATCTACGTGGATAACGCTGCCATGCAGCTGGTGCGGAATCCGCGACAATTCGATGTCCTGCTTTGCAACAACATGTTCGGAGATATACTGAGCGATGAAGCGGCGATGTTGACCGGTTCGATCGGGATGTTGCCGTCGGCGAGTATCGGGGCCAAGGTCGGCCTCTTTGAACCGATTCATGGAAGCGCACCGGACATTGCAGGGAGAAATATCGCCAATCCCATTGCCACGATCTCATCAGTCGCCATGATGCTGTCGTATGCATTTCAGCTTGATAAGGAAGCGGAAGCTATCGAACAGGCCATCGTGAAAACGCTCGACCTTGGATATCGGACCAAAGATATTCAGAGTCCAGGGGCGAAGATCGTCAGCACTGTGGAGATGGGCGAGGCGATTGTCCGAAACTTGAATTAGCAGGATGTTAAAAAACTACTCCGAATGATGTTAGCTTGCAGGATGGTCAAAAAGGCCGTCCAGCAAGGCCGCAGCGAGCGAGGAGGTGAGGCATACATTGAGTCGTATGTTGAACCTCTGAGAGATGCGAGAACGAAGCTGGCGGACTTTTTCAGCATCCTGTCATCGGCTCTGAACAATGGCAGCTATTCTTTCCACTTGGATGATCAGAACGCTCGCCGGCAACGGCGAGTCCGGTTATACCGGAGATGGCGGACCTTCAATACAGGCCCGCTTGAACGAGCCGAAAGGCGTGACGATCGATTACCATGGCAACGTCTATGTGGCCGATTCCGAAAATCATGTCGTCCGCAAAGTCGACCGTGCGACCGGTGTCATCTCAACGGTAGCCGGCAAGTCCGAGGACGACCATCTGCTTTCGGCTGTGGATGAGGGAGCACCAGCACAGCCTACGGATGAAGACCCTTTGGCCGATGGTACCGGAGAAGCCGGCTCGGCGAAATTTACTCAGCAAGCCGATTTGAGTGGAACCGTCCGATATTGGACGAATCAACCAGCCACGTCTATCAAGCGGTATGGCGGGGACGGAAAGACCGCGGTGCATGCGCAGCTGAACTTCCCCACGGCAGTGGCGGTGGATCGCGAGGGGAATTTATATATTGCCGATACCATGAACCATCGTGTGCGGATGGTCGATTCAGAAACCGGTATCATCACAACACTGGCCGGAACCGGTCAAGCGCGATTCTCGGGTGACGGCGGCCCTGCGTACCAGGCTGCGCTCAATGAACCGGCAGCGCTGGTTGTGGACGACGAGGGCCGACTCTATATCGCCGATCAGAGCAATCATCGTGTGCGGATGGTAGATCTCAAGACAGGCGTGATTCATACGGTTGCGGGAACCGGGATGGCAACGTACGACGGAGATGGAAAACCTGCTGTTGACGCAGCCCTTGCTGGTCCGAGTGGATTGGCGCTCGCGGACGATCATCTCTATATCGCTGATACCTTCAACGGCCGAGTCAGATGCATCGACCTGTCATCAGGGTTGATCACCACGGTAGCAGGCGACGGTGGAATTTATCGGTATGAGTCGCCGTCGGATGCACCGTCGCCAAGCCTTTCGCGGCCGACGGGAATCGCATTGGACCAGGAGGGACGCCTTTTCCTGACCGATTCAGACAATCACCTCATCAGACAATGGGATCGAACATCCGGAGTGGCGTTCTGCGTGGCGGGGCAAGGAGTTCCAGCCTATTCAGGCGATGACGGCGCCGCAAAAGAAGCAAGCTTGTGTTACCCATTCGGTATCGTTGCGGATCGCGATGGGACACTACTGGTGGCCGACACCTTTAATCATCGCATTCGCACGTTGATGTTGGAGTAGGAGCTTCGTGATCACAAAGAAACCAGGGTATACGGTGGCAATCCTTGGCGCGACCGGTGCGGTGGGCAAGGAAACGCTTGAGATCTTGGAGGAGCGCAAATTTCCGCTGACGGGCATCCGGCTCTTTGCATCCAAACGAACGGCCGGTGAAGTGATGGCGTGCCAGGGCAGGGAGTGGAAAGTTGAAGAGCTGACTGAATCCTCGTCGTTCGTGGGTGTCGATCTGGCGTTTATCTCAGCCACGGATGCCATCAGCAAAGACTACGGTCAACGGCTGGGCGCCGCCGGCATCGCCGTGATCGACGATAGTGCGGTGTTCCGCATGGATGACCAGGTTCCCTTGGTGGTTCCGGAGGTGAATGCCGCTGCCTTGAGCGCCATGCCTCGTGGAATCGTCTCCATTCCCAACTGTACGACCACGCCCTTGGTCATGGCGCTCAAACCCCTTCATGATGCGGTGGGAGTGAAGCGTGTGGTGGTCACGACCTTTCAATCGGTCTCAGGGACCGGCGCTGCGGCCATGGATGAGCTGATGGATCAAACGAAGGATTTGCTGGCGTTTCGCGACGTCACCGCCAAGGTCTATCCCTATCAGATTGCCTTCAATCTGTTGCCGCACATCGGCTCGTTCAATGAGGGAGGGGACTGTTCGGAGGAAGTCAAGATCGCTAAAGAGACCAGAAAAATACTCGGTGCGCCGAGGCTCAGGGTGACGGCCACGACGGTGCGTGTGCCTGTGCTACGCTGTCATTCAGAGGCGATTAATGTTGAATTAGAGCGTCCATTGAAGGCGAACGAGGCGCGTGCTGCGCTGGCAGCCATGCCCGGCGTGATTGTCTATGACGATCCGGTGAAGAAGCTGTACCCGATGCCGCTCGATGCGACCGGAAAAGATGAGGTCTACATCGGTCGTGTGCGGGAAGATGAATCGATCGCGAACGGTCTCAATCTTTGGGTCGTCTCCGACAATCTTCGCAAGGGGGCGGCGCTGAATGCTATTCAAATCGCTGAATGTTTAGTGAACGGCTAGTGCGGCGTGCTGCACGGCTGGACCGGTTGGGCACGTTGCTCATTGGGATGAACGTTGATACCGGAATGGACAACGTTGGGCAAGATCCTGATCGGAATAGGGCTCGGCATTGTTGCCCTCGGGATCCTACTGGTCGTCGTGGACCGGATTCCCGGTCTCAGCAGCACCTTCAGCTGGCTCGGCAAGCTCCCGGGCGACATCTCTATCAAACGTGACAACTTCAGCTTCTATTTCCCCATCGCGACAAGTATTGTCCTCAGCGTTCTTCTGAGTCTGCTATTCTATCTTGTAGGGTGGCTCTTCCGCCGATGATGACAGCACAACTCCGGGCTCGCGCAGCGGGATTGGGGCTCTGCCTCGGCTTGATCATGATGCCGGAGGCAGAGGCAGCGCAATCGATTCGCGTGCTGGTGGCTCCGGATGTTCAGCAGCTGGAAGTACAGACGGATCAGACCATTTGGGTGACCGATGAACATGGGCAGGCCTGGTCCTATCGGCCTGTTCTGCGCATCAAGGTGCGTGGTCATGCGTTGATCCTCAACGGCAAGCCGGTGGTGACTGATCAACTGATGTTACGGGCGGGAAGTCACGACCTTAAACTCCGGCTGAATCAGAATGGTAACCGGACTGCGCTTCATACAGGTGAGGAAAAAGGTGCCCTCCAAGTCAGTGGATTGATTCAGCTCGTTCGGCGAGGAAAGGGATTGCTCCTCGTCAATCATGTCGATTTGGAAGAGTATGTCAAAGGTGTCGTACCGGCAGAGGTGAACCCGGCCTGGCACCGTGAGCTGCTGAAGGTGCAGGCAGTCGCAACTCGAACCTATGCGTTGTATCAGCGCATGCTCAGCTCCACTCGGGACTATGATGTGGTCGCGGGGATTCAGGATCAGGTGTATCGCGGCCGTCAAGGCATCGACGCACGGGTGGTGGAGGCGGTGGAATCCACGAGAGGGCTCGTTGTGACTTACCAAGGCGCTCCGATCTATGCTGCCTTCTCTTCGACCGCTGCGGGAATCACGGAAGATGCCATGACTGTGTGGTCGAAGGATCTCCCTTATTTGAAGGGAGTGGAATGCCCGTTCGACATCGAGTCTCCGTACTATCAGTGGAAGGTCTCCTTGAAGCTCGACACCTTGGAGAAGAATTTGCGCCAGCAAGGATATACCATTGGAACAATCTCGGCGATTACGCCGCTTGCCTATAGCCGCGCCGGACGAGTGGCGACTCTACAGATCATGCACTCGAGCGGCGAGTTGACGATACGGGGCGAAGACCTGCGTAAAGCGGTGGGGTATACGGTGGTACCCAGCACGCAATTTACGATTGAGTCTGTCGGGGAGGACGTCGTCATCTCCGGTTACGGTGCCGGCCACGCGGTTGGTCTTTGCCAGTGGGGCGCAAAGGAGCTGGCTGACTTGGGCTACTCCTTTTCGAGCATTCTTCGCTACTACTATCCTGGGACGGAGCTTCAGGATGCGTCATTGACGCAAGCACCTCCGGTACCGTCGCCTCCTGCTTCCTGATGCAACTCTCCGAGTTCGATTTCCCCTTCGATTCTTCTCTAATTGCGTCACAACCCGTCATCCCTCGCGACCAGGCACGGTTGCTGTTCTTGGATCGAACGACGGAACAACTGACCCATCGTCATGTTGCCGATCTTTCGGAATTGTTGGAGCCGGACGACCTTCTCGTCGTCAACGACACAAAGGTGATGGCCGCACGGGTGTCCGGAGTCAAAAAACCGACGGGAACACCGGTCGAAGTGTTGTTCGTGAAAGATCTTGGTGAGAGGCGGTGGGAGGTTATGGTCAAAGGCACATTTCGTGTCGGCCAGGTCATCGAGTTCGATCAACAGTCTCGCGCAACCATCGTGAAGCGTGACGCAGTAGGCACTGAGGTGGTAGTGGATAGTCCTGCGCCGGCCACACAATTATTCGAAGCACGAGGGGTGATGCCTCTACCGCCGTACATCAAGCGTGCGCCGACTCAGGATGATCATCAGTGGTATCAAACGGTCTTTGCCAAGCATGAGGGGGCGATAGCCGCACCGACCGCCGGGCTTCACTTTACTGAAGACCTGTTTCAGCGACTGAACGAGTCGGGGATCAACGTTGCCTCGGTGACGCTCCATGTCGGTCCTGGCACATTCAGGCCGGTAACGACCGAACGGATTGAAGATCATCGAATGGGGGCAGAAGCATTCACAATCAGCGAAGAGACTGTGAAAGCCATCCAGGAGACGAAACGCGCCGGTGGCAGGGTGGTGGCTGTCGGCACGACGGTCGTCCGTACGCTTGAGACCGTGATGAAAGAAAAGAGAGAGATGGTCCCGATGAGTAGCGAGAGCCGGCTTTTCATCACGCCGGGGTTTCAGTTCAAGGTTGTCGATGCCCTCATGACGAACTTCCACCTACCGCGGACCACATTATTGATGCTGGTCTCAGCCTTTGCCGGAATCGAGCCGATTCGCAGGGCCTACGAAGAAGCGGTCACAGAACGATACCGCTTCTACAGCTATGGCGACGCGATGTTGATCCTCTAACAGTTTCATCCTCCCACGCCTTCTGCTCGAAGGTCGTTTTTATGGGTAAGGTCGAACTAAGTACAGAATCCAATTAGATTCAGGTAGGATCTATTTGGATACAGTCACCACGCAACGTGTCTATAGCCGATAGTACGTGGACTTGTCTATTATTTGCAAAGTTTCTATTTTGGGGTGTTGTCGAAAGTAGCAATCGGTGATCGAACGACGCAACAACTCGTTCATCGTCATGTTTCTAATCTTCCACAAGTCCTGGAGCGGGATGTTTGATTTACCTCCTCTTCGGGTCTTTTTAGGTATTTAGGGGGGCGATTGTGATGTCTGCCGCAGCAATTCGTCACAGAATGACTAGTACGAGAGCTCACTGGGAACGTCCACGGGAAGCCAAAGGGTATCAGCAACTACAGTGAACAGATAATCGCCCCAATTTAGCGGGTTCCACAACATGCCTGCAAGCAGCCTTGTGCTTTCATATATATAACTGCGGTGCCAGCCCCTTAGGCACTGGGTGCGCTCTTGGTCGCGCACTTTTTGCTGTCCCTCGCGAATGTGTTCACAGCCAGAAATCAATACCTGGACGCTGATGAGAATCGCGATGCCAAGCCGACCAATTCGCGAAGAAAGCATCCGCATTTTGTCCTTTCAGTTCTCATCCTGGACCATCTGAACTAATTCACTGAACGACCGCATGCGTCGCGTCCGCCACTTCCTGATTGAATCGAAATCGCAACTATCCGAAGTCGTCAACCAACTTGTGGTTCCCTTGTTTTTCGGGCGTGTTAACACTATCGGTCTTTTTATGCGATCCTGCGGACATGGAAATCACCGCCGCACAATATCGCCAAATCGAGCCGTGCTTGCCGACACAACACGGCAATGTGACTCTCAAGAATCGTCTTCTCTTGCTTTACCGCTCGTTGCACTCATCTGTTTCGAGCGGAACGAGATCAGCGTACGACGTACTCTCATGGGTGACCATAGGAGGGTATAATTGCTTACCATCGCGAAGAGTGATAGTGGGTGTGATTGGACCTCCCGGCCACATCATTACTAGTCTTGGCATAGGAGTGTCGACTCCCTCAATCCTGTAAGAAGCCTTAGAGTTTCCCGTAGTCATGGTTCCGTAATTGCCGGAAAACGTGTTGCTATTACTGAATGTGCCGGCTGTAGCTGAGGTAGGCACAAATGTAACCGTGCCGATCCAACCGGGAAGTGATGCCGTAAAAGTAAAAGGCTTCTCAAGGCTGCAGATGACTTCTGGGATATCAACGCCCTTCACGATGGGCTTATATCCTGCGAACGCTTCGTGGTCAATTACAGGAATGGTTGCCCGTGCCACAACGTACGGCAGGCGGAACCCTATTTCGGCTATAGCAGTCGCAGTACCCCCCGACCACCCCCCGAGCATTACCCCGCCGATGTCAATCCAGTTTTGGAGAAAATCCTTGGAGGATTTGAGTCTTGCGCTCACTCGAACATGGGCTGTTTTGGTAATTTTCTTCGGATTGTTCTTTACAATAGGTGGCATTTTCGGCGCACCGACGAGCCACATCTGCGAAACGCCATTATTATCCGTGACTTGTTTAAAAGGATTTCGGTCTTTTCCATGCGGCGCCTCTAGCCAGACGAATTTCGCCTCTGCTTGAACATTTGCAAATTCCCACTCGACAGCCATATCAGTAGCCGGTCCCTCACTCGGCAAACTAAAATCAAGACCGAATGTCATATTGATGGCCGTGCGGAAGCAATTCACGATTTGCTTCTTGCCGACGTCGAACCAAATCTTAGCTGTCATCAAACGTTTCTCGCCGGGAACCGAATTGAGAGTTCGAATCAAGGGCGGATTATCAACCACCATCTCACCTTTCACCAGTGTGAGGGCTGCTACCAGCTCAGCCCACGACAATACCGCACCCGCAATACCTAGCCCTTTAGATACGACGCCAAGGGCTTTACCACTTAAACCGGCTATTGGGGAGACTTCTAATAGCTCCATCCACTTCCCAAACCCATAAGTCAACCCATTTGCTGTCGCGTCAAGAATCAGACCGTCATCTCCAGTGAGGTTACACGGGAGAGAACTGTTTGAAGAATCTTTCACCAACTGGAGTAGCGGAAGATCGTCAGTTTTCCAAAAAGCGGGAAGACCTACAGTTCGCTGGGAAAACGGCGGCAGAATCATTCCGGATTGTGGCAGTTTTCTTTTGAGGGTATAGACATCACCCTGAAGCCTTCTAACCAATAACGATGCTTGAAGCACACTGAGATTGATGCGGCTCGCCGGGGCAGTCATCATATCAACTGGCTGAGCAGAGTATTTGCCAAGTTCGATGATGAGCCGCGCCCAAAAACGCAAATAGGTGCTGTTCGAACTGCTGGCTTGTGTTCGCAAATCAGTCACCAGCAATTCCGCAAATTGGGAAGCCTGAATTTGTGGTACCTCTTTCGTGATTGCGCCAGCGAGTTTTGCCAGCGAGATGCTGGCTCCGCTGGTCTCCAGTTTTAACGATCCAACCGCTTCAAAGTCATAGAACGCTAATCCTTGCCCTGGGCCACCACCCGAAGGTTTCCGCAAGACGGTTCCCTTCTCGTCAATGATAGAAAAACCAGCGGTTTGCAACGCTGCGAGTAACACAGGCAGCGATTGTCCATCAGACTTGGTGATTTGCTGGGCCATGGTCTCCGCAGCCCGATCCAAATTCCCTGTGGGCAAATTGGCTGAGGCCGGTAAGCCTTTTGTGACAAAATCCTCCGACATATCGGTTTGGCCAAAGACCGGCTGTGAAACAAACCAGAACCAATGAGCCATGAATACTGCCAGAGCAATTTTAAGCGCATTCATAGTGATTCCTTTCATGCATCATGGATGCATAATTTCGCTCTATTTTCCGGCACAAGCTACTGCCTTATTCGGCCAATTACTGACCACGCAAAGCCGGGAGCTAAGCGTGCTTTCATGTATCGCTACGTACTAGGACCGTTCTCCAAGCTGACGCACTCGCATCCCAGCCAACGCAGGGTCCACGGGCGTGATTCGTGTCCACCTCAATTGCGGGGAAGTCTTTGCTGTCTGTTCTTGGGACCTAACCGTAGCTTCACAAGTACATTTGCACGATCCTTTTTAAAGAAGTCTGGGGCTTCAAGACAGGTCCATTCAGCCCTGTTCAGCTAGGTCCTTCGCCATCTTGAGCTCAGTAGGTGGCCACCGAACCATTTCCTCACTGGACTCGTCTAGCAAGCAAGAGGCCGCTAAGCAAATCCCAGGCATGGTATGACTTCCGAGGGATTGTGCTGTAACTTCCCAACAAGGAGCCCGATGAGATGAATCCTTTACGATTCAGTGAATCTGATTGGATTCAGTACCTGATTGCAGGACGATGTAGGTCTGCAATCGAGGTTTCTAATATCTCTTGTAGAAAAAGGGACAGGCAGAATTTCCAATGAAGTTTGGGATCTTGTCCGCGTGTCTGCGGTGGGTGTGACGACCATATGGTGACCGAACGAAGAGTGATTTCCGTCACCGTGGCTCGGTCCTGATCCATGCTGCCTTCTTCCTCCTGCCGTCCGTTGCTCCGATAGAGATCCCGTGCTACACTGATCCTGTGTAGCAGGTGCCGGCATGGCAAATTTAACCATTGTGATCGAAAACGATACCTTGAAGCGTGCCCGCATGAGGGCGCTCGAAGAAGGGACGTCCGTGAACGCGGTCGTGCGGGACTATCTGGCTGATTATGCCGGGATGAAGGCCAAAAAGGATGAGGCAATCAATCACTTGTTGCGGCTGTCTCAGAGCGCGAAGACGAGGCGGGGAAATCGCCGGTGGACTCGTGAAGACCTTCATCAGCGATGAAGGAGCGAGTATTTCTTGATACGAATGTGCTGGTCTACCTGTTTGACGCCGACAATCCCACCAAACAACGACGCGTACAGGACCTTCTGTCAAGCCGTGAACTACGTGCGCAGGTAACTCTGAGCACCCAGGTCCTGCAAGAGTTCTATGTGTCTGTGACGCGGAAGCTGGCCACTCCGCTTGGTCTGGAGGCGGCATTCCAGGCTGTTCAAGATCTCACCGCTTTCCCGATAGTCCAGATTGATACACCTCTGATTCTGTTGGCTATACAGCGAAGCGGTCAAGCGAAGGTCTCTTTTTGGGATGCGCTTATTCTGGAAGCGGCACTGGTGGCCGGAGCGACGGTCCTCTACTCCGAAGATTTTCAAGACGGCGCTGTCTTTGGAGGGCTGCGAGTTATGAACCCCTTCAAATTGAGCGTCTGACCGAAAGACCAGGATGTTGCTATTCAGATCCATCCGCGCCGCTACGTTTACCTCTACTGTGCTCGGGCAGCTGCTCGAACAAGGCAACGGCGGTAATTACCTGCGCGGATGGATTACAGCATTTCCCGCCGGATGGTGATGGGGAGCTTGGCCTTCATGGACTGCTGAAATGACACCAGGGCACGTTGTTGTTTTTGCAACAGCATGTCATCCAACACCCGCTGCTTGGCTTCTGCTGCCTTAGCTGGATCGGAGTCTTGCGGTCTGGTCATCAGGGACTGTCCTTCGGCAATCTCAGCCGGGGTTAGGCCGACGGAGTCTCGGACGATCATCCGGGCCTTATTGGCCAGGACTTCCTGGTGCTGGATCGACTCAAACGCGGCCGGGGTGAGATGATTGGCGGCTAGGACGCGTTTGTAGAGCTCCGGGTCAAAGGCGCCGTTTTTCTGAAAGACCGGCGTTTGCATGATCAGTTCGCGCAGATCGGCATCGGAAACCCGCACGCCCATTTCTTCAGCCGCGATAATCCACACACGACTGTCGACGAGTTGCCCGACGACGAATTCCTTGAACTCTTCCTCTTTGAAATCGGTCTTGACGTTTTCTTTGTAAATGCGGCGCATGTTTTCATAGGTGCGTTTGAATTCGTCGAGCGACACCGATTGATCACCGACCTTGGCGACTGGTCCGCCCGCCTGTTCCCCGAAACCCCACCAGCCCATGGTTATCACGAAGGCTACAGCTAAGATCCCCATGATGGATTTGAGCAACCAAGGGTAGTTGTGAGATGCGTCGCGCATTGTCTTGATCATGTCAATCCTCTTCTTTTGTGAATCAACAGTTTACTTGTGGACCGGACGGAAGGCAAGCGCGGTTACTGCGGGGCAGTACGAGGGGTGGCTATAAGCGTCGGTAGTCTGAGAGACCGGCCTCCTTCGCCTCTGCTTCCAGGAGGCAGAAAGCCGGTTCAGCAAGGTTTCGAAAAGAAAACTATGGAAAGATCGGTCTTTGTTTGTGCAAGTTGATGCGTTTTGTTATACTTTGCCACCAATTAGAAGGAGATTCCTTGGCAGGGGGGCCAACCTCGACGGCGCTGGAAACGAAAGTCTATCCGAAGGCCCATGTCCTGAATCGGTTCATCGCGAAATTAATCGATCTGTTCGTTGTCGTCGCTGCCGACGAAATTGCTCCTCCGGTCGGCGTTCTTTCCGGCTTGGCCTACATCTTGATTGCCGATGGGTTTGCTGGCGGAAAAAGTATCGGCAAACGGTTGGTGGGTCTGCAAACCATGCAATTGGATGGCCGGGATACGGCTGGTTTTCGAGAGTCGATCATCCGGAATCTTCCGCTGGGTGTTGCACAGATTGCGTATGCGGTCCCATACATTGGATGGCTCGTATCCCTTGCCATTCTAGCGTTTGAGAGTTTTTTGATCATTGGGAATGAGCAGGGTCGTCGACTTGGCGATGAAGTCGCAAGGACTCAGGTATTAGATGCCGGCCAACTTGCGGTCCCAGATTAGGTAAGTCGTACAGGAAGCACACAAGCCGGGCGCTGGATCGCCGGGCCAATATGAAGGGAGAGACGCCGTGGGGTTCCCAGGAGATGTATTCGGTTGGTTCTCCGATGACCTGGCGATTGACTTAGGCACCGCAACCACGCTCGTGTATGTTCACGGGAAGGGGATCGTGCTGAACGAGCCCTCCGTCGTGGCCGTTGAAAAGAAGAGCGAAAAAGTGCTGGCCGTCGGAGCGGATGCGAAGAAAATGCTCGGTCGCACCCCGGGGAATATTGTCGCGATTCGGCCGATGAAGGAAGGGGTGATCGCCGACTTCGAGATGGCTGAGCAAATGCTGAAACATTTCATCCGGAAGGCTCACAATCGCAGCGCGTTTGTGCGGCCTCGCATCATCATCGGCGTGCCCTCTCGCATCACACAGGTCGAGCAACGCGCCGTACGCGATTCAGCCGAATTGGCCGGGGCGCGAGAAGTGTATCTGATCGAAGAGCCCGTCGCAGCGGCCATAGGGTCCGGGTTGCCGATCACCGAGCCGTCGGGCAACATGGTCGTCGATGTGGGAGGCGGCACGACGGATATCGCCGTCATTTCGCTGGGCGGCATCGTGTACAGCGAGTCGGTCAAGGTCGCCGGTGATCGCATGGACGAAGCGATCATGAACTACATCAAGAAGAAGTATAATTTATTGATCGGCGAACATATGGCGGAACGGATCAAGTTTGAAATCGGGTCCGCTTACCCGTTCGAGGAGCGGAAAACCATGATGATCAAGGGCCGGGATTTGATTTCCGGCATTCCGCGCACGTTGGTCATCGATGACGCCGAGATTCGTGAAGCGTTGCAAGAACCCATTGGAACGATCGTGAATGCGATCAAGATTGCATTGGAAAACACTCCGCCCGAGCTGGCGGGAGATATTATCGACCGCGGGATCGTGTTGACGGGGGGAGGGTCCCTCCTGAAAGGCATGGACACGCGATTCCGGGAAGAAACGAACCTGCCGATCATTACGGTGGACGATCCGCTGACCTCCGTGGTGTTGGGAGTCGGCAAGATTCTGGATGAGCTGGATCTCCTCCGAAAGGTATCGGTCATGTCTCAAGCGAACAACCTCCGGTAAGGTTCCATCCCTCATGCGGATGGTCAATTTTCGCGTACCGTACAGCGCCAGGCGTGGTGCCTTCTTCCTTGTCCTCATTCTCGTAGTCGGCTTCTTGCTTCTACCTGGCCAACTCCAAAGTGTATTTCAGGAGGTGGGCGGTCCCTTAGGGTGGATGATCAGTTGGCCTCTCCGGGCCGTGGCCGGAATCCAGGATCGAATTGCCGGTGCCTGGGGACGATATGTGGCCCTCCAAGGGGTTGAAGAAGAAAATCAACAGTTGAGGAGGGAGCTGGACCTTCTCAAGGAACAAAACGGGCAGCTGCGAGAAGCTTCGGTGGCGACGGAGAGGCTCTCGGCACTGCTGGAGTTTAAGAAACAGGTCCTTCCCACGTCCGTGGCCGCGCAAGTGATCGGGCGCGATACCGGCAATTGGTACAAGACGATTATTCTGAACAAAGGGGCGTCCGACGGGCTTCAATCTGACCAAGGAGTGATCACTCCGGCAGGTGTGGTCGGTCGCGTCGTTAAGACCACGGCCTCGACCGCCGTGGTCCTGCTCGTGACGGATCCCAATAATGCGATTGCCGGATTAATCCAGCGCACCAGAGATGAGGGAATAGTCGAAGGGACGACGCAGGGACAGGCTCGGCTCAAGTACATCCCGTTGCTCTCCAACGCGCGGCCGGGCGACCACGTCGTCACGTCAGGATTGGTGGAGGGGTTTCCTCGCGGTATACCGATCGGCACGATCATCAGAATCGATAAGGAAGAGGAAGCGCTGTTCCAATCGGCGGAAATTTCTCCGGAGGTCGATCCGAATCGGGTCGAGGAGGTGCTGGTCATTCGGTCTGCCTCTATTCCGACCGAAGGGGAGCGTTTTGGCGTTCCGAAGCCCAAGCCATGAAAGCCCTCATCTATTCGACCGTGATCGTTGGTCTGGTGCCGATACAGTCCGTTCTCTTGCCTCACATCAGCTTCTGGGGCGTCAGGCCGGATCTCGGTTTTGTGGCAGTGTGCTTGATCGGTCTCATAGCAGGAGAGCTTGATGGCTTGTTGATGGGGCTTGCGCTCGGATGGGCGATGAGCCTGTTTTCGGCGCAGGATCTGATTTCCTGTATGGTCTTGAAGGGGACCGTGGGGTTTGTAGCAGGTCTCGCGGGTCGGCAGGTGGTCTACCTGAGCCCTGTTGTCCTGGTGGCGGGACTGCTGGTGGTCTCCTGTTTGGCTGGCCTGGTTGCTCCGTTCGCTCTCCAGCTCAGTGTGGAACAGGATTGGTGGTGGGCCGTCTGGACCGTGGTGCTGCCGCAAGCCTGTCTTGATGCGATGATCGGAGGGCTGATCTACTGGATCATGTTGAGTCGTTGGAGCATTGAGCAGTTGATGTCAGAATCTCGAATGTAGGCGTTCAGTATGGTGACGGTGCATTCTTCGGAATCAGAATTCGGTGACCTTCATCGACGGCTCTTCATTCTCCGTGTGGGACTGTTGCTGGTGGTGGTGTTGCTCGGCCTGCGGCTCTGGCATCTTCAAATTCGTGAAGGGCCGTATTATCGGGATTTATCGGAAAACAATCGGACCAGATTGGTGTTGCTCGAACCGGCACGTGGTCTGATCTATGACCGGCACGGTGTCCTTCTGGCGAATAACGTCCCGAGCTTCAGCCTCTACGTCACGCTTGAAGACGTGAAGGATCGCGAAGCCTTGATTCAGCAGTTGACTGATTTGCTCGGTCTCGACCCGACCATCGTGCGGAAAAAAATGACGGCCAAAGGCAGCAAGTTGCTTCCGCGAAAAATCAAAGACCACATGACGCTGCGCGATGCCACGCTGGTCGAATCCCATCGTCTCGACATGCCCGGGGTCATGATTCAGGTCGAGTCGCAGCGCAACTATCCAGGCGGCGTGACGGCGGCCCATCTCCTCGGCTATGTAGGAGAAATTTCAGCGGATCAGTTGGAGAAGCCCGAATTTATCGATCTCCATCAAGGCAGCATCGTGGGGCAATATGGTGTGGAAAAGTCGTATGATCGGCACGTGCGAGGAACGGCCGGTCAGAAGAGCGTGGAGGTCGATGCCCTCGGCCACGAGAAGAAAGCCTCGGTTGTCGAAAGGCCGCAAGCAGGAAACGACCTCTATCTCACCATCGATGTGCGGCTCCAAAAGGTCGCCGAAGATCTGCTGGGGCAAGAACAGGGCGCCATCGTTGCGCTCGATCCGAACAGCGGCGATGTTCTGGCTATGGCCAGTCGTCCCGGGTTCGACCCGAACGTGCTTTCGCGAGAACTGACCGCGAAGCAATGGGTGGAAATCGTGCAAGACGAAGGGCGTCCGTTGAACAATCGTGCTTCACAGGGGCAGTATCCTCCTGGGTCAACCTTCAAGATCCCGATGGCCGTCGCTGCGTTGGAGACAAAAACCATGTTGCCTTCCAGCACTGTGTACTGTAATGGGGGGTACCAGTTCGGGAAGCGGCTGTATCATGACTGGAAAGCCAGCGGGCATGGGTACGTCAATCTACACAATGCATTGGTCCATTCCTGTGACGTGTACTTTTATACGATCGGTCAACGGATGGGGATCGATGTGATAGCCGAGTTTGGGAAGGACTTCGGGCTTGGGAAGGCCACCGGAGTGGAATTACCGTCGGAACGATCCGGTATCATGCCATCAACCGCATGGAAGCAAAAAGCCAAGAACGAACAGTGGTTGCCGGGAGAGACCATTTCGGCCGCCATCGGACAGGGGTATGTGACCGTGACACCGTTACAAATGGCGAGTCTCATCGGCACAGTCGCCAACGATGGAATCAACTACCGCCCTCGTTTGGTGTTGGCGGTCATGGATCGAACTTCGGGAAACCTTCAAGAATTGCCGGCTGTTCCACGCGGAAAAATCAATGCGAAACCGGACACGTTCCGCATCATCAAGGACGCCCTCGCTGAGGTCGTCACGAAGGGAACAGCAACGAAAGCCAAATCCTCCATGGTGACGATCGGCGGAAAAACAGGCACGGCCCAAGTGGCGGCGCTCCGGACCGGACCGGAAGAAAACATTCCCAAAAAGTTCCGAGACCATGCGTGGTTTGTCGCTTTTGCGCCGGTGGAATCGCCGAAGATCGCCGTCGCCGTGCTCGCCGAACATATGGGACACGGTGGGGCCACCGCTGCTCCTCTTGCGAAAGAAATCATTGAAACGTATCTGAAGCTCACCAGCCAGGCGCCCGCCGTCACCTCGGATCTCTCCAGCGGGAATGGGCTGGGGCGTTCATCGAAAGACTCATGATCGATCGATTAACCGAGCATCGAGGCCTTGATAGTTTCGATATCCGCTATGTCGCCTTGATCATTGCCATCCTGGGGATCGGGGTGTTGTCCATTTATAGCGTCACGCGTGGGCAGCAGGGTGGGGCGGCACCGTATTATCTCAAACAGTTGATATGGATCGGTCTCGGTGCGGCGGCTTTCCTCGTGATGTGGGCATCGGACTACCATCATCTTGCGCGGTTTGCCTATCCGGCCTACGCCTTTATCTTGCTGATGCTGGTCTTTGTGTTATTCGACGGGCGAACGAGCAAAGGCGCTCAGCGCTGGATCGCGTTGGGTCCATTCAGTTTTCAGCCGTCTGAATTCGCAAAACTCATCCTCGTCTTGGTGCTGGCTCACTATTATTCAAAAGCCCCTCGTGTGGGATGGTTGCAGCGTGTCATTGTTCCGGGACTCTTGGTGCTGCCGGGCCTCCTCCTTATCTTGAAGCAACCTGATTTGGGGAGTGGGCTCAGCTTTGTCGCGGTGTATGCCGCCATGCTCCTCATGGTAGGCATTCGTTCGCAAGCCTTAGGGTTTATGCTGCTCTTCTCGATCATGCTGTTTCCGTTTGCCTGGGAGGGGCTGTGGGGGTCCTTGCATGATTACCAGCGACAGCGCATTATGGCGTTCGTCGACCCCGAATACGACCCGGGTGGAAAGGGCTACCATGCCCTTCAATCGAAAATCGCGATTGGGTCTGGAGAACTGTTGGGGAAAGGGCTCTACGGCGGCACTCAAAGTCAGCTGAAGTTTTTGCCGGAGGGGCATACCGATTTTGTGTTCGCCGTCTTCGCGGAGGAATGGGGATTTCTGGGCGTGGTCGTCCTGTTGACGTTGTTTGTGGCGCTGATTTGGTTATCGCTGGAAATCGCGTCCAAGGCGAAGGATCAGCTTGGAGCATTGCTCGCCGTGGGGATCGTGGCGATGTTGTGTTTCTGCGTCGTGGTCAATATCGGTATGACGGCGGGGATGTTTCCGATCGTCGGCATTCCCTTGCCGCTGGTGAGTTATGGCGGAAGCGCCACGATCATGACCATGGCGGCCTTGGGCTTGCTGTTGAACGTCAAACGAAAGCGGTTAAGTCTGTTTTATTGAGCGATGGCCGAACAAGCGGAACGTTCGGGATCCGTCGTTCGGAGAAGATCATAGGGAAGTCGGTAGAGCCGGAGTGCCGAGTGGGTGACGGACCTGGGGTTGAGCCCGCGTCCATTGCTCTCATCCGGCGCATGGCTTGTAGACCAAAGGAGTCGATATGGGTAGTGAGATTGCGATAACCGTCGCGCGGGAGGAAACCCGTGTGGCCGTGCTTGACGGTGGAGTTGTCACCGATTTGTTCGGAGACCGCACGAAGCATAAGGATTTTGTCGGAAATATCTATAAGGGAAAGGTTGCCAAGGTGTTGCCGGGCATGCAAGCCGCGTTTGTGGACATCGGCTTGGAAAAAGCGGCGTTTATGCACGTCTCTGATCTGTTGGTGGATGCAGAGCCAGGCGATATGTTGGTTGAGGCTGAGGAAGACGAAAAAGATTCGGAGATGCTCCGGCCGAAGCGCCAGAGTGCGAAACCGATCGAACAGCTGCTGAGTGAGGGGCAGGAGCTGATGGTCCAGATTTCGAAGGGGCCGATCGGCACCAAGGGGTCGAGAGTGACGACGTATGTCTCACTTCCTGGGCGGTATCTGGTCTTTATGCCCAACGTCGACCATATCGGTGTGTCTCGGCGGATTCCGCGGGATGAAGAGCGAGCTAGACTGAAGGAAATTATGCGCCGTGTCAGGCGCCCCGGCTTCGGCTATATCGTGCGGACGGTCAGTGAAGGCGTTAAGGAAGACGAGTTAAAATCCGATGTCGACTTTCTACACGTGCTCTGGCAAGACATTTTGACCAAGCGGGAACAAATGCCAGCTCCGGCATTACTGCATTCTGATTTGAGCCTGAGCTTCCGTGTCGTGAGGGACCTGTTCGGCAAGAAGGTGGATCGACTGTGGATCGATTCTCGAGAGGAATACGAGGCCATTCGGGACTTCGTGCAGCGATTTTCTCCTGAGCAGACCTCACGGATTCATTTCTACGACAAAGATGAGCCCTTGTTCGATCATCTGGGGGTGGAGCAGGAAATTGCGCGCGCCTTGAGCCGGAAAGTCTGGCTCAAGTCGGGGGGCTATCTCGTGATTGATCATACCGAAGCGATGACCGTGATCGACGTCAATACGGGGCGCTTTGTGGGAAAACGGGATCAGGAAGAGACCATCTTGCGCAACAACCTCGAGGCCGCCAAAGAGGTCGCCTATCAGCTGAAGTTGCGGGGAATCGGCGGCATCATCATTGTCGACTTCATCGACATGGAGCGGGAGAAGAATCGGGATAAGGTCTACCATGCGTTGGTGGATGCCATGGCGTCCGACAAGGCGCGGACGAGGATATCAAGGATTTCGGATCTTGGCTTGATCGAGATCTCCCGCGAACGGGTGCGGGAGGACCTGTTACGTTCGCTGTCGGAGCCATGCCGCTACTGCGACGGCCGTGGATATACGAAGTCTCCCACGACCGTGGCGTACGAAATTTTCCGCGAGATCCGACGGATTGAACCGTCAGCCGATCAGCAACGGATTATTGTGGGAGCCCATCCGATGGTGGCGGAATTGCTGCAAGACGAAGAGCGTTACGGAGTGGAAGTATTGGAGCGAGACTGTTCAGCGAAAATCATCGTCACACCGGACAATCAGTTGCATCTGGAACAGTACGATCTGGTCGTGCTCTAGTCGAGTGCCACCACGGCCGCCGCTCTTTGTCGAGGAGCTGTTCTTCCTAGCGGACCCTCCTGCAGTCGAAACCGATTCCCTGCCGAGGATTGAGAGCGATCATGGATGAATCATCCTTGACCTTATGGCTCACGCTCCAAGCGATCGACGGTGTCGGAGATCGCACCCTTCTGAAGTTGATTCACGCGTTTGGAACCCCCGACGCAGTGCTTGGCGCAACGATGGACGACTTGAGCAGTGTCGGGTGCAGTCCTGAATTGGCCGAATCCGTGCGGCGTGGGCCAGAGTCGAGTATCCGGCGACAGATCGATCGCCAAGTGAAGGTTGTTGAACGCTGCAAGATCCAAACAGTCACCTTCTTTGATCGCGCTTATCCCGCTAGGCTCAAAGCCATTCCCGATCCACCGCCGTTGTTGTATGTGAGCGGGAGCTTCTCGCCGAGGGATGAGGTCGCGGTGGCGATTGTGGGTGGACGACGGGCGACTCCATCAGGGAGACTCATCACCGAGGAGATTGCGAAGGACCTGGCCGGATGTGGAGTGACGATCGTGAGCGGTCTGGCTCGAGGAATCGATGCAGCGGCGCACCGTGGAGCGCTGATGGGTAAGGGGCGAACAATCGCGGTTCTCGGTTGCGGCATCGATCGGACCTACCCGTGGGAACATCACACACTTCGGCGGAATATCGAATCGTACGGCGCCGTTATTTCGGAGCTGCCGATCGGCGCTGCTCCCCAAAGTCATCACTTCCCGCGAAGGAATCGGATCATCAGCGGGCTTTCGTTGGGCGTGCTGGTCGGCGAAGCCGCGACCGACAGCGGCTCGTTGATCACAGCAAAACTGGCGTTGGAACAAGGTCGAGAGGTGTTTGCCGTACCCGGTTCTCTCAAGGAAGAAGCCTGTCGAGGATCAAATCGCTTGATCAAAGAGGGAGCGAAACTGATCGAAGGAGCTCAAGACATTCTCGATGAGATTCTTCCGCAGGTCGATGCTCGGCAACGTGCCACGCTGCATCTTGACAGCACGTTGATAGAAGTGCCTGTACCGCTCGGGAAAGAAGAAACAGTGGTGTACGAGGCCCTGTCCTATGAAGCCCGATCCATTGATACGATAATCGGGCGCACCGGGCTGAGTGCTGCGGAGGTGTCGGCGTTGTTGCTTTCGTTGGAATTGAACGGTCGGATTCGCCAACTTCCCGGGCAACAATACATCCGCCTCTAGCAGGATGTTGAAAAAGCCCGCTTTGACCATCCTGCACATGTGACGAATGATCCCGGATTCCGCAGTTGAATGTCGATCATGGAGAGGCGCCCGAGGCACACGGCGCGAATGGGAGAGCCCGTACGGGGGTGTCCGTCCGCTTCGGTGGCGGCTGTGAGGTATCGTCGGCCTCGCTCAGCTCCCAGTCCAACTG
>PHGD01000160.1 GCA_011090425.1 Nitrospira sp. LK70 | reverse complement strand
AAATTGTCCTGGTTGACGAGGGTGACATCCAAATCGGCTCCGCGTGCCAGGGCGCGTTCGAATTCCAACGCGGCATACATCCCGCCGAAGCCTCCACCCAGAATCACCACGCGCGGCTTTCCGTTCACCATGAGTCCTCAGCGAAGGTGGACATGGTCTGGGGCGTACAACGCGAAGGGCGCGTTCGATAGAAGGCCAACCATCGCTTGGCATGGACCCTCTGCAGAGACTGTCGCGGGAGTCGTCGTTCGCCTACCAGAAAGGACCGTTCGCGATCGGCTCTTGGGCCTTTCGTCTCGGCCAGCTCGTGCCTGGTGGTGGAGATCTCTCTCATTCGTATGAAGGGCTGCATGAAAACCTCGTGACGTTTTTCCGCTTGGAGGCTGCAAGATCAGCGCCGAGGAGTTGAAAAATTGTACCCCGCATGGTGCTGACAGACAGGGTTGCCTCAGGCCCTCAGCAGGCACTCAAATCCGTCAAGGTGAAGGAGAAGCGATGTAGGCTGTATCGACAGTGTCTCCCTGCTTGATCGGGCTTCGGCCAGTGAGTCTAGTCGTCCGAAAGGTTGCCACAGGCCTTTTCCTGTTTCCACACCTTGTACGTGCCTCCGTTTCTTGAACGAGCGATTGCGCACTCTGCGTCTTTTGGAATTTCGCTCAGGACAGAACCAGAACAGAAGGAAGACAATTGTTAGTAAGTACTAATGGTTAGTTATATTGTCGGCATACCTGTTTGAATTTATGAATCCGGTACGCTTGGTTTGCCGAGTTAGGGGAAAAAGTCTGGCTTGGCACTCAATGTGCTATGCCGCTGTGCGACGAGGAAGCGCGTGGCTCATGGGTGAGGCAGCTATCGGTGATCCTGTCCGGTCCCTGCTGGAGGAATGCGGCACAAACTGTTCGTAGGACGACGTCACGCAGCCGTGTCGCGACCTGACCTGGAATCAAGTGTTCTTAGCCATCGACTTCTTAAGCATATCGGGGGTGACCATGGTGAAAATCCGTCTCTGGTTGTCGGGCGCACTTCTGCTGGGTCTTACTTCAGTTGCGGCTGCGGAATTCGAAGCTCCGACTGCTCTTCCGAACCTCTTTCCCTTTCCCAATCCCACCGGCATTTTGAAAACCTTCAACTCGACCGGAAAACTCGATCTGACCGGTCCTTTCTTTCAGAGTCTGGGAACCAACGGCCGCAGCTGCGCCAGTTGTCATCAGCCCGGCGATGGATGGTCCGTCTCGGCGGCGCACGTCGAGGATCGGTTTGAGCGGTCCCACGGTCTCGATCCGATCTTTCGGACCAATGATGGCTCCAATTGCGATCACAACATTGATACCGCCACAAGGGAAGGCCGTCGCCAAGCCTACAGCCTCCTGCGCACCCGCGGATTGATCCGTATTGCGCTTGCCGTCCCGTCAGGAGCCGAGTTTGACGTGGTAAGCGTCAGAAACCCCTACGGCTGCAGCGAGACGAGCACGCTCTCGATGTACCGACGCCCTCTGCCGGCCACCAACCTCAGGTTTCTCAGCACCGTGATGTGGGACGGGCGAGAATCTTCACCACAGACCGGCACGAAACCGATCACATTCGCCACGAATCCCGCCGATCTGCTGTCCGACCTGGCTCATCAGGCGGTGGGTGCTGCACTCGGTCATGCACAAGCCGCAACGGCGCCCACCCAGGAACAGCAAAAAAAGATCGTCGACTTTGAAATGGCGCTCTCCACAGCCCAGGCGATCGATTTCAGCGCGGGGCCTCTCGATGGTCAGGGCGCGAACGGTGGTCCCGTCATCCTCTCGGAGCAACCGTTTTTTATCGGCGTCAACGATCCGCTGGGGCTCAATCCCTTCAAAACGCCCTTCACTCCGGTGGTCTTCACCCTCTTCACCAATCACTGGGCCCACGCTTCCGGTCATGAACAGCAGGGGCACCATCAGGAACGTAGAGCGAGCATCCTCCGAGGGCAAGCTCTCTTCAATTCACACCCCATCAACATTGTGGGAGTGGGCGGACTCAACGACGCGACCGGCCTCCCGGTCATCAATGGGACCTGCGGCACCTGCCACAATTCCTTCAATGTGGGCGACCATTCCATCGGCGCTCCGCTGAATATCGGGATTGCCGATGTGATGAACCCCTTGGGTGTCGATTATCTCCCTATCATCACTCTGCGTAACAGGGCAGATGGAAGGGAAGTGTCTACAACAGATCCAGGCCGAGCGCTAATTTCAGGAAAATGGGCCGACATTGGGAAATTCAAAGGCCCGATTCTCCGAGGCCTTGCCGCCCGTGCACCCTATTTTCACAACGGCTCGGCCGCGACCCTGAAAAAGGCAGTGGAGTTCTACAACATTCGCTTTGGCATGGCTTTGACCCATCAAGAAATAGCCGACCTCGCCGCGTTTTTGACGGTGCTGTAACGACGAAAGCCCAACTTGTTGAGGCGCCTGACACAGTCTTGTCGACGCCTCAGCTTCCGCGTATATCTCGTTCACAGTCCCGCACGTAAACACCTGGACATGACAGATTCTTCTGTGCTTGAATTGACGGTTGCGGAGCCAGGATCATTGGATCAGATCGAACGAAACTATCGCGCACTCTTGTCCGTTGCCCTCGTGCTGAACTCGCAGCGCGACATGCGCAGCCTGTGGGAAGCGATTACGGTGGAGATCACCAAGGCCATCCCATGGGCCCGGGCATCGATCACCCTGTACGATCCTCAGACCGATGCATTCCGGTTTTATGTCCTCGCGACTATGGTCCCGCAAGTCGCGCTTGGCCGCGATGCCGTCGTCCCGCGCCATGGAAGCGGGATGGGATGGGTATACGAACACAAGACCCTGCACATTCGCCCCGATCTCAAGAAAGAGCAAGTCTTTCCTGAAGACAAGTTCTACGCTCAAGAAGGGCTCGGCCGAATGATTAATCTTCCACTGCTCGTGAAAGATCAATGCCTCGGCATTCTCAATATCGGCACTCGGGAATCAGGTGATCCCGATCCCGGAGATATCGAATTCCTCACACAAGTGGCGATGCAAATCGCCTATGCGATCGATCATGTCCAAGCCTACGAACAAATCGATCAGTTACGAAACCAACTGGCAAAAGAAAATGTGTACTTGAACGAGGAACTGCGGCTCACAAGAAATATCGACAGATTGGTCGGGGACAGTACCGTCTTTCAACATGTCTTAACCCTCGCGCGACAAGTTGCCTCGACCTCGACGACCGTTCTCTTGACGGGTGAGACAGGAACCGGCAAGGAATTGATCGCTCAAACCATTCATGATTTGAGTCAGCGCCATCGGAAACCTATGGTTCGCGTGAATTGCGCCGCCTTTCCGGCCGGACTGGTTGAAAGTGAATTGTTCGGCCACGAACGCGGCGCATTTACCGGAGCAGATCGCGCCCGTGAAGGACGATTCGAACTGGCTCATGAAGGAACATTGTTCTTGGATGAAGTCGGTGAAATGCCTCTGGAGACACAGGCGAAATTGCTGCGAGTCTTACAGGATGGGATGGTCGATCGTTTAGGTGGGAAACAGCCGATTCGGGTGGATGTTCGTCTCATCGCCGCGACAAACCGCGATCTTTCTGCTGCGGTCAAGCTCGGTACGTTCCGAGCGGATCTTCTGTATCGCCTGAACGTGTTTCCGATCCGACTGCCCACATTGAGCGAGCGTCCGGAAGATATTCCCCTGTTAGCCCGGCACTTTCTTGAACTCTACGCAGCGAAACTCCGCCATTCATGTACGGATATCGATCCTGATTCTTTAGAACGATTGGTTCGCTACTCGTGGCCTGGCAATGTCCGTGAATTGGCCAATGTGATCGAACGAGCCTTGATCCTCTCACGCGAGTCGATCTTGCGGATCGATGACCATCTCCTGGGGTTGCAGGATCGCTCGTTCACCAGCTTACCGTCGTCCGACCTCAAAGATGTGGAACGTCGACACATTCTCCAAACTCTGGCTTTGACCGATTGGCGCATCGAAGGTCCTGACGGAGCAGCAACACGTCTCGGCATCCCGCCCAGTACCTTGCGCAGCAGAATGAAGCAACTTGTGATAAAGCGACCGACCACCAACTGAATCAATCACACCCCTGTCTCGTACGAACGCTCTCCATCCTCTTAGCGTCAGAGGCCTCGACCCGTCGTGAGTAGAGTCTGCGGTGAATCGCGACCTATCGTGGCTTCTCAGTAATTTTCTTTTTCAGTCCAAGAAGATAATCCCTGACAGCCCTGAAATTTCACTAGGTTGAGACTATGCGGTTGAAGAGGCACAGCCCTTGCTCAAGCACAGCTTCTGATATTGAGGTTGACTCACGCACCACGGATGACCTTTGTGTCGGAGACCTCAGTAGCTAAGCACCTAAACACACCATGTTCTGTTGACCGAGCCTACGTATGACGACAGAAGATCATCCAGAGACCCGCTGCCTCGGATGGCACTTCCTCCTCCTCAACCTCGTGCTGGGCCTAGCCCACATCGTGGTGCTGTTCAACGCAGGCTCGTACGTGGCGCTGGAGCCGCACGCGGCAGGAGGCTTAGGCGGCGTGCAGGTCAGTTTCGGGAGGTGGGCGCAGACGAATTTCATGATCGCCCTGGCCTTGGGCTTTCCCCTCGCCCGTTGGCTCTCCGATCGCTATGGAGAACCCCGTGTCTTGAGCGGCGCCTTCCTCGCCTACGCCGTGGCCTCGGCCTGCTGTGCCACGGCCGACAGCATTGAAGGCTTCGTGTCGGCGCGCGTCCTGCTCGGGCTTGCGGGCGGCATTACCTTGCCGCTGAGCCAGTCCTTGTTGATCAAGGAGTACCCCGATCACCTGAAGTCGTTGGGGCTGGCCATCTGGGGGCTGTTCACGTTGATGCCCTTCACTTTAGGGTTGGTCACCGGCGGTTGGCTTGGTGAGCATTGGGGCTGGCGCACCCTGTTCGTCCTCAACATCCCTCTGGCGCTGCTGATTGCCGCTCTGGCCGCCGCTCTGTTCCATGGAAGACGGCATGAGGCTCGTCATGAGCCCGTCGACTTCGTGGGCTTTGTCCTGTTGTTCGTGATCTTCGGCTGCCTCCAGGCGATGTTGAACGGAGGCAACGACTTTGATTGGTTCGACGATCCGCTGTTACAGGGCCTGTTGGTCGTCGTGATCGTGGCGGTCCCGGTCTGGATCGTCTGGGAGCTCGGCGAACGCCGGCCGGCGATGGATCTTCGGTTGTTCGCGCATCGGAACTTCTCAGTCGGCCTCCTCTGCCTCGGCCTGGGCTTCCTGTCGATCCAAGGATTGCTCTCTCTCTTCGTCGTGCAACTGCAGTTGTTGCTAGGCTATTCCTCGGAGTTGGCCGGGCTGGTGTTCCTGCCCATGGTCCTGCTGGGGATGCCGCTGATCGCCGTGATGCACGAAATCGCCAAACGGCTGGACGTGCGCTGGCTGGCCTGTGCGAACGCCCTGGGCTTCGCCGCTACGTTCTATTGGATCGGCCTCTTCGACGATCCCCACTCGTTCGATCAGATCTTTTGGCCGATGGTGCTCGAGGGGGTCTTCCTCGGCTCGTTTTTCACGCCGTTGACCGTGTTGACGTTGCATGGCCTGTCGGGGGAGCAACTGTTGCGAGCGGCGGAGGCGGCCAATATTCTTCGGATCGCGTCAGGCGCAATAGGGATTACCTGGCAAGGGATCGTCATTTTCCGCCGTCACCCCTTTCATCAATTGCACCTCAGTGACCATTTCGGCGGGAGATTCTCGGCGTCGTATGACGCGCTCAGCCAGTTCACGGCGAAGCTTGAGGCCCTCGGCTTCGATCCCGCCATGATCGAGCGCAAGATCCAACTGACGATCAAGCAGGCGGCCGGCATTCTCGCCTTGAATGACACGTTCCTCCTGTCGAGCTATCTCTGTCTGGGGATTGCGATCCTGGTCTGGTTCGCACGGTCCAACCGTGTGCCGGTCTTGAAGCCGGCGGACGCTGTGGGCGCGGGACAGGCAACCGAGATGAGGGAGCAACCATGATCCCAGGCCGATCACCGAGTTCCCTCTGCGTCTCCCTCACCAGCTCTCTCTCCCTCTCGGCCTTGTGCCTGTTGGGCCTGGTCGCGGTCACCGGTTGTGAGTGGTGGATTCCGAAGGGCGAGCCACCGGCGACCTATCTGGAGCCGCCTGAGATGCAGGAGACTCTGGAGGAAGTGACCCACCGATTGCATCAATGGCC
>PHGD01000006.1 GCA_011090425.1 Nitrospira sp. LK70 | reverse complement strand
CTTGGTGCTGCCCAGTCGCTCGAATTCCTGTTCCTGCAGCACTCGCAGCAGCTTGGATTGCAGCTCCAGCGGAATGTCGCCGACTTCATCGAGAAAGATGGTGCCTTTGTCCGCCAGTTCGAATCGGCCCACCTTTTGAGAAATCGCACCGGTAAAGGCACCTCGCTCATGACCGAACAGTTCGCTTTCCAACAATCCGCTCGGAATGGCGGCGCAATTGAGTTTCACGAATGTGCGTTCCTGGCGCCCACTGAGTCGGTGAATCGCCCGGGCAATGAGCTCCTTGCCCGTTCCCGTTTCGCCCTGGATGAGGACCGTGGAGTCGGTCGGGGCGACGATCTTGACTTGCTTGAGCACCTGTGTCAACGCGTTGCTGTCGCCGATGATCTCTTCAAACCCACGGTCTGCGCGAATCTCTTCCTCGAGATAGAGTTTTTCTTCGGTCAGTTTGTTCCTCAGTTGCGTGATTTCTTGATAGGCCAAGGCATTGGCCACAGCCAAGGCGATCTGCCCGGCGACTTGCGTAAGAAATTCGACGTCCGATTCGGGGAAGGCCTGTTCCTGACGAGACGCGAGGTTGAGACATCCCATGGCGCGATCGTGGGCGACGAGGGGCAGGCAACACAACGACTGGAAGCCCCTTTCAATTAACATCCGAATCACTTGATGGCCATAGCGCTGCAGTTCCTCCAGGTCATTGATCACCACCGGCCGCCTTGTCCGTAAGGCAAGGGTGGCCGGCGTGGCTGCGTCGCTCCCCACAAATCCTTCGAACAGCAACCCTGGATTATCTGGAAAATCCAACGCATGCAGGCGGAACAGCTGGTTGACCTCGTCGTAAAGGATCAGAGAGGCATATTCTTGTGGCACGATCTCTCGCAAGCAGGCGCTCACTGCTTGCAACACCTCGGGCAGATCCAGCTGTGAGACCATAGCGTTGGTCATCTTCAGGAGTAGGTGGAACCGATCCCGCTGCCGCTCCGCCTCTTTCTGCGACAAGGATGCCGCTTCGCGGTTCAGCACGTTCTCGACGGCCACCGCCACCTGCTTACCCACGTGCAGCAAAAACCCGATTTCGCATTCGGAAAAAGCCTGCTTGCGCACACTACTGAAACTCATAGCCCCCAATTGGCGCACTGCGGTGGTCAAGGGGACGTAGCAAAACGAATTGATGCCGTCTTCCCGCATCAGCTGGACTACCTGGGGCCAGCGCGACTCCTGCGAGAGATCCGGTACCAGCAAAGGTCGTTGCGTTTGCCAGACAAGCCCGGCTGGTAACTCGTTCACGGAGAGAACATGACCTCCGGTAATGTCGACAGGGACATTGGCTTGCAGGGTATGGAGGCGCATGGCGTGACGTTCGGCGTCGTACAGGGACAGGCCCACGAAATTTGCGTCGACCACACGGGGCAGCAACATCGCGAGGTCCCGATAAAGGGAGGCCAAATCGCTGTGAACGGAAATTGATTCCGCAACATCAAGCATCGTTTCGAAGTGAGACTGGTATCGGGATTCGGGATGTGGCGACTCGTCAGCCATCAGCATACACGAGCACAAGAGACAACGGCTTTACCTCAGACTGGGCCTGCGGCCACCACTATAGCAATCATACTGGGCTCAATGCATCTGTGGGTTGGCGGAAGATCATTGGAAACTCCGCCGACTCGCAGTACCGGGGATGAAGGCTTTTACAATCGGCAGCGATGTCGCTCCACGCTCGGCTATCGGTTCCTCACCGAGTTCGAGGCAAGGGGGGCTGTCGCGTAACGCGGTGTCGGCGCAATTGAGACGGAGGCACACTAGGACACTGTCACTAAGCTAAGCCCGCTCGCTGAAACGGGTCGAGCGCCGGCTTTTCATCACAAGTCAAGGAAGTGACTCTTTCGCTTTAAGGTCTCAATTCTGCAATGGCGAACTTTTTCTTCCCAACCTTAAGACGGCGCTGTTGATGAAGTTCAAACGTGATTAACTTATCAGGATTTGTCTCCTTCACGCCGTCTACTTCAATTCCACCTTGAATGATCAATCGCCTCGTTTCACTGCCGCTAGAAATCAAACCAGTTTTCACAATCAACTTGCTTAGCCTGATCTGACCGCACGCTTGATCTTTCTCCTGCATATCATTCAGTTGCAATACTACGTGCACATCCGGCTTATCTGGAAACTCCTTAGCTTGAAATTTCTGTTGAAACTCAGTTCGTGCCTGCTGCCCGGCTTCTGTTCCGTGATAACGCGCCACGATCAGTTCAGCGAGCGCCTGTTTGGCTTCCATTGGATGGATGGCTTTGACTCGGTCCAGATCTTCCGTCGTCAGCAGTTCGTAGTACCGATACATGAGTGTGTCGCTGATGGACATGACTTTTCCGAACATATCGCCCGGCTTGTCTTCCAGCGCGATATAGTTTCCGACGCTCTTGCTCATCTTCTTGACGCCATCTGTTCCTTCCAGCAACGGCATCGTAATCACGACCTGGGATTCCTGGCCATGGTCCCGCTGTAATTCACGCCCCACCAGCAGATTGAATTTTTGATCCGTGCCACCCAGCTCCACATCGGCCTTGAGCACGACGGAATCGTACCCTTGCACCAGTGGATATAGGAATTCATGGACGCTGATCGGCTTCTGTTCCTCATAACGTTTATGGAAGTCGTCCCGTTCCATCATCCGTGCGACTCGATAATGCGCGGCCAGCTGAATGAGCCCCTCCGCCGACATTTCCTTCATCCATCGACTATTGAACTCAATCAGGGTCTTCGCAGGGTCGAGAATCTTGAAGATCTGCCTCTGGTAGGTCTTGGCGTTGTCCTGCACCTGCTCCTTGGTTAACGCTTTACGAGTCTCGGATACGCCGGTGGGATCGCCGATCATGCCGGTGAAATCGCCGATAAGGAAGATGACTTGGTGGCCGAGATCTTGGAAATGTTTCAATTTATGAATCAGGACCGTATGTCCTAGATGGAGATCCGGAGCCGTTGGATCGAATCCCGCCTTGACGCGCAACGGGCGACTCTCGGCAAGGGCCTTCTTGAGCTTCGTTTCCAACTCGACCTGCTGAATAACCTCCACAGTGCCGCGCTGGATCAGTTCTAGTTGCTCGTTTATCGCCTTCATCGTCTAGGTTTGCTCCGTCACTACTAGAATTTTTCCGTCGAGACGGCCACTAAGGGTTTGAGGCGATCAAATGTTTTTGCCCCAATCCCTTTCACTTCACGGAGATCTTCAACCGTACGAAAGCCTCCGACGGATGTGCGAAAGGCAACCACCCGTTGCGCCATTACCGCTCCGATTCCTGGCAAGGACTCAAGCTCATGAGTACTCGCATGATTGAGGTCGAGACGTGAATGGATCGCTGCTTTTGATGGCTCCCTCTGTGCGACGGCCTTCATGCTCGGACCCTGTACATTTCGACTCGACAGGTCTTTCGTCCGGCCTTCCCGCTCTTCTAATTCCGTAACCAGGGAAGCGACGACTTGCCTCTCGGCGGCTGAGGGGATGTCTTGAACCGGCGGTTGTGGAACCCATCGGACCCAGATCACCAAACCGATTGTCATGCACAGCATACCGAGTTTCAGAAGCAGGGATTTGATCACGCACCTACCCTTTTCCGAATTTGGTCAATAGCTGAGCCACGACATCTCCGCCGGGCCCAGCACGGAGAATCGCGATCTGGGTTTGATCGGGCATAGTAAAAGGTTGAAGCACAGGTCGAGGTGATGAGTTATGAAAGAGATTTCCGACGGTCAACCTCAACCCAAGGCTTAACCTTTCTTTTGGCTGGCAAGGAAGGCTTCGTACTGCGAGGCCGTCATCAGTTGATCGACTTCTCCAGGATCAGCAAGCTCGATCACGACGATCCAACCCTTACCGTAAGGGTCGGAATTCACCACTTCAGGATGATCCTTCAAATCGGTATTAATCTGGCTCACCGTTCCGCTCACCGGCGTATAAATCGTGGACGTGGTCTTCGTCGATTCGACCTCACCGATCTGTTGGCCGACCTTGACCGAGATGCCCACTTTCGGCAATTCCAGAAAAACGATATCGCCTAAGGCATCCTGCGCGAAATCGCTGATGCCCACGGTTGCTTGTTTCCCATCTACGCGAATCCACTCATGCTCTTTGTGAAATCGTAAATCGGATGGAATCATGTCGGCTCCATTTGGGAAAAGCAGTAATCGAGGCTGAGGAACGGGAACCTAATTGCTCAGCCTCAAACTTCACCTGAAAGATTCTTCCGAATGGTAGTTGGGGCCGACCGGCGTTGTCAAGGAACGATCGTACCGATTAGCGGTGGAGAGCATGAGGAGATTTTCGTGTTCTTACACAGGACGGTCAGCGGAAAATCTCCATGCCGGGAAAGAAATATCCAATCTCGAATTGCGCGGTTTCCGGCGAGTCGGAACCATGCACGGCGTTGAATTCGATATTCGCTCCGTGCACTTTACGGATAGTCCCGGCCTCGGCTTTTGCCGGGTCGGTCGCCCCCATCAGCTCGCGGTTTTTCTTGATGGCATTGTCCCCCTGCAACACGAGGACGACTGCAGGTCCGGAAGACATGAAGGTGCAGAGACTCCCGAAAAAAGGACGTGCTTTGTGCACGGCATAAAATCCCTCAGCCACCGACTGAGACAGGTGAATCATTTTAATAGCGATCGGCTTTAATCCCGCTTGTTCATACCGATGAATAATATCCCCAATGACGTTTTTCTTGACCGCGTCCGGCTTGATGATGGCCAACGTTCGTTCGCTCATGATCACTCTGTTTCCTCCAGAAAGTTAAAGCATCCATTCAACATCGCTGTGCATTATATGGGTGGCCTCTTCTACCTTGCAAGCACCCGGTGGAGGCCCGGCGGTACGCGGCATCGAGGCCGATTCAGCTCTACGATCGACGCTCGATCACCACGAGCATCCGAAAGGCGAGGAGCCGACCTATCCGTTCCAGAGTTCGTTCCAGTCGGAGAATCGGTGTCATCAACCATTCCGGGAGGAAAGAAGGATGGTCGAACCCACCGCTGAGTGGGTACGCGAGGCAGGCTAGCCGCCGGATGTGTTGGACGGAGAATCCCGGATAGCGTGACTGGAAACGAGGTTGATTCCGCTCGAACAAGATCGTCGCAACGGCTTGATTGGCATCAAACGGTCGCCGGTCAGACCGCGGAGGCTTGAGGACGAGCGGGTCTTCCGTACGATTCATCGGTTCCGGATGCAGCCACCGATAGATCGGCCACGAAACCCATGAGAGGTAGGGATCCATAATGATAATCCTGCCTCCGACATGGAGAGTCCTCAGTGCTTCATCAAAAAAGAGGGAGACATTTTCAATGTGATGCAACGAGTCGAACAGGACCAGATTGGCCAGCGACTCGGACAGAAACGGGAGTCGCTGGGCATCTGCGACCACGTTCAACCACGGCAGTACCACCACATCGCTACAATAGACTCCCGGCACAGTGGCTTTCAGATTGCCCGTGCCTCCGCCGAGCTCGACCGTGCGCCCCGGCACCAACCAAGCGATGATCTCCCCATACCAGTCCTCATACAGCCTTCGGAGTTCAGGTTTCTTCTGCCACACGGCCCGATGCCGATGCAGAACTTCCTCGAACATTACACGGCCTTCAGCCGCAAGAATCCGTAGACAATCATCTTCACCAACGACCATCCGTGCGCAAATCGCTGAATATTGGTGGTGCCATAGGTCCGCTCCTGATACCGGATGGGAATTTCCAGAATGTGTAAATTCAACTTCGAGGCGCCGAACAATAAATCAAAATCTCCGAACGGATCGAAATTTCCAAAATAATCCCGATTCACCGCCAATCGCTCGTAATCGCGTCGAAGCAGAACCTTGGTTCCACACAGCGTATCTGTGATCCGCTGAGTCAAGAGCCATGAAAACGTCAGGCTAAAAAACTTGTTCCCGATCAAATTGAGCAGACGCATGGCCTGAGCTTCCATGGGATAGACGAGACGACAGCCGTTGATGAATTCACCCTTTCCACTTGCGATTGCATCGTAAAATTTCGGAAGGTCTTCGGGTGGTACCGTGAGATCAGCGTCCAGAATCATCAGCGCGTCGCCCGTGGCATGTGTGAAGCCTTTTCGCACTGCATCTCCTTTCCCTCTCCCATCTTGCACGAGTAATGTAATGTTTTTACTAGGGTACAACTCGATGACTCGCCGAATCTCTTCTTGAGTGCCGTCGGTCGAATGACCATCGACGAAGATAATCTCTTGTCTCCCACCGAATTGCGGAATCCGCTCGATCGTCGCGACGATATTTCCCCGTTCATTCCTGCAGGGAATGACGATCGTCGTGGAATAAGGACGCTCCGCCTGTCGTAGCCGTGGCCGCGCTATGACATAGTGACACAGACACAAGAAGCGAAAACCTGGAAGGTAGGCCAGAAACTTGTTGAAGAACGAAGAAACGAGAGGAATGTGTACCGGCAACAACAATCGGCGTTCCGTTTTGACGACATCAAAGTCCGCCAAGTGTAAGAGATTGGCGATGTCGGCCGGCGAGAGCCAACTCTGCGCAAGTTGCGGCATTTTGATGCCGACTTTTTCACAGAGTCGAAGAATTGGCTCCCACAAATAGTTATAGTAAGACACGATGACTCGTGTCTGCGGCTTACAGCCTTGGCGCAGCCGCTCAAAGGCAGCCTCGACATCGATCAAATGGCCGACCAGGTCGGCAAGAATGATCACATCAAACGTTTCGTTCAGCTCCAGCGCTTCTGCATCCCCTACTCTAAACTCCAGCATGGGATGGCGCCGAGCCGCCTCCCTGACCATTTCCGGACTCAAATCGATGCCGACTCCCCGAGCAGGCTTTACGGCGGCCAGCAGGGTACCCACGCCAGAACCAACCTCCAAGACGTGCAAGCCTTCGGATACGAGGAATCTGAAATACCGAGCCTGATCCTTGCAGTAGGTTCTGGCTTTCCGTTCCCAGAAGCAACGTTGACCGGCATAGGCATCAAAGTGATCGCGGATTGCCTGTTTCTTTCCATCCATCTGGGATTGCCTCTTACCCTGAAACAATGTGGAGGTAGTCGCAGCAGCTGATTCGGCGGAGTCGGGGGTGGGAAAGAGGCTATAAAGCCGTGCCGGTTCCATCGCCATCTACCAGTGAGTGACTGTGAGTCCACAGTATCACCGGTATTGAGTATTGACTCAGCTTACAAGAGAATCAGCAGAAGGGGCCCGTCAACGCAACAGGATTTCAATAAAGTCGGTGACACCTACAGATTACGACAAACTCTGGACGTGCGACCTCAACGATCGCATTCGAGGCCATATTGCTTCTGAATTGATTCTGCGACGCCTGGCGGCTCCTTGGTGAGGAGCGCGCAGGTGGTGAAATTGCCGACAACCTTCTTCTGACTCCTATCGACATAAGTCCAATCGACGATCTCCGTCTTTGCGAATGAGTATGACTGCCCCTTCTTGACTGAGCGGATTATCGGGAGATTGTCGATGCGTCCAGACCAGAGATCTCCTTGTCCTTTCAGATTGGAGACCCACAGATATTCTTGCTTGTCGCCTTCGCTCACTCTGACCTTGACCGAATACTGGTCGGTGTTCGGGGGCGGCGACCCGGCTTTCCGAAGAAAATCTTCCAAGCCGCTCCGAGCACGTTCCATGGCTTTCTGCATCGCAGGGTCCTCGTCGCTCATGTCGACCGCGCTATCCTTCTTGGCCTTATCGGTGAATGATTGCGAGAACGCAGATGAAGATAGAAGGAGCGTCAAGAGGACGACGCTCAGCAACACGAGTTGTTTCATACATGCCTCCCAGAGTCTCCAGCGCACCGTGAATGATGTGAGCCCATTGTTGGTGGGTCATATTGAGCCGGTCCTGGCCGCAATGCAAGATTGTTCACACATTCAGCATCGTAGAACTGTTGCGTCCACACTTCTGACAGGAAGAGTCTCTCTGTTTTCTGTTACTCTGCCGACATGCCCCATCGTCGCCACACCCGTCCTCATGCCCACCATCCTCATCCTTTGAGGTCGATGACGCGATTCGCTCATCGGCGGTGGCAGAATCTCTGCTTGTTTCTCCGGGCCGTCGGCCGAACGCCACCCACGACGCGGTTGGGAATCAGTGCCCTCCTTCTCTTCGTGGTCCTGTTGGGTATCAATTGGATATATCACACGTTCTACAAACCGACGGAATTGTTCTTTCCGGTGGAGAATGCCCTCACGAAGAGTCCCCGCGAGACCTGGCAAGAATATGGTGTGTTGTTCGAAGCACATTCGACAGCGATTATTACACCCGACCTGCTCGCCGCCTTAGCCCAAGCCGAGGGCTCCGGTAATCCCGTGGCGCGAACCTACTGGCGGTGGAGGTTCGTCTCGTCGAATCCCCTAGAGTGGTACCAACCGGCCTCGACGGCAGTGGGTATGTTGCAAATCACCGACGGCACGTTTCAAGAAGGGAAGCGCTACTGTATCCAGAACCATATGGTCGTCGAAGACGGGCCTTGGCACAACTTCAACTCCTGTTGGTTCAACAGCCTCTACACCAGGGTCATCCCGGGCCACGCGATCGAGCTGACCGCCGCGTACCTCGACCGTCACGTATCAAGAGCGGTCGGAGAACGACCAGCGACGTTCCAACAGAAGCAGGACCTGGCGGCGGTCATCCATCTCTGTGGTGCCGGAGCTGGCCGTGACTACGCAAAGCGGAATTTTCGTCTCCTGGCCAACCAGCGCTGCGGTGATCATGATGTGAAAACCTACCTCACGAAGGTCAGAACCATGCAACGTGTCTTTGCCATGTTGGCGGCCGGATCGATTCCCACCAGTATCCATCGTTGAGCCGACAGGTCAAGACGATCTTCCACTCCACACACCGCTTATAGGAAACGGAACCTCAGGCGCACCGACATTCATTCATGATATGGTGGCCGCGGCAATTTAGCCCTGTTGTACGAGGGTGCTGGTTCTTGGATTCAGACGGACCACCAGTACTGCGAAAGACGATCTTGGCCGGTGCGATCGGTAATGTGCTGGAGTGGTATGACTTTGCCCTCTTTGGGTACTTCGCACCGGTCTTGTCTCGTCTCTTTTTTCCTGCCTCGGATCCGTCGTTGTCCTTAATCGCCACGTTCGGTGTGTTCGCCGTCGGGTTTCTTGCCAGGCCGCTGGGCGCCCTGCTGTTCGGGTACTGGGGTGATACCAGAGGGCGGCGAGCGGCCTTGGCCTGGTCCATCATTCTAATGGCGTTGCCCACCTGCTTGGTCGGCCTATTGCCGACCTATGCCCAGATCGGTCTTGCCGCACCGCTCGCGCTCACGGTCCTACGTTTTCTTCAAGGCTTGTCCGTCGGCGGTGAATTCACCGGCTCAGTCACGTTTCTTGTTGAACATGCATCGTCCACCGAGCGAGGTTACATCGGCAGTTGGGCGGGGTTCAGCGCGCAGATCGGCGCGCTGATGGGCTCCGCGGTCGGCACCGTGGCGACTGCAAGCCTCTCATCGGAAGCGCTTCAGCAATGGGGCTGGCGCATCCCGTTCGTGGCTGGAAGTGTGATCGCGTTGGTCGGCTGGTATCTTCGGCAGCGCATTCCCGAGTCGCCGGCTTTTGAACGACTGCAACAAGAAGGTGAGGTGTCCTCGTCACCGGTTCGTGAGTTACTCGCCTCGCACCGTGCGCCGCTCCTACAAGTGATTGGTCTCGTCCTGTTGCACGGCGTCGGGTTCTACATCTTCTATGTGTTTCTCCCCAGCTACCTGATCAAAGTCAACGACCTCCCGATGGGAACGACACTGCTGATCAACACGATTTGTATGGCTCTGTTGGCGATGCTGATTCCGTTCATGGGCAAGCTGTCCGATCGAGTCGGGCATCGATGGGTACTGGCCGCCGGTGCCGCGGGCCTTGCCCTCGGCACGGTTCCGTTCTTCTCTTGGCTGAGCAGCGGTCATCTCGCGCTGATTGTCGCAGCCCAAGTCCTCATTACGGTGTTCGTGTCGGCCTATATGGGCCCGTTCTTTGCCATCGTGGCGACTCTCTTTCCGGTCGCGCGCCGCTACACGGGCCTCTCGATTTCCTACAATATTGCCTCGGCTCTGTTCGGCGGCACTGCACCGTTGATCGCCACGGTGATTATGGAGCGGAGCGGCAGTGCGTTTGCCCCTGGATGGTATGTCAGCCTCTGTGCCGTCCTGTCGTTGATCGCACTGTCTACCATTCGTGAAGAGATGAACACGGAAGCCAAGGTTCCTGCTCAAACTCATTGACAGTGGCAACCAGAGATACGGTTTTTTTCATGAGCAACGTGCAGGCAACGTGATCGATCAGACGATGTCAGCACCAACCCTTTCCGGTCCACTGGTCTCTCGCTGGTGGGGATGTTTCCCCGAGCTTCGACGTGACACCCTCGGTTTTCTCTTGCGTTGTCACGCCTACGGAGACGTGGTCAAACTCCCGATGGGGCTCGTCGTCGAACTGCTTTTGCGGCAGCGTGACGCCGCCATGTATGTGTTGAACCATCCCGCCGACGTCAGGCATGTACTGGTGACGAATCAGGACAACTATCGGAAGGCTCCGGTCGCCCCGGCTGAATCGCGCATTTTCGGTCAGGGCGTCCTTCACACGGAAGGCGAGATCCATCATCGTCAGCGACGACTGTTCCTACCCTTCTTTCACGGAAACCATGTTACGACCTATGCCGACCTGATCGTCGGTAAGGCAGACGACCTTGCAGCACAGTGGCAAGATGGGACGACGATCGATATCGGACAGGCGATGGCACATCTCACCCTAGCTGTGATCTGGCGTTTACTCTTCGGACGAGAAGTCGGTTCTGAAGCCACGACCATACGAGAGACCATTGCGGTCGGCCAAAGTTTGATCAAGCTTCAGTATGATTCCCTTCTCGCGAGCTTGACCCCACTGTGGGTGCCAACAAAACTCCATCGTCAATTCACCCGTGGTTTCCGTTCGATAGAGACAATGATACGCCGGTTGATCGACGAGAGGCGCACGGCAACTCGTCAAGGTCATGAGGACATGCTGTCGCTGTTGTTCGCTGCAACAGATGCAGCAGGTCGCCCGTTGAGTGATGAAGAGATCCGTGACGAGTTAATGACGTTCTTGCTGGCCGGCCACGAAACCACCGCTAATGCGCTGGCCTGGACCTGGTTATTGCTGTCGCAACATCAGTCGGTACGGGAGCGACTGACGCAGGAAGTGACGGAGGTCTTGGGGAACCGCCTTCCAACCGCTGCCGATGTGCCGCGCCTGCGATATACGAAAATGGTCTGGGACGAGTCGCTTCGGCTCTACCCTCCTGCCTGGAGCTTGCACACCCGCGTCAACCATGGAGAGGACCGACTTCCATCCGGGGTGGTGCTTCCGCCCGGTGCATGGGTGTTCATCAGCCCCTGGAGTCTTCACCGCAATGCGCGATGGTTCCCTCATCCCAATCGATTTGACCCCGAGCGATTTTCAGAAGAGAGCAACCGGACCCGTCCACCGTTCAGTTATATCCCGTTCGGTGCCGGTGGACGCCGCTGCCTCGGAGAGTCCTTTGCGGAGCTGGAAGGCCTGCTGATCTTGGCCACCATGGCATCGACAATTCGTTTGCGCTCGATCGAGGGACAGACCATCCAACCGGAGGCAGGCATGACGTTGCGACAGAACGTCCCAATCCGGATGACTGTCCAACGGGTCGGTAGCTCCGAACCGCATCCCGCCGCCGTGTAAATGACTCCGATGGTCTGGCTGTAATCTGGTGCTAGGCATCGCTTAGGGGATATGGTACAAATCACGTCCGGTCGTGCCCGCTGCTCGAAACGAGACCATCCCCCGATGACACCAGTGACTTCGATCTCTAGGCTGTTCGCCTTCGTGTGTGTCGCTTGTCAGATGCTGCTGTCAGGCTGTCTCTCGCCTATCACGTTGAATCGCGCCGTGATCGCCTATGATGATGCCATTACCGAGTCACAATCCAAGCAGCTGCTCGTGAACATCGCCAGAGCACAGCACCATCAGCCGATTCACTTTACCGGCGTTTCCAACATCGCAGCGACGTTCGATTTTCGTCTCACGGCCGGCGCCACCCCGGCGCTCGCTGGTTTGGCCGCTACGCAGATCCTGCCCCTCATCATGGGAAGCGTAGCCGAGAATCCGACCATCAGCATCGCGCCGATTGAAGGAGAAGAATTTACCAAGCGTTTACTCACCCCGTTTCATGAATCAAAACTGACGCTGCTCCTACGCCAGGGCGTCGATATTGATCTCCTCCTCCGACTGATGGCCAAGGAGCTCCGAGTGAAACACAACGACGAAGTTGTTGCCTATCGGAATAATCCGTCCGATAAGGTCGGCTATGAGATGTTCCGGCGAGCGGTCCTCCATCTCTCGGCCATTCAAGATCACAACAGCCTCCATGTGGAACCGATGATGATCGAACGAAGCTGGACCATCCCCGCCGACTCGATCACGGCGGAAGGATTCAAAGCGCTCGAACAGGAATACCAGGTGGAGTATAACGGACGGAACAAGACGTACACATTGCGGAAACAGGCTGAAGGCGGCACGCTGATCACCAATTACGACCCCGGTTCGCTTTCCAAGGATGAACGCCTCCGCTTGCAGCATGAGAATGAACAGGGGCTAGGCCACGACGTGACCTTCGACATTCGCCCGGGACATTATGGAGGCGAATGGCCGATCAGAGGCGACTTTCGATTGCGAAGTTTCAACGCCATGTTGAACTTTCTGGGGCAATCCATCGCTGAAGAACCGGAGTACGATGTCGACAAAGATCCTCGTACTCCTGAGGTGGCACGGAATGAGAACCCCGTCAAGACGCTGGACCTGATCGTGTCGCCCTCGGCGCCGAAGGGATTGGATCTCGTGATGAAATCCCATGGGAACTATTACGCCGTCAATACAGCCGGGCCACAGGCGCGCTGGAACCGCGAGGCGTTCAAGCTCTTGTCGCAACTGTTCCAGATGACCGTCACCGAGGTCCCACGTACCGGTGTGCCGAGCATTACGATCGCCAAGTAAGGCGGGACTTTCCCAGACACAACTGGGAGTCGGTCAGCGTTATGCGTCGACGCGGTCGAGATTGGGTTTCGGGGACCGCCGACCGACGAGATAGATCAGAGCGGGAAAGAGCAGAGTTGTGCCGGGAAAGACTATTCGAAATCCCCACCAAGGTAATTTTAAGCGCAGGAACCCCAGTCCAAAGGTAAGCAGAATCGACGCCACGATTCCGAAAATATATGCAGGAACCAGCGTCGTGGAATGGTCGTCGCTTCGTTGGTTGGATGCCGCAATGAACCCCTTAACCAGTATATAGATGGAGAGAATGATAGAAGAAATTCCAAAATACAATGCATACTCTTGCAGAGGGCCGCTTTTAAATACATCCGGTACGTCGGCCATCACCAAGAGTCGCATGAGCATCCTCCGATAAGCATAGCCTCATTCATCTGCAATTCTCTTTCGGCGAGAGATCGCCAGGTCGTTTTGTAGACTCTTTATAGCCCATCCTTTGCTGTCTTGTCGAGCTACGCCCCCGCGTTCTTGCACCATAGGACTTCCCTTTTACGATGTCTCTATCGACAATAAAATTCATGCCAAGGGGGTAGCGAGTACAGCGCCAACGTTGCTCGTGCACAGGAGTGTCGCCTATGAAGATGTTGATGATCGTGTTTCGTGAATCGTTCGTGGAAAAGGGGAAAAATGGAGCAGAACAACCACGCCCCCCGGCAAGTTGTCTGCTGAAGGATTTGCAAGAGCACGCTCAGTGCTTTTGCGTGGAGACGAGCGCTACGGTCTGATTTCCCATAGCAGATAGACCAACCCGACAACGATTACCGACACGATGACAATATGCATGGACATATCCTCCCTAACGTTGATCGTGGAACCGTACCTCACGCCGGAAACCAGCACTCGGATTATGGTTACGTGAGATCGGTTTTCAGGCAACTGATTTCAAAGTTTTCAATATCCGGCAAGCGGGATGGGGAGACCGGGGGGAAACGACTCTTAAGCTGGATGCACGTCAACCCATTGAAGGTGGAACTGCTTCGATGGAGACATGCTGACGGTTATGCGATGTGGGTGTTGCCATGCATCCGACTGAAGACGTCCCAGTCGAACTGCTTGGGTGTCACGGCATGAAGTGGAATCGGTCCGATCGATCCCCGTTCACGGTAGGCCAAGAGACATCCGACGATGTCCTCGGGTGACTCGATCAGTCGGTGCACCACCTCATGGGCAAGATGTTGGGCCATCACCTTGTCCTCCGGTATGGGCCGCGCGCCTCTGAGCGTGTGACCAAGGATGGTGGCCTTGGTGGCAAGTGTGAGCGGATAGTGACCAGGTGAAGCATGCCGCTCCGGCCATCGGGCGATCACACCGGCCACATAGTCGACGAGACCATGGACGCCACCATCCTTGTGGTGCCGGTGCGGCGTACGTTCGGCGACGACGAACAAGTGGCTCTTGTTCGGCACTCCCAATGTCCGCTTGAGCGTCCCGAGGATCACGTCATCGATATAGGCATTCGGGTCGGGATGTTCATTGACCAACAATCCCTCGGCTCTTGCCTGATACGCACAGGCCAGCGCCAGATGACCGGATCCGGCACCCATGACCTCCACAAAGAACACCGTGCCCATTGCGGCACTGGTGGCTTTGAGAGATTCGATCGATTGATCCGCCAACGCCACTGCGGACTGAAATCCGAGAGAAATCGTACCTTCGATATTGTTGTCGATACTGCCCGGGATGCCGACCACCTGCGCTCCGAATCCTTCGTAAATGGCCCGAGCGCCCCGCATGCTACCGTCGCCACCCAACACCACCAATACGCCGTCATGCAGGTACGGTTCCAGGTGCCGCATGGCCACCTGCAACACCGTCTCCTGCTTGAATTCCTCAAAACGGCTGCTGCCGATGGGGCTGCTCGGATGGCTGCTCATGCCGCGGGTGTGCGCTTCGGTGACTCGTTCAATCCAGTTGTTGGCCAGACCAAGATAGCCGTGCCGGACGAAATAGACCTCCAATCCCAAGCGCTGACCCGTCACGTGCAATTCCTTTAATGCCGCACCAGCCCCGGCGAAATCACCTCCGGACACGAGGGCCACGATCCGCTTGAGCGTTCGAGGCTTGAGCGTCACGCGATCTTTCCTCGCCTTCTCTACAGCCACCCATGTGTTACGCACCACCCGCTCCCGCTCGGACAGCCCGACCGCCGTCGAGTAACCGGATAAGCGGCCCTGTTCGAGCGTGAGCAGCACGACATTGTCTTGGCTTTCCTTGTAGTCGCTGAACTCGCTGAAGGCTTCATGAAACGGGCGCGGATCCAAATAGATCATCAATGCCCGCAAGGTGGAACTGTGGGTATAGAGACAGGCAACCTTGCCCTTTTGGGCATGGCCCAATCGGTGGAGCCCATCGATGACGTCGACGTAGAGGTCGAAGAAAGAATTACCACCCGGATAACAATACAGTGGATCTTTCATCAGTCGCTTGGCCGTGGATGTCTCGACGCCGAACGCGCGCGCCGCTTCTTCGACCTCTAGGGACTTCTCCAATCCTGTGACCCAACCGAAATCCGACGATTCGAGAGCAGGCTCGGCGATCGGTTCGGACTGCGAGGTTCCTTGCAGCAAGGCTGTAGACACCCGTTCGTACAGTTGTCTGGTATTCGGGCTACGGCTGATGCAATGAAGGAACGTACGAGGATCGAGGTAGTTGGTAAGGTGCAGAAAGTCGAGCTGCTGTCCCACAACGCCTATCATGCGGGCGAGCGCTGCCCCCACTGCGTCGGCTTTGACAACGCCTCGTTCCCGGTCCAATTGGTTCGGCAGGCGGCATCCGACGCGATGAGTCTTGCTGTCCACCTGCGAGACCCCATGGCGCATCGTGAAGAACAATGTCCGGTCGCCAAGATCCCGTGGCAATAGCCAAAACCTGTCGTCGCCCAGTTCCAGGACGATGCGGCCTTCGGCCAGCGTAGGCGTGAGCTGCGTACGGGGCACGATGGCAACAGGACGTCGATAGGTCGGTTTGACTGCTGCTCCGATCGTGGCCCGGAGTAGCGGTTGGAGCGAGCCTTCAGCAAGAAACACGTTCCAAGCAGCAAAAAACACCAGCGGATCATCGATCAAACCTTCGCGAGCTGATCGGTACTCCCCAGCGGTTGCAAACCCGGACTTGGAACGTTCGACGAATGAGCGGACTTGCTCTATCTTGGCGCGGACTCGCTCAGCATCATCGCCCGACACTTCCGTCGGCGGAGGCACCACGATTCCCCGCTCCGACGCTCGTCGAGCAAGGGCGCGACCATAGGCTAGGAGTCCTTCAACGGTGACGAAATCCAGCGGATGACTCATAACAGATCGCTATACTAACAATCGAGATTCGTGACAAAAATGTAGAGGCTCAATGCCATACACTGCCGGCCCGATTGTCCATGCAGTTTGATCAATCCTAAACCGATGCCCAGAACGTAGCAAGAGGAGCAAAGGCGTCTCAGCATGACAATAGAAAACTCCTGGCGTCTTGATACGCCACAGGTCAGCAGTATAATGATTCGATGAATCGGATCGTTGTCTGCCTCATTATCATCATCGGAACTGGATGGCCAAGCCTGTCACTTGGCGGTGGGGAAGAACCATCTCAGCAACCGAGCGCAAAGGAACGGCTAAACCAAATATTGAGTCCTGAAGGCGGTATTGAAGTGTACAAAGATCACCAAGGAAACGTCCAAAACACGATCAATCTCCCAGACGGTGAGCGAATCATCACTGTGCAGCCACCGCAAAGTCCTGGGTTCAATACTGGTCCTCCCCTTCAATTGAACAATCGGACATTCCAGCTTCCTTCTCCACCTCCCGCTCCGGCCCAGCCGCCAGCACCAGACTTCCCTCAGCGGGCACGTTAGGAGAGGGTGTGCTATGTAGGAGGGCTTCTCTTTTCTCTCGCCTGCCTACCTTCTTGCCGCACTCCAACCGGACCGTAAGGACCAGAGGCGTGAATAGTGACTAGACGACGAGACAGTTTGCACAAAGAATATCCAACAAGAAAATCAGGCTGAAAGAACTCGCAACTTCGCCCTATCGGACTTGATGGTCGAATCCCCTCGTTTCCTGCTATAGTGACAAATCTGAGAGGGGGGTGTCTCCTCCAGCAAAGGAGAATGCTCGTGCGACAAATGCCAGTCCAGCCATTGATTCTCGTCAGCGTAGTCGCGCTGTTTCTGTTCTCGACCGGCTGCACGATCAAAGCCACCCTTGAGCAAATAACCGACACGACCTCCAACATTACCGGCACGACATCCGGAGCTGCCTGGTGGAGCGAGGATGGCCAGATTAAGCCGGACTTCAAGGCAATGGCGCTTGTGAGCTTCAATCACGAGAACTTGCGACAGGATCTGGCAGCTGGGAGAGGAGAATATTTGGCGTCAATGAGTAGGCTGTTAGGCGTCCCGGAAGAACGGCAACCGGCATTTTGTTCCGCCGCCCAGGCAGATTACGCCAATACAGTGAACCAAGATCCTGTCGCCCTGCTGGCGCTGCTCCGCAACAGGTCTAAATCATTCATCGACTAACCTGACGATTTTAGAGGCGCCGCTAGAGCGCCTGGGTACCGATCTTCTCAACAGAGGATAGTCCGCTTTCCCCGTGCCGTCCGATCACCGTCCGCACGAGTGCCCCATCCTTGAACAGCAAGAAATTGGTCGGCACCGCTGGGACACGAGGGCCTGGCAGAATCACCCCTGCGAGGTTCAATGGGTCCGTGGCTGAGAGTTTAATCTCGTGCCCAGCACTGGGAGATGCCTCTTTCTTTCGCATCGCTCGTAGTGACTCCACTGCTTCCGGCAACGCGAATTGTTCCCCGGTGAATCCATTCACAAATCGACCACCCCGGACCTCCCCCGCCATTTCCATGCGCCGATACTGCACCAGCAGATCCCGCCACGACTGAACCAATGACTCCCGTGCCAACACATCGCGGAACACAACTCCATAGCGGCGCAAGAGCTGCTGAGCGACGTGCTCGGTAGCGTGAATCGTTGCAGAGTGAGGCCCCTTCGATGAGTTCAGGACTCCTTCGCCCGTCTTCGAGAATAGTCGGAGAAGCGACCACCGTCCGGCTGCATGCCGAGGCCGACGAGCCCGTTCACGTCCCTCGGCTCTGCGTCGATGGGGGTCCATGAGGGCACGGAGATTGTCGAATCCATCAGCCGTCACCAAGCCCGCTGCAACAAGTTCCCACAGCCCGTTCTCGACCTCGGCCGGAAGATGGTTGGTTATGCGAACCAGATCACCAAAAAAACTGGCGCCATGGTCTTGTAAGACACGATGCAGATCCTGCGCCACCGTACTCAACTGCTTATTCGTATCGGGGCGGCATGTCTCGTCGAGAAACGCGTTCAGCAACCACTCCCCGTCTTCACGCGGGAACAGACTGATGGGAGCTACGCTCGTGGGGATAATGCGTCGCCGATCAGGTTCATCACCCAGTGCAAACTTTGGATGAGGAGAGAGGCGCCCCCAGCTCACAGCTCCACTCAAGCAAAGACGGTCTAAGAGTTCAGGTTCGTACCTCGCCATGCGAAGACGCAACAACTGTGGTTCCCACGCAGCCGCAGCCGTCTCGAATCCTGCGAGTTGTCCGATCACTTGCAGTAGACCCGCCTCTCCATGTTGACGCGATCCCGGCGTGACATGCTGCCATTGCATCAAGAATCGCATGAACTCTGCCGCCGTCACCGGCTCCACCTCTTTGCGCAAGATTCCGATCGTGAGGCGATGGATACGGGCCAGTAAGCGGCGGTGACACCATTCGGACGCATCGGTGCCCAATGGTGCTGAGGACTCGCCTCGCTGAGCGGGCGAAGCGGGCTGACGACTGAGGACTGAGGAAGCCCGGAATCGGCCACGGAGAACTTGGCCAGAGGTTTCGAGACGGAGCATCGCATGATCGACCTGTTCAATGGAAAAATGGAGCCGAGTTGCGAGTTCGTCGATGGTCGTCGGACCAATGCTTTCCATCCAACCGAGCAGGATGGCATCGAGCGTCGGATTGTCACCGGTTGCGAATAACTGCTCAAGCCGGTCCTTATTTTCTGTCGCCACCCATCCCTTTCCCTCACGAATCGTAAGGGGTGAAGGGAGAATGGCAACACGAACGGCTCTGCCGGATTCAACCAAGAGCGGGAGGTGGGCTGACCATTCGGCCGGTACTGGTTCAGGCACCCACACCAGTGTCAGTAGCGCATCATGCAGTTCGTCGGCATCGCGTACGACCGGCCAGGATTCGCGAGCGACTTCCGCAATCGCTGCCGGATCGAACGCCCCGATCTCTCCGAGCAGGTCCGGCGGCAGGGTCCGCCGCAGCTCGACGGCTCGAGACCGCCGTTCTTCAAGCGGCACATCGTCCAGGAAAGCGTAGGGATTCGCGTTGAGGATTTCGTGTGAAAAGACGGACGGGGCCGGCGTATCGATTGCGGCACAACGGATTGTTCCGGATTCGATCTTACGCAGGACATTCGTAAGACCGTCAAGATCCATTGCTTCAGTGAGACAGTCCCGCAATGTTTCTTGTACGAGCGGATGGTCCGGAATCTGCCGCATGGCCCGCTCGCCGGTCAAGTTTTCCTGGCAAGCGATGGCATCGGGAAATACCGCTGCAAGCAGGTCTTCTGCTTTCATCCGTTGAATCTGCGGCGGGACTTTCTTGCCCTTGCCAAACCGCAGTAAGGCCAACGACCGTGAAGCATTCCAGCGCCAGCGTGTGGCAAACATCGGCGCAAGCAACACCGCTTGGACCAAGACCTCTCGCACCGTATTGGAATGGAGATAGCCGAACACAGACGCCAGCGGGAAACTGTGCTTCTCTCCCAACGAAATCACGAGGCCGTTATCCGTGGCCGCTGCCTGCAGCTCAAAGTCGAATGTCACACAAAACCGCTTCCGCAGGGCGAGTCCCCAGGCCTTATTGATTCGCCCTCCGAACGGCGCATGGATCACCAACTGCATCCCGCCGCTTTCATCGAAGAACCGTTCGGCCACGACTGTCTCCTGGGTTGGCACGGCCCCCAGCACGGCATTCCCCATCAAGACATATTCGACCGCCTGTTGGGCTCCCCGTTGATCCAGGCCACAGTCCTGCTTGAGCCACTGAATAGCCGGCAAGGCCGAGTCCGCCCGTTCCGCAATCGCATGCCGGAGGCTTGCCACTTCAGCGGAGAGTTCCGCCGTGCGTGAGGGAGCCTCACCTCGCCAGAACGGAATGTTGGGCGGTGCGCCATGGGCATCTTCCACCCGCACCTTCCCCATCCCGACACCCTTGATCCGCCAGGATGTGTTGCCGAGCAACATGATGTCGCCGGCCAGACTCTCCACGGCAAAGTCCTCATCCACGGTTCCTACAACCGTGCCGTCCGGTTCCGCCACCACTGCATAGTTGGCGGTATCGGGAATTGCGCCGCCTGAGGTGATCGCAGCCAACCTCGCCCCGCGACGACCTTTGATGCGACGATTGATCCGGTCGTGGTACAGATAGGCAAGCCCGCGCCCTCGCTGCGTTGCAATACCATCGGCCAGCATCCGGACAATACGGTCGAACGTGGCTCGATCCAGCTCGCGATAGGGACCGGCTCGACGGGCCAAGGCAAACAGCTCCTCTTCCGTCCAGGCTTGCGTCGCCGCAGCGGCGACGATTTGTTGAGCCAAAATATCAAGTGGTGCCGCCGGGACCTCGATGCGATCCAACGTTCCGTTCTTGATCGCGCGAATCAGCGCAGCGCACTCGAGCAGTTCATCTCTGGTCGTGGCAAACAGTCGGCCTTTTGGTATGGCCTTAATCCAGTGGCCGGCGCGACCGATCCTCTGCAGGCAAGTCGTGATCGCCCGCGGCGAGCCGATTTGGCAGACGAGATCGACTGTGCCGACGTCGATTCCGAGCTCAAGCGATGCCGTCGCCACGACCACCCGAGTCTTGCCTGACTTCAGCCGTTCTTCCGCCGACAACCGAATCTGCCGTGAGAGGCTGCCATGGTGGGCCGCCACCGCGTCAGGTCCGAGATCAGAAAGTCGTTCTTCAAGATAGTGCGAAACCCGTTCGGCTAAGCGGCGTGTGTTGACGAAGACCAACGTCGTACGATGTTGCCGCACGAGTTCAGCCACACGGTCGTAGATGTCGGCCCAGATGGCATTGGTCGCGACGGCGCTCAGCTCATCCTTCGGTACTTCAATCGCAAGGTCCATCTGCCGCTTATGGCCCACATCGATGATCGTCGGCATCGGTCGGTCACCAACTAAAAACTGCGCGACCGTTTCTATCGGCCGCTGCGTGGCTGAGAGGCCGATCCGCTGCGGCTTCGTCACTGTCAGCGCCTCCAGTCGTTCCAACGAGAGCGCCACATGAGCTCCACGCTTGTTCGGTGCCAACGCATGAATTTCATCAACGATCACGGTACGCACGGTCTGCAACAAGCGCCGGCTTTTATCCGCCGTGAGCAGGATAAAAAGCGACTCCGGTGTGGTGACGAGGATGTGCGGTGGGCGCTTGAGCATCTGCTGGCGATCCGCCATCGGAGTATCGCCGGTGCGAACAAGCACACGCAACTCCGGCATCAGTAACCCGGCCTGTAACGCGAGTCGCCCGATTTCCGCGAGCGGCTTCTGGAGATTCTTCTGAATGTCATTGCTCAGCGCCTTGAGCGGCGAGACATAGAGGACCTGCGTATGGTCGTCGAGTTCACGATTGAGCGCCTGTTTAAAGAGCTGATCGATGCAGGAGAGAAAGGCCGCAAGGGTCTTGCCTGATCCGGTCGGCGCTGCGATCAGCGCATCCACTCCGGACTGAATCGCGGGCCACGCGTGGATTTGAACGTCGGTCGGCCGACCGACGCAGGAAGAAAACCACTCGGAGATCATGGGGTGAAACCGTGCAAGCGGCATGGCCGGCATCTTACCATGCATAACGGGCTTCCGTGTGTCGGTCAGCTTGCCGTCATCTTCACTGGCTTTTCTGCTGGTTGCCTATTTCACGGCCCATAGCACCTATGGCATCATGACCATCGTATGCATCTCTCCGTCGTCATCCCTGCGTTCAATGAAGCCAGCCTGATCGAACGATCTCTGCAATCCGTTGCGTTATCGATCGCCGCGAACCAGAAAGCCGGTTTCACATCTGAGATCATTGTCGTCGACAATAATTCCACCGATAACACGGCCGAGTTGGCGAGACAGGCCGGTGCTAGAGTTGTCTTTGAACCGATCAATCAGATTGGTCGGGCACGCAACGCCGGTGCCGCTCAGGCCACCGGCGATTGGTTGTTGTTTCTGGACGCGGACAGTCTGTTGAACCCGGAGCTGCTGGCGGATATTGTACGAGTGATCGAGTCAGGACAATACGTTGGGTGCGGCAGCACGTTGAAGATGGATGGGCTGCCCTGGTGGGCCAACGTGACGTTACAGATCTGGACCAGCACGTCGATTCTTTTTCGCTGGGCCGCCGGGGCACTGATCGTCAGCCGTCGCGATGCATTTCAAGAGGTCGGCGGGTTTGACCAGGACCTGTACGCATTAGACGAAATCAGGCTCAGTAAACAGCTGAAGCAATGGGGATGGCGGCGGAACCTTCACTTCACGATTTTGACAGGGCACCCGCTCGAAACGTCATCCCGGAAGGTGTCGCTCTATTCAGGTTGGGAAATTGCCGGCCAAATCCTCCGAATCTTTATCCTTCCGAAAAAGACGCTGCAGGACAAGAAACACCTCGCTGTATGGTATGACGGACGGCGGTGAAGAAGAGCCTGTTGCTTCGGCAGCTATCTCACGAGCGTTCGTGAGGAAGAACTACCCCACTGGTAAGCCTTCGATGGTTTCTTTCGGCGGTTCCTGCACCTTCGGCTCACAAGCCGTCCCTGATCTATGCTGAAGTTTTCTGAATATCATCGATGGACGTTCCTCTCCTGTTTGTGTGTCATGACGTGGCGGTGACGACTTCTGCACCGCCGCCGACCACAGGCTAGGCAAACGGCTGGTTCGATCACGTCAAGGGAAATGCCGGTCGCCGGCCGATCCGATGAAACATATTGGTGATACTTAGTCAGGCAGGACGGACAGTAGGTCTGGGATACTTGAAAGTCCTCCGCATAGAGGCTGTGCCTCGCCAAATAAAGATGAGGCTCATGCCACAAACCTGCTCCACCCTCGGGACCCAAGTCACCTCGGATTCTTTCGCAGAAACAGCAGATCGCCACCATCGGTTTCATGATTGCTCCTTCATGACGGCACGCATGGCCTAGCTCCGAAAAACGGCTCAGCGACAGAGTCCGCTCTCGGCTGCCCTGCGCGCGCGATTCATCAGAATCACCGAATCAATGACCTCTCCGCACTGGATGCAACGAAATACCGGTATCCCTTCTCTGACGAGCCCGCCATCCTCGGCACGCAGTTCACTGAAACACAGGAGCCCATGACATCGTGAACAATTCATGCGCACCTCCACCGGTGGGCGCTTGACGATCGGGATCGGTTCACCGCATTACTCCCTCTCTCACTGTCGTGAGTCTTTCGCGAGACGGTTCGAGAATCGGGCGGACTGATACTTCATAGTCCGACTCAGTCGTGCGACGGAGCACCAGCGTCCCCTCTCGACTGACCCGATCGATAACGGCAAACACCTCATTCCAAGAAAACTGGGGAAGCCGTTCGATCAAGGCACGGAGCGCGCAGGGCCCGTTCCGATACAGTTCCATCCGAATGGCCGATTCAATCATCGCGGTTCGCATCACAAAGCCTCCTTCTGAGGTCGGCACCGTTGGCCATATGCGACGGTGTCGGGGTGCCTATTCTCGATGACCCGCTGTGGACCCATGCATGGCATGTCGATCGACCTTACAAACCAGAACCTTCTCTCTCGTATCGTGTTATAGAGCGAACATCCGCTTCCCACAATCAATGCAAGCACGATTGTTTTGTCGCATTCCTATATATGTCGTTGTCCTCATTTCGGCGACAGGACGACCGCCGCTGGCTCGTCGAGCGTGCCGTTGCCTGACTCCAGAGGCAACGACCGCTCCTCGTGCGTGGGGAATACGACGCCGCTAGCTTCCTCAAGGTTGGTGGCTCGCGTGCATCGCAACTCTCATCAACCTATTTTGAGATGGGCTCTAGACAGTTGAGGGGCGGGACCGATGTGCGTGGAGCAGGAGCTTCTGACGATTGGACACGCCGACCTTGTCGAAAATGCTCGTCATGTGATGTCGGACCGTACTGTCACTGATCGACAACTCATAGGCGATGTCCTTGTTCGAGAGACCCTGTTCCACCAATCGGATAATCTCGCGTTCTCGGGCGGTCAAGGCGTCGGGCCAAGCCGGCGGCGGTGGGGCGGGTCCCGTCTGTTTCGTCCAGTCGAGCCCGAGGCTCAACTTCATCGCGTCCTCCCGTTCCACAGGGGCCTGGGGCTTCACGGCGGCATAGAGCGCTTCAATCACCGCGAGCACGACTTCAGGTGGTTGGACCTTGAGGATGATGCCGTCGACCCCTACAGCAAACGCCTCGCGCATGCGGGCCTGGTCCTCCAGCCCACACAACAACACGATCTTACCGGTCGGGACGGACTCTCGAATCTGGTGGATGGTGCCAGGGACGTCGTGCTCAGTCCCCAGATCCAGGATGAACAGGTCTGGTCGGTTCTCGGAGCGGAGCAAGTCGGATGTCCTGCCGGGGTAGCGGTGCACGATCATTGGGACAGCGCTGGTTTCGAGAATTTTCAGTAAGCCCAACCACACGAGACACTGGCTGCTCAGAATCGCGATCGTGAGAGTAGGCATCGGAACGCTGTTGTCGGTCATTCGGTTGTTCCTCTCATCAGGGATTGCATTTTGGGGACAAGACCGTCGAGGTAATACTGAAGATGAGGTGCACTCAACTATCCACAACTGGTTATGTGCTTATACATCTGCTCCGTTTTTGCATGACGAACTCGACACTCGCACCAAAAGAGTTTTTAGCGAGCGGGGCAGGACCACGCTATCAGTAGGAGCACGATTGTTTCGTAGTAAAACGTTCAGTGTCGTCATCATGGTTTCAACGACGCGATTGCTTGCATAATCCTATCCGGATGTAGGGCGACAGGCGAGGCGAGATAGCGGGCCTGTGGCTATGCAATCCCCTGTTCAACCGCGTAATGCATCAGTTCGGCGTTGTTCTTGAGTTGGAGTTTCTCGAGAATGCGGGAGCGGTAGGTGCTCACGGTGCTCACCCCGAGATGCATGGTCTCCGCGATTTCAGAGACGGTTCTCCCCGACGCGAGAAAACGCATGACCTCGAATTCGCGATCGGACAGCTGGTTGTGCAACACGCTTTCCGAGTCAGGACGAAGGCGATGTGCGAGCTTTTCCCCGAGTGAAGCTCCCACATATTGCCCGCCCGAAGCGACCTTCTTCACGGCACTGATGAGTTCCTCCGGAGCGCTGGCCTTCATCAGATAGGCGTCCGCTCCCGCTTTGAACATGCGGACGGCGTATTGATCTTCCGGATGCAGGCTGAGCACGATGACGGGAAGGTCCGGACGCTCTGCCTTCAGCCGTTTGAGGGCCTCGGTGCCGGTGGTGCCGGGCATGGAGATATCCAGGATAACGAGATCCCACTTCCTGCATCTGACCAGGTCCAGCAGATCGTGGGCATTGCCGCATTCCCCGACCGTGACGGAATCCAGCCCATCGGTCAGCAGATCCTTTACTCCGCGTCGGAAGAGCGGAAAGTCGTCGGCAATCAAAATTCTCAGCATGGGTTTCGACGAAACAGTTTCAGCTCTGAACGATCAGTTATCCGCTCGGCCAGTTCCCTACCTCTCCATGAAGGTGAAGAGGAAGGAAAGGGGGCGCTTGCGCTGCCGCCGCTTGTCAGCGGGATGAGATACTCGCAGTTCGTCGTACGGGACACTTTCGCTTCTCCCGACTAAGGGCTCAGACAAGAAACAGCCAGAAAAGCTCGATCTGGGCCACAATAATAAGACGGTCGAATAAATGACAGCTGGGAACTTTCCTAGGGTGGTCGTTGCGGATCAGACCGAATTCCTCGACCGGCATCTCGATGGACTGGGCGCGCAAGTTATCCGGTCTTGCGTTCTCGGAGGACAAGGCGTCAACGCCTATGTCAATGATGTGGGGTTTCCACCAAAGAGCCGCACCCGACATGTTTTGGGTCCCTCCCCTTCCTGCATGCTGCGGAGAGAGAAAACTCACCGAATGTCGGATCCTGTGGAAGGCTGAGAGGAACCGATGCAGAGAACGTACCCGCCGTTGTACCACATGTGCATGAGAATCGAAGGAACAGTGGAATCGAACCGATCGCGAAGATAGCCAAAGACCAGTGAGGGGAAGAACACCAGGACCGCCCAGATCGGCCTATGGCTCCAGAGGTGAAAGGCTGTGAACAAGAGAGAGACCGAAATATTGGCGCTACTCAAACCACATACCCAGAGTCGTATCCAGCCACGCTCGATGAGTTCGCCCTGCAACAATCCTCTAAACAGCAGTTCTTCCCAGAAAGGGTACCAGACTGCCACTGAGAAAAAGGCCAACGACCACACTTGGGAAAGACGCATCGGATGAACAGGAACGGCCCATGTCAAAATGGCCCACGTCAACGGAGCAACCCCAGCATAAAAGAGAAATGTTACATCTCCAAATAATCGTGGGGGCCAGCGGAGCCCTAGCCGATCAAGTGTCTGATGAAAATCGGCTCTCGACACAGTTGTCTCCGCAACCACTGACCCCGGTCGAGTGATGTCAGTCCAGCAGAGCTGCTAAGGATGCATAGTCGATCGAGGCTTTCACTCTCTCTAACCAAGCTTTGTGCGTCGCATGTTCAGATCGATAGTGGACATCCTCCTCTGCCAGCGTCGGCACCGCTATGGCAATCACTTGGATCTTCTCCGTCCGACTCCGGTTTGGAAAGGCCGGATCCATCTTATAGGCAAGAGCTTGCTCTACCGAGCCCGGCTTGAGGTTGGTCAATTCATACACACCCCGCAAGGCTTCTTCCTCCAGTGCGGCACGTGCCATATGGTCCTTGTGGATTTGGTCGACATCCTGCAATAAGTCTCTGGCCTGCATGCGCAGCCGACGCTCTTCCGCTTCATTGACGCTCGCGGCTGCCTCCCTCTCCAGCCCACGACTATGCTCCCGTATCTCACCCACTCTCCCCTGATCATCCAGGCTGAGCTCTCGCAGTTCATCGACCTGAGTCTCCATCGCTTTGCGGGCGGAGCCATCGGTATCAGCCGACACTGCCGGCATCGCGAGTTGGTGAGCCATAAACGACGCACGATACACACGGTATTCATTGAGCAGCTTCGTGAGATGTGCCTCCCGCGCTGCATCCTTGGCTTGCGCCGCTTGAATGTCCGCAGTAAGTCGCCTCATGCTCTCCACATACTGGTCGGCGCCGGCTGGATCGGTCTTTCTCCGCAATGCCGCAGTCCGGTCGATCATGGCCTGGTCGGGAGCTTTGCGCGAAACCCTGACATTGCGCCAATCAGCCAAGGCCCTTTCACGGGCAGCACCAACACGATTGAGCCGATCACCGAGGGTTTGAGGAATCCATGGCAAACGCCCATTCTTCGAGAGCACAACCCACCCGTTGTACTCGGGATAACCACCCATGGTGCCGGTGAGCTTCGGAATTTCGTCCTGGCTCATGAACATATCTTTGGAGAGGTGGTTGAAAAAGATGCTGATCCTTCCGATCGATCCGGCCAGACGGTCTGCCTCGGGAACGATCCCGCATTCTCCTTTCCAAATCCCGATGTCTACCGATGTCTGTTCCGGATAGGCGCGCACAATCAACCGTGATCTCATTGGTTCAGCCAGATGGGTAGCCATCGTGGTCCGCATGCGGACAGGGACCGGTGGATTCAGGAATTCCTGTGACTGTTTGAGAATGGCTTCGGCGGCGCTCATAGCCTTAAGGTGACGCGCCCGCTGTTTATCGGTTACGGGTCCCTCGTTCTGACGTGGCGCCCAACACTGAACCTGCGCGTGAACCACGGTTGTCGCGCCGATGGTCATCAGCAGAACTGCAAGGATGATATGGAAAACCATCAAGCGAATGAGGAGGAAAACTGACATATGATCTAAGCAATGTCGGATCACTCTTACGCGAGACAGGCTCGAACCAAAACCGTTCGAACTCCTCCGCCGCCCGCATCGCAAGGATACCGAGAACGGACGTTGCGCCCTCGTGATCCGGCATCGGCTTGGCTCCATGATGGCCATATGTACCAGAACGCGGTCACTGAGATCCACAATCGGCACAGCGCAGCAACTATAACTCTTGACGTCGATGTCTTGAATCAATTGGACATGCGGGCAAAGTTCCCTGTGCTTTTCCGGATTGTGCCGGAATTTCCGAGTCAGCAGAGAGCCTGTTCTCCATGGTAGGATCAGCGGAATCAACCAGTAGACGAATCTTATTTTCGGATTAAGGTTAGGTCGTCGCGCTCTCCTGAATCCGGTGGCGCTGTGTGATGGCAGTCACGATTTGCTTGGCCTCGGCTTCGTCAAGACCTGTTCCGAATCGATAAGTTCTTGCGCCATAATCAAAGGCGATTACCCCACCGCCGATTCCCCAAAGTTGGAGACTCGACGAGAGGTCCAGCGGATTGAACCCAGCTCGCCAAACGCGCAGATCTCGCATCTGCAAGAGATCGTATTCCTTGTCGAAACCGAATCCTCCAACGTCGCGCCGAGCTCTAAATGTCTGTCCCCGCACGATGACAATCTCCTTCCCCATTACCTGCCACAACCACGCGTAGACGGCCAACACACCGCCAATCGTCCAGATGCTGAACCATGCCGACATGAAAAACTCTCCCTCAGGCGGACCATCTCCGTTCAAAAGCTGACTGGCGACCATAACTTCAGCCACCGCCCAACCACAGATCCAAAACCCCAGAAGGCATATCACGAACACACTGCGTCTACCAGGGATGACGAGGCGCAGCCCTCCTGAGGTATCCGCGATGGTGATTCGAGCGTCAGCTTGTTGTAGCATTACCATCAGGTATTCACTCTGAATCGGTCGGCATTATGACATGAATGACTGGTGCGTCCCACAAGATAAGGCAGCTCGATACATAAGTCATCGTTCGATACGCGCGTGGTTATCGGATCAGTGGGCAGGGATGGTGGGACCGATTTTTTCGCGGATGACCTGTTTCACCTGTGCGGCGAAACGCTTGGAGATCTCCAAAGTGCGCAAGGCATGACCGGACTCCGACACGTTGTACGTGGCTGGTGGAACCTGCGAAGTAATGGTCGCTTCAAAAACCACCGCCAGCATCTTACTAGGCTTTCCCGTCTTTCGATCAATCCCGTAGGCCTCCTTCAGCGAGACCTTCGGTGATACTTCGACATCGGCGCTCGTCAGGACATGCGGCTTCATCAAACCTGACTGATTTCGATTCTCCTCGATGAGCTTAATGATGGGATCTGCGGCAAATTCGCTCCGGATCTGCTCGGCCACCGCCCCCTTTGTTCTCTCTGCCTTCTCCATTTGTGGATCCAACACCGGTTGGGCGAGACTGACGTAAATAGGATCATTCGGCTGCCGTTTCGGCGCAGGGTCATTCTGCTCAAGTTGCTCCACCCTTCCCGCGCTGGACCGTTCTGCCATCTCTTGTGCGGCAACCGGCCGTCTCGCCATTGGGTCCTCAACATCGTGGAGAGTGATTGTTCCGATCTGACCGGTTTCGGATACGGATTTCTTGACGACATGCTGATCAACACGAGAGACCTTCTTCTCACCGCTCACATTGGCCGTATAGTAACCGCCTGAACAGGCCGCAATCGTGCCAAAGGTGGCGGCGAAACAGACCGACATCATCATTTGTATAAAGTGACGGGATTGGGCGGCCATGAGATGTACTCCTTTTCCTCTCTCCATGCGATGAAACCGACATATGAAAGTCGTGTGCGATGAGGTAAGTGTAGCAGCACCAATACCGCCGCCTAAGCTATTGGAGCATTGTCACCAACGGACTCAAGAAAACACTCGGGCCTGCCGATCCATAGAGAAAGCGTTCCAGCGGGTTTAGAGGAATTCTTCGGCAGCCTTCTCCTTGGTGCGTAGCTTGTATTCGGACGTATTCTTCTTTCATCACTTATTGCGTTGAACAATTATCAGGAGGTGAGACATGGAACTGCTTCTGTTGGCATTGATCACAACGACCGTGGCAGGCTGTGTAGCAGACCACCGGGGGCGCTTCATTCCTGCGGTGAAGCCGATCCGTTTTCGTAGGTAGTCGTGCCTCCTGATTCAAGCCCATGACTCGAAAACGCGTCGTCATTACCGGATGCTCGTTTGGAGGCATGACAGCGGCGCGTTTCCTACCCGGGGCTGAGGTCAGCCTGGCAGATGTTGCTCGCATTTGAGATGGCGGAACGGCAACGAGCCGAGACGGGTACGCAAAATCGCCTTACCTTCGTGATCGTTGGAGGAGGCGTCATGGGAGTCGAGTTAGTCGGTTCACTTCTCGAGATCGGGAGAAAGGCCATGGGGCCGGATTATCCTCACCTCTCAACAGCACCTACCATTTCACTGCACCGGTGACGGTTGCGGTTTTCTTCGTTGCCATGACGTGACTCCCTTCAATCGATAAGAGGGAGGTGGTATCGGATTGCTTCTGCGAGGTAAGGTAATGCGTGCACTGTCGTATGGAAATATGCCATCTTGTGATATGTCAGCTTTGGACCTTGCAAGTGGAAAGTTGAGCGTAACATGCAGGGAGGTCTTGCATGGCCGTCAAACGCAGGAATCAAAGGTGCGCTCCCCCCGCCAGGCTGTTCCCTCACAATCTGCAGGAAGTTAGCCTGGCCAACGGATACGATCTGGTATTTGCGGGAAGAGCCGCGTTGGTTCTGTGACCTGATCATGAACCTTGTTTCGCGACATCCGGATGGCTCGTCACCGACCTGCACATGCTCACGCTGAACCCATTAACACTGTTCCCTATCGCACATAGCTCGCCTCCTTATTCCATTCTATGACTCGCACACAGGTCGTCATTATCGGGGGCGGGTTCGGAGGTCTGACGGCCGCCCGTTCCTTACGCCAGGCAGAGGTCATTCTCATCGACCGCACGAATCACCACCTATTTCAACCACTGCTCTATCAGGTGGCTACGGCCGCGCTGTCGCCCAGTGATATCGCTTGGCCCTTGCGCACGCTCTTTCGGTCGCACCCCAACGTCCGGGTCCTAATGGATGACGTGGTATCAATCGATCGGGCGGCTCGGATGGTACACCTGCGGGAGAATACGCCGATTACCTTCGATGTCTTGATTGCCGCTCCTGGATCCCGCCATGCCTATTTGGGGCACGATGAGTGGGAATCGTTTGCGCCTGGTCTCAAGACGATGACCGATGCCATCCAAGTGCGTGAGCAGATGCTCCTCACATTTGAGAACGCCGAACGCCGGAGACTTGTGACCGGCGTGCGAGACCGTCCTCTCACGTTCGTTATCGTCGGAGGTGGCCCCACAGGAGTCGAGTTGGCTGGTGCGCTGGCTGAGATCGGAAGAAAGGCCATGGGTCCTGACTTTCCGGCTTTGCGCCTTGAGAATCTCTCTATCCTGCTCGTGGAAGCGGGCTCGCGCCTTCTGCCAGGGTTCGACGCCAAACTTTCCGCAAAGGCCGCCGGTGCCCTCGCTCGCATGGGCGTGAAGATCAAGTTGAACAGCCCGGTGAGCACCATTCACGCCGACGGTGTGATGATCGGACAGGAGTGGGTCGCTTCGACCAACATTATTTGGGCGGCCGGCAACAGAGCTGCGCCTCTTTTGAGTACGCTCTCGGCTCCTCAGGATTCGTACGGCCGTGTCAAGGTACGACCGGATCTGACGATCCCGGATGATTCCTCGATCTTCGTGATCGGCGACGCGGCACATTGCGTGGGCAACGATGGAAAACCATTGCCTGGCTTAGCTCCTGTGGCCATGCAACAGGGTCATTATGTCGCCCATCTCATCAATGATGACATTGATCCAGACCGGCGCCAACCGTTTGCCTATACAGACCGTGGCATGCTGGCGACGATCGGCCGCGCGCAAGCCGTGGCGCAATTCGGCTGGCTCCATGTTTCAGGACTCTTCGCCTGGCTGCTCTGGTGCGTGGTGCATATTTTCTTCTTGATCGGCTTCCGAAACCGATTCCGAGTGATGTCGGAATGGGTCTGGTACTATCTCACCTTCAAGCCTGGAGCAAGGTTGCTTTTTGAGCGGCCTTCTTCCCCTCGCAACAGCCCCTCAACAGACCATGGGCATGAGCGAGGCATTAAAGACCGCACACAGGATTAGGGAGAGCTGCTTTACTTCAGACGTGGGCGATTCAGGGACATCATCTATATTCACCCAGGCAATTAGGCAGACGGTTATGATCAAACACCCTAATCAGATGTAACAATGGAAAGTTAGCCCAACCGATGTCATCTGGCTGCCGACAAGGAGATAACAGCGGATTACATGATTCCAGTAAGGCCTCATAGCATCAGATGAGATTCATAAAGCATTAGTTTTTAAAATGTTTATGGGCACATGGCGTGCTTTATTCTGCAATATACGAGAATCATGATGCATGCCTCTTTAGTTAGGTCTTTCCACCTGCCAGGCTAGTAGCCCTAACTCTCACTCCTGTATTACGGTATCCTCACTGTTCAGATTTTTCACGAGAGGAGAGAGCATGCCTCCAGGACTCCTATCAAAAATTGGGATCGATTGTATGCTTTCACCGGGACGCGACGGTTTGAGGGGCGATGGTTGCGTGTATGAATTATCGTCTTCTCATCCGGTCATCCTAAATCCTGAAAAACTACGGCCGGGAGATTATGTCAAACTCCGTCTGTGGTTTCCCGAGGACAACGCTTATAGCGCGATCGAACTGGCGGAGGTGCAGTGGGTCAAGAATGAGTGGATCAAGATCGAGCTGCTTCTTGTTTCACCTACGGACCAAGCGCGGCTCCGGCAGTTCGTGGCTTCCGCAGAAAACACCTTGCCGGCATCAGCGAAGATGGACGGACAAATCATGATTCGCGCATGACAGTAACTCTAAAGTTCAGCGGCCGTCAGACTAGGACAACTACGAGCTTGTCATGGACAAAAGCATTTGATGAAATAATACCTGGGTGAAGGTGGCTGTTCGCGGATGCCCACCCGCGAACAGCAAGAGATTTCTTCTCCCTCCAGAAGAAATCTCCCTTCACCTAGTTTTTTGCTTCTTCCGGTGACGACTGATGGTGCAGCCACGATCGATCAGTCCTCTTTGGCTCGATATGAGCATGCATTCACGGTATTTCCCTCGCACCGAGTATCGCCCTATTCTGACATCGAACCGATCACAAGATAGCGAACGGATTGGGGGTGGATAATGGACAAACAACTCAACCGACTAGGACCTGTACGGCAGAACCTTCCTGGGAAAGCGTGCCCTTTCTGTGGAGGAAAGACCTACCAACTTGTCCTTCGAGTTTCCGGGACACCTGACGACTCGAGTCTATTCGTTCGTTGCCGCCAATGCGGCCATCCGCGAAGCCTGGACACGGACTTCAAGAGCGTCCTGTGGATCTGACTTCGACCAATTTGGGCTAACGAAACCGGAGGTGACCGTATGCGGCTTCGTCAACTGCGATCGTATATCGAGGGCACTCGCCAAAAGCGGAAGGCCCTTCACATGCTGGCCCTCAGCGGTGTCGTACGACCAAGCCATGTCGAACTTCGCTATGCGATCCCGCTTCTGAACAATGAAGACGAATCCAGCTCATTTCAGAAAAACCCTATAACTGCAGTCCGATCGGCGAGCCTCCTGCAAAAATTCTTCGAGCTGATCACCTGGCCTGCTAAGAATGATCGATCACCCTGGCAATCCCCTATCCAGCAACACCCGCCTCAGACTCCGTAAAAATGTCTCTGCGTGAGTCCGTCCGTTCATCACCTTTTGACACCCCTGTTTGTCGATGAAATGCGACGACTTGCTCCTGAACCTGCCGGCAACACAGGCCTATCGAAAACCGCTTGGAGATGAGGTGCCGTATTGAGCCGAAGCAGCATTCCTCTCTTGTACGCTTCCCACAGGCTGAGGTATGATGCCGCTTCGTCGGTGACTCCCGCCCTGGCGACACTTTCCGCCGTGGATGCGGCGTGATCCTTTTAATGATGACGTGGAGAGGTGGCCGAGTGGCCGAAGGCAACGGTTTGCTAAACCGTCGTAGGGACAAAATCTCTACCGAGGGTTCAAATCCCTCCCTCTCCGCCACCGTCATCAGCTTGTATTTGTGCGAAGCATAGAATCTCGCCTCGCTGATCGGTACCTATTTTCAGTGAGATTTCTGTTGTGAGATCGGAAAGCCTATCGTATTCTTACGGACCACATTCGCCCACACCTCATCACAAGAAAGGACCACGACTCCATGAGATCTCGTCTATTATGTTTTGCCGTAGGGTTTCTCCTTCTCACAGCCCCGCTATCGGCTGCCTCACCAGATCCGGTAAATGATGATCAGAAAACCTTGTATGCACTTGGGTTGGCCATCAGCCAATCGTTGGGGACCTTTGCCTTAAGCGAGACCGAACTCGATATGGTCAAGAACGGCATCACTGACGGCGTACTGAAGCGCCCTCAAAAAGTCGACCTCCAAACATTTGGGCCCAAGATTCAACAGCTGCAACAGTCTCGCGTGGCTGTCGCAGCCGAAAGTGAGAAGAAGGCAGGCGCTGCGTTCACGGCAAAAGCGGCTTCGGAAAAGGGAGCGACGAGGACGGAGTCAGGGATCGTCATCACCACCATCAAGCCCGGCACCGGAGCCACACCAAAGGCAACGGATACGGTCAAGGTTCATTACCATGGTACGTTGACCGATGGGACGGTATTTGACAGTTCCATCAAGCGAGGGGAGCCGGCGACATTTCCGCTGAACAAAGTCATTAAGTGTTGGACGGAGGGGGTTCAACAGATCAAAGTCGGAGGAAAAAGCCGGCTGGTCTGTCCCTCCAATCTGGCCTATGGCGACGGCGGGTCGCCGCCGACCATCAAACCGGGAGCCACCTTGGTCTTTGAAGTCGAGTTACTCGACATCGTCACCAACTGACCACTTCGCTGTGCCGCCTCTGCAAAGAGGCGGCAAGCTCTTCAATCCCCCGACGCCTGCCGAACCCAACAACGACCACCGTTCCAATGAATCTGGATGAATCTCGTAGTGAACCTCCGGTGAGCGAGAAGACCTTCACGAATCGAGAAGCCACCGCACCACCTTCGCCTCTGCGTTGGCTGATTCTGGGGCTTCTCTTTGCCATCAGTGTCGTCACGTACATCGATCGCGTCAACATTTCGGTCACCGCACGGCAGATGATGCCGGCGTTGGGGCTTACTGAGCAGGAGATGGGATTTGTCTTCTCCGCCTTCGTCATCGGGTATGCCTTGTTCCAGATTCCCGGGGGATGGCTCGGTGATCGATGGGGCATCCGCGTCGTCCTCATGATCGCACTGATCTGGTGGTCCTGCTTTACCGCCTGGACGGCCATTGCCGCCACTTCTTTCCTGGCCGCGCCGCTCGGAATCGTCGGTGCACTGGCCCTTGTCAGATTTCTTCTCGGGATTGGCGAGGCAGCGGCATTGCCGACCTTTAATCGAACAGTCACCGACTGGCTTCCCGCTCATGAACGCGGTCTCGGTATCGGCATCGCTATCGGCGGAATCGGGATCGGTGCAGCGATCACCCCGCCGGTCACGGCTTGGATTATGGTCAACTACGGTTGGCAATCTGCCTTTTATCTTTCAAGTGGAATAGGGTTCGCCCTTGCAGTCATTTGGTGGTTCTTGGCTGCCGATCGCCCATCCCTTCACCCATGGCACATTCATGGCGAAGCAGCCTCGTCCACGACTCCAGCCGCTCCAATGCATCCTTCAACCCCGTGGGCTATCCTGCGAAGGACACCGAGCGTTTGGTGGCTGATGCTGAGCTACGGATGCTTGGGCTATGTCGCCTATGTCTACATGTCTTGGTTCTATCTCTATCTCGTCAATGAGCGCGGATTCAACGTTCTACGAGGTGGGTTGTTTGCTGCCGCCCCTTTCCTTGCCATCCTTGTAGCATGCCCGCTTGGTGGATGGGTCACCGATCGATTGGCCATGCGGCATGGCATCACCAAGGGACGCAGGATCGTGGGGATGACTGGGATGGGGCTGGCCGCCGGCTCCATCGCCTTGGGTGCCGCTGTAGAATCTCCCTATCTCGCCATCGCCAGCTTATCACTGGGTGCCGGATGGCTGTACTTCACGATCGGTGCCTATTGGTCTTCGGCAAGCGATCTGTCACCGACCCATGCCGGAAGCCTCTCAGGTCTCATGAATATGGGTGCCAATCTCGGCGGAGCGATTTCTCCGACAGTCACGCCCTGGCTCGCCCAACAGTGGGGTTGGGGGGCTTCTCTCGGTCTCGCCGCCTTCATTTCCCTGGCCGGTGGAATCATCTGGTTGCGCATCAGGCCTGGAGATGGACTCGTAAAAGACGGCGCTGAGCGCTGAGACGTGAGGACTGAGCCGTACGCTCGGGACTCAGCAGACGGAACTCGGCCCTGTTGGTAAGACCTTGTCACTATGAAGACCGTCTTGCTACATTCATGACGATGACACTTGAGTTTCGAAAGAAAGATCCCCGCGTCACAATTGCCACGAGATTCGGTGAGATCAAAATTCGCTTCTACTCCGATGCGGCACCTCGCCATGTGGAGAACTTCATCAATCTCGTCAAGATGGGCTTCTATGACGGCACGACGTTCCACCGCGTAGTGCCGGGATTCATCATTCAAAGCGGCGATCCCTTGAGCAAGACTTCCGACCGCATGCTCCACGGCACCGGAGGGCCTGGCTACTTCCTTCCACCGGAACCAAACGACTGGCCGCACAAGCGAGGGGCGGTCTCCATGGCAAAAATGCCCCGCGAGAGTAACAGCACGCGCGACTTCAACGACAATGGCTCACAATTTTTTATCTGCGTAGGAGAGAACGGTGGATTAGATCGGCGCTATACCGTGTTTGGAGAAGTTTTTCGTGGGATCGAGGTGGTCGACAAGATTGTCGCGGTGCCTCGCGACGAGCGAGACAACCCTCTCGATCCGATCAGGATTACGATGACCGTAAAGGAGTAGTGATCAGAGGTCGGTGCGGGATTCCTATACGTACGGAGGCCAGTCATGTGAAAGGTGTCATCCTCTCTGCAACAGATTCTGAATCCATCCGGCTAGCAGGCAAGATCATCAAAACAGGTGGACTCGTCGCATTTCCAACCGAAACGGTCTATGGACTCGGTTGCGATGTGATGAATGCTGATGCAGCAGCAAAGATCTTCGAAGCCAAGCGGCGCCCCCAGTTCGACCCACTCATCGTCCACATCGCTGATCTCAGCCAATTGGGTACTGTGATCATCTCCCTGCCTCCCATAGGCCACAAGCTCATCGATGAGTTTTGGCCAGGCCCCCTGACTTTGGTCCTGCCGAAGCAGCCGACTGTTCCAGATCTCGTCACGGCCGGACTTTCCACGGTTGCAGTCAGAATGCCGAACCATCCGATCGCGCAAGCTTTCATCCGAGAGGCAGCCACCCCCATTGCCGCCCCAAGTGCCAATCTCTTCGGCTATGTCAGCCCGACGACTGCTCAACATGTTGTCGATGGGCTTGGGAACAACGTGGATCTCATACTGGACGGAGGACCATGTCCGGTTGGAGTCGAATCCACGATCGTTTCCCTGGTGGGTTCCCAACCGGAATTGTTGAGACCGGGGAGCATCACCATCGAACAACTCAGCAGCGTCATCGGTTCTATTCGCCGGTCGCCGTCCGTGAACCAAAAGCCGATCGCACCAGGACAATTATCACGCCACTACGCGACGCAAACCCCGGTAACCATCTTGGCATCAGCCGAGGCTAGGCCGGTCCTTAAAGATGACGAGCGTGCCGGCTTGCTGGTTTTCTCACAAGCGAGTCGGAGAGACAGTCGCTTTACCGCTGTTGAAGTCCTATCTGCTACGGGCGATCTGAGAGAAGCTGCACGACGGCTGTTTGCAGCACTCCGGAGGCTGGACTCCCTCGGTCTGGATAGGATCTATACGGAACCTTGCAAGGAGGAAGGGCTCGGAGTCGCGATCATGGATCGCCTCCGCCGTTGTGCCGAACCATGATCTTAGAACTTGCCCTTAAATTTCGTGATCCTTTTGAGGATCGATCACTTGCAAATCATTTCACCTGTCACTTGGACTTGCTCCCCTCACCGCCCAGCACGACATGGAACGTCAGATCAACATCGACTCGGCGCACTTTGACCGACACCTCTTGGCCTGGGCTCGTGCGCTCGATGAGGAAATTCTTCAGTTGGGCTCCATCAAGAATCTCCGTATCCTCGATGGCCAACAAAATATCGTGTTTCTGAATACCTGCAGATTTCGCCGGTTCCGCGGCGTCCTTCACGGCAACACGCAACTTCGTACCGTCTTTTATCGAAGTCATGTGGACCCCGAGTCTGGAAAAGGCGAGAGGCCTACCTGAAAGAGCTCCGTTGACAATGCGCTCCGCAAGGATTCCTGGAATGGCAAAGGTCAGGCGACTGCAGTGAGCCTGGGTCTCTTCTTGATCGGTTTGGATCACGGCATGCACAATTGCGACAATTTCTCCTTGGGCGTTGAACAGCCCACCTCCTGAATTTCCACTGCAGGTCGAAAGGTCGACCTGGATGAGACGGGTGTCGACGGTTTGCAGAAATGTATTGGTATTTCCGATTTTCCCAAAGGCCATGGTCGGCCCCCAACCAAGCGGATAACCGACGGTGAAGACTTCCATCCCGGGTGATGCCTCGGTCGAAGCAAAGGACGTCCCTGCCTGCAATTTCGAGCGATGCTGTTCGACCACTCGGTACAAGACGACATCCATGAACGCACTGTCGCCCACGAGATCGGCGGGAAGTTCATGGAGATCATTCGTGAGCACGCGAATCTGTTTTTGAACGACGACGCCTGTCGGAAGCTCGTGTTTTTCTGAGGCATGTCTTGCGGTAATTATGTAACCGTCTCGTAGATGAAACCCAGTTCCTCGGATGACGACCTTTCCAGGCTTTTCCGGCATTCGCTGATCTTGTGTCTCAGCCAGAATTCCCACCGTCACCTGCCTTGCTCGAAGAAGCGCGTCTTGGCTAAGCGGTGCTGGTTCCGCATGGAGCGGGAGAGTAAGCATCATCGTGGCGATCCACATACAGAACACGGGAGGGCGCTGATAGTGAGAGGCGAATAGGTGATGCGTGCTCATTCCCTGCTCCTTTCCATAGCCATGTACAGATCAGGAGCGCATACTATCCGTTTTTGAAAGGGCGTCGCCTGATGGTCTGCACCATATGGCGGGGAACATTGCCCAGTGGGTACAGGATTGGTTCGGGTTCGACTACCATGCCTATATGCCGGAGCGCAATCCGCCAGGCCCAAGCACCGGGCGCTACGAGAGTGTTCGGGGTGGCTCTTGGGAAAGCCACCGTGTCATGTTTCGAACCGCAACCAGAGGCGGTGCCCCTCCAGACCATTGTGCTGCGACAATCGGCTTCCGGTGCGCGCGATCATCGATCTCTGACTCCCCTTAACCTAACGGTATCTCATCGGTATTACGTAGTCGAGAGATTCCCGGTTCACCGTTTCATCGGTGTACTGGCCGCGCAACGAAATCCTGTGGACTCATTTCGGACGGTTGGATCGCTCTCGACACGAGTAAAGATGCGAACCGTGGGCGTCTCGTTTTGCCAACCTGCGCCCCTGATCACTTTCTTCGTGCCTGTGTCCGGACCTTTCGGATTCTTTTTCGGGCTCTTCTCATAGTATTGGGGATCGTACCAGTCATTGACCCATTCCCAAACATTGCCTGCCATGTCATAGAGGCCGTACGGGCTCTTGCCCGCCTCATAACTTCCGACGGGCATCAGAGTCTTCTCCCCGATCCACGGTTGATTGTAGTTAAGATGTTTGGAGGTCGGTTCGACGTTCCCCCAAGGGAATCGTCTATCGGACGTCCCCTTGGCCGCCTTTTCCCATTCGGCTTCAGTGGGAAGCCGTTTACCCGCCCATCTGCAATAGGCTTCGGCATCAAACCAATCAACATTGATCACTGGTCGATCGGTCAACGAATCGGTGATGCTCTCCCCGTGCCAGAGGTTTCTTGTCGGATTTCTTGGATTCTGTGGTACGCGATGCCCTGTGGACTTCACGAATTCCAGATAACGGCCGTTTGTCACTTCAAATTTGTCGATCGCAAATGTATCGACGAACACGTCATGACGTGGATATTCATCGTGTCCTCCGTCACGGGCTCCAACCGGCACACCCATCGGGAACGAGCCGGCGGGCACCACGATCATCGGCGCGCCGTCTTGACTCGTCTGCGACTCGATCGGATCGTGGCTCCGTGGCTCATTGGCGAACAGAAAAGACGAGTTGAGCCAGAAGCCCAACAGCGTCAACACAGCAAGAATTCGAATGGCCATGGACACAACTCCTTCTACAAGAACAGAACTGGTTCATCGAACCATCGCCATAGGCAACGACTTCGGTCCAACGATATCGATGAACGTAACGGCACGACGGTATGTCCCTAGCCTAGTTGTTCGGGAGTACAACTTTCAACAGCGCTCCCCCGGCCGTTGCCCGAACTGCATCATCCTCGTCGTGCAGACTCTGTTTGAGGAGTGGGATCGCATCCACCCCATCGATCTTTGCCGTTGACTTGATCGCCGCAATCCTCACTCGAGGCACCGTATCCTGAACCAACAGCATCAAGGCCGATCGCGCCGGCTCTCGATTCGATTTTCCTGCATGCCCCAGGGCTCGTGCCACGGCAGCGCGAACGGCTGGTTCATTCATGTTCCTGAGAGCCTGTACAGGACCGGCTACAATTTCATACCGTTCGTCTTGTTCCAGCAACGCGCCGATCACGAACGCTCTGACTGCGGGGTCACGATCATCGAGAGCCCCATTCAGGGGCGCACGTACATCAAATCCGCGCAGCTGCCCTAGGCTGACAGCCGCAGCGATCCGCACCGGTGGGAGAGGGTCTCTCAGCAGTCGTGTCAGCGCAGTGACTGCTTCGGCCGTCGGCACATGGGCCAACCCTGCGGCGGCAGCCCCGCGCACCGACGGCTGCTTGTGTTCACTCGACTCGATGAGAATCGGCAAAACCTCTGTCGCCTGCCGATCAACCAGGGCACGAACCGCCGAGGCCCGCTCATCTGGATTCGGCGCCCTCGCATAGTGGAAGAGCAGTTCACAGCCTCTGGGTCGTTTGAAATTACAGAGCACCTCGGCGGCTGCGACCCGCACCCGTATCTCAGAATCATTCAGTAGGGGCTCGACGAGCGGGATAACGGAAGTATCACCGGATGTTGCAAACCCCTTGAGTACCGCCACCTTCACCAATGCAGCCTGGTCTTCCAAGGCCTTCCGGAATCGAGTCGAACGGCGTCCCTCGTTCAACTTCGCAAGTCCTTCAGCAGCTAAGGCTCGGACAAGACCGGATCCGTCGCTGAGCCCATCTTCCAGAAACGGAATCGACTCTGGGTCTTGCCATTCCTTCAGGGCTGTATAGGCCGCACCACGCATTTGCTCGCGCATATCCTTCGTCAGGACAAGCACAAATCCGAGTGAGATCTCACGAAGGATCGGAGGGGCATCATGCTTCAAGACCTGCACGAGCTCATCATAGTTTGTAAGGGCATTCTTCGGGTTGCCCAGTCTCAGCAATGTGCGAATCTTGAGTCGACGAACATCCGGTGCGCCCAGCGTCTGAGAATCGAGCTTGTCCAGTTCTTCAAGAGCCTTCTGATACTCCTTCTTGTCATAGAGTGCCTGACTCTGCTTAATCTGCGAAGCCGTTCCTCCACAGGCAGGTCCAGCCACAGAAATGCACCAGACAAGAGCGAACAAGACGGTCACATGTTGTCGCGTTTTCAGCGGATTCATCCTCTACCCTTCGCGCCGCTGGCCGGTTGCGCTCATGCCTGTGTGATCGTTTTGTCTGTTACCCGTTCGACGGACGTACCGGAGAATTCCGGCTCATGGGAGGGAGGGTTATCACTGTTGGCGTTCGACGAACGGCTGGATGTCAACAGGGTACCCTAATGACTCAGGGGCGAACCGAGGGCTATCCATGACCTTATACACGGTTCGATTCCCCTTGGGAGCGGGCAGCGACAGTTGCTCACGCAACTTTCCATCCGGTTGCACCACAACCATCCTTGTCGTTCCAGGTCCTGTCTGCGGATGCCATACCACCAACTGATAGGTGCCGGGAGGAATGCCGGTGATCGAGAACTTCCCCTCGGCATCCGTCAGGGCATAGTAAGGATTGTTCACGGCCATGGCCCAGCTTTCCATGTAGGCATGGAAGCCACATTGCATGTAAAACGTGCGTCGGCCCTTGTTCAAATAAATCGGCCCGACCAACGATGCTCCTGGCGCATGGTCGTGCGTCGCATGGATATCCCCTCGACGATGCTGGTGATTCATGATCAACGGACTATTGAACAAGACTCGCGCACCCGCTTCCAACGACGTCTCATAGCCCTGAATATCATGCATCACGGGATCCATATTGATGACTTCGACCGCATGCCCATTACGAACAATGGTCATGAACGGCTGAAACATGCAATCGCGGGCTTCGATCAATGGAACAGAGATCTCAAAGGGTTTTCCGGCTTCGACTCCTTCCAGGAGCACAATGGCATCCTTCAGGCCTCCCTGATGACCGACAACAAAGTCATGCAGCAAGCGCCACCCGCTGCCATTAGAGATTCGGCCGCAATAGGCGGGATCCGGAAAGGTGATCAGACTGAACGCCTTCGGCTCCGGCACCGATCCATCGAGCGTCACCGTCCCTTCGATGGTTCCACCCTGTCGTACCTTTATCACATCATAAGCGCTTGCCGGCGTGACTGATGGGAGGACTACCGCAAAAACAAGGGCTGCGCTCAAACCGGACATGCAAGCGACAACTCTACTCACGGGCAATGCTCCTATTCCACCGAACGGCATTACGGGATCTGCAGTTGGAGCGTCGGACGAATCTCCACGGGTTTGCCAAGCGCCTCCAACCCGAAATGTGGATTCTCCGCAATTTCGTGGACGCTTCGACGCCCTTTAGGAGATTCGAACGTGAAATCTACTTGATGCGTCTGTTTCGGTGACACCGATATTTTCTTTTCTAGCACCGTCCCTACTCCGGGATGCCACGCCATCAATGTATACTCGCCGGCAGGCACATCTGACAGCGAAAAACGTCCTTCCGTATCGGTCACTGTGTAATAGGGATTGTTCACGGCGAACCCCCAGCTTTCCATGTAGGCATGAAATCCACACTGCATGACGAAAAATCGACGGTTCTTCGTCATTTTGACGACTTCGACCATCGGTTGTCCGGCCAGATGCTCATGACTCTCGGACCCGGCATCGCGCACATGCATGGGATTCATCGGAAGCGGTGTGTTGAATAACACACGGGGGCCGAGATCCGACGTTTCATACGCCTGAATGTCATGAAACACCGGATCCATGTTGATGACTCGAACCTCGGCTCGGTCTTTCACCACGGTGACAAAAGGCAAAAACCGACAGTCGCGGGCCTCGATGGTGGGCGGCACGAACTTAAACGGCTTTCCCTTCTCCGCATCGATCAGCAACACAACCGTGTCTTTGAGGCCTCGCTCTGGCGAAAGGCTGAACTCGTCCAAAATCCTCCACCCGGTCCCGGTGGAAATTCTTCCGCAATAGACAGGATCCGGAAAGGTGACAAGGTTGTACCCTTTGGGGATCGGCTTTCCTTCCGTCATCCTCACTTTTCCCGTGACGGTTCCGCCGTCCTTCACTTCAATCTCTTGATAGGACCAGGCCGTAGAAGCCCAGGCCATAACGATCAGGGCTGGAACCAACGTTGCTTTCATGGCATGTTCACTTTCAATTAGGAGTTGGTTTTTTCATGCTACCAGATGCCTGTCATAAAGGAAAAGGGGGAGCACAGGCCTCCCCCTCTTCGAAGTTGTGATTGCCTCTCCGAGAGGCAATCGAGTTACCGCGTTGCTACGGGAACGACCTGTACCGGTTCACCGACAGAAGCACTCTTCGTTCCTGTCCCAGCACCGGAGAGCGGCAATAACCGTTGATCTCCAGTCGGCAACACCCGCAGGTAGCCCCACTGTCCAGACTGCGAGTAGGGTAACCGTTGATTGCTCCAGACATAATCACCCGGCATGCGGAACGGCCCCCCGGCGCTCGGGAGGAACGCATCCAGCGCCTCCGACCCGGAGAACTCCACCAGGCTGATCATGTCTGCTCCACGCATGAACGGTTCGATCGGCCACTCATGGCGTTCGACACTGAACATGCCGTTCTGTTCGTTGCTCGCACCGAACACGTGGATCCGAACGGGATCCCCGGCATGCGCCTCAATGATCGGCGTCGCCGGATCCTCCGGCTTGTCCACGACACAAGGCTGGAACACCTTCCCGAGGGTACAGCCCTTCTCTTCGCGGAATTTATACGGCTCCGCTCGATAGTTGACGGCCGTCAAGCCCGCCGTGTTTTGCACATAGGGCATGAAACTCGTCCCGATGATATTGTCCTCGTCCTGGAAGAACAGCGCCACGTCGCGGTAATTCACGCGATGCTCGTAACCCTGAATCGTCCGATCGACGATGACATCGGCTATCCAGCTGTTTTTCGTCGAAATATCAGCACCGGTTTTCGGATCGCGGTACTGGGCGCCCTTCGGGCCGATCACCACTGCTCCGTAAAGTCCGTTCCGTGGATTGGTGACTACATTACCCCAGTCCCACACCAATGATGCTGTCTCACCTAGGAACGGGTCAGCGTAGTACGTGTAGGTGCGGCTTTCTCCCGGCGCGATGGTCTGCTCGCCGGGATTGTTCCCGACGTTTGCACCGAGCGAATCCTTGGGATTGAACACCAAGCCGATGGCGGAGAACGAGGCTCGGCCCTCCTTCAACCGGTTGGTCAGCTTCACCTTGAGGCAATCCCCGACATTCGCCCGCAAGGTCAGCGGCATCGGCTGGACACCAGCGGACACCTTCGTGGCATCTTCCTCCAACGCATAAATCTTTGCGTTCGGATTGACCATCTGAATCGTCCGTTCGAAGTCGACCTCGATGGTGTCAGGCGCCTTCGGGTTCAACTTCATCGAAGGATAATCCAACGCCACAACGTTGAAATTTTTCACCGGGGCCTCAGCCGGACAGACCTCCAGCGGCTTCGGGATCTCATTGCGACGGCTGTATCCGGCAGGGAGCTTTTGGAGGTCCGGCGCCTCCTTGTCTAACACCCGCATAATGCCCCAGGCACCCTCCGAGAACTTCGACCCGCGGCCGTTGAAGTGAATGTAGTCTCCGGGCTGCAGCCGTGGTCCGCCTGCTTGCGGCACCACCAGATCGTACCGCTCGGCAATGCCGATATGGATCGAGTTCTTCCGGTTCGCATCGCCCGCATAACGTTCCGTTAAATAGGTATGGCCTGAAAGCGTCCATACCATCGTCTCGTTCGCCATGGTTTGAAGCAACCGGAACACCACCGTATCGCCCAAATACGCTCGGACCATCGGCGTATAGGGGTCGCCGTGGACGGCGCTGCTGAATAACTTGGACGAATCAGGGTTCGCGGCCAAACGACTCGCGATGGGCTCGGCCTTGAAATTCAGCCCACCACCCGTCGTATGGGTTCCGCCGTTGAGGAAGGACATCGGCACCATCGGCATTTTTTCCGGCATCGGGAAAGATACTGTTTTCCCGGCTTCCAATGCCACTTCAATCGGCTGCCCCGGGGGATTGCCGGCCGTCACGATATTCACTGTATGAGGCACGGTGTCATTGAGCTGCACCAGCAACTCCCGGAAGCTGCCGTTCACCCCATATCCAACCGGCTCCGCTGTTCGAATATCCACGAGCGGACCGCTCCGGACCTCCTTGCCGGTCTTCGGATTATGATAGGTCGAACCAACCGGCTCGATGATGATCGTGCCGAACCCTCCGTGAGGCCATGTGACTCGTCCCAGCGCATGGTCGTGCCAAAAGACCGTCCCGACGTCGGAATCCACCCAGAATCGCTGCCGGACGAATTCTACCGTCACGATGTCGTTGGCCGGATGGGCGTTTTTCAGCGGACGATAGAGCGTGATCTGATTGCCTTGGATCGACTTGACCCGACCGATCTCGTTGCCTTCGACATTGTCTGCGCCGATCAGGAGTTCCACGTTCGGATGGTATTGGGCGGCGTTCTTCACCGTAATGACCCGCTCGCCCTTCTTCGCAGCCTTGGTGAACACCGTATTCATCGGCACAGGTAGGCCCTTTTTCAACTTCTTCTCCAGCATCGTGAACGGACGCACCGATTGCTCATACGAAAAGCCGCTGATGACGCCGTCGGACGATTGATTGTCGAACTGCAAGAAGTGCCAGTGTGTATTGATCTTCGATGCCTGGAAGTTGACATGGTCATCGTCCGGCCACTCGCTGGTCAACATCCAATCGATACAATCATAAATATTGGCCCGCACCACCAGCGGATACTTGATGTCGCTCTTCCTGGTCTGCGCTTCTTCCTCATGCAGCACGTAAATCAGCCCGTCCTTGTCCACGATAGCCGGCGTATCGCCCTGCTTGTCGGACAAGGTTATCGGCGTCTGAATGAAATGGACGTTGTATTTCTTGGAGCCGGCATTCTCCGGGCACATGCTCCATCGCCCATTCTCTCCCGGCTTCGCCGGATAGGAACTGGGCAATCCGTCGTCCTCAAGATGGATCATATCCAACCATGGAGCAGGATTGTGATTCTGAGAGAAGATCACACGACGCCCGAAATGGGGTGTCAAATGCGGCCAGGCAATCTTTCCGGTGGCGCTCTCAAAAAGAATCGGCAGCCGGTTGCCGGGAGACGGCGACTTGTACCGCGGATTGTCCACAGTGTTTTCACGTTCGGTCATCGCACGATCACCCTGCCAAGCCCAATCCAGCACGCTTGCGTCATAGGAACGGGTCTGGGCGCGCTCATCTTTCTGGTGCCCAGGCTGTCCCTGCGGCGGCAGCTGCATAGTGACCCAGTCCTTCAGATTGACGACGGCAGGTGATGCCTTCCAGTTGGTCTTCCCATCCTTGACGATGGTGAAGGTCTTTCCGAACCAGTCCAGGGTGCGACCGATGAGCTGATCCGAAGTAATACCGTTTTGAATACGGCCGGCCCGGTCCGGCAGTTCACGCAGATCCGGCATCACGTCATTATGATAGGTTCCCTGTTGCAACGTGTTGTACACACGCCAATAGCCCCACATCCCTGCGATGTAATGGTGAGCGACGTGACAGTGGAACAGGAAGTCCCCGGCCAACTGTTGGCAAAGGCCGGAGCCACATTCGGTTTCCAGGTCCATGGTCTCGGACGGTCCGATGACTTCCACGTCCACTCGGTCGGACTTGGTCCGAATCACGGGATATTTGACCGGCCCGTTCTTGGCCGTATGCCACAAAGGCATTTCATCGATGGCGCGGGGACTCCGCGGCCAACGAATCGATCCGCCGTGCGGATGGTGAGAGTGAAACACCTCCGACCCCCCGTGCACGAGGCGAAACTTTGCCGGATCGCCCAGATAGCTGCGGGGAATAGTCGTCGCCGGATCGCCGAAGGTATAGGCGCTGTAGGCCATGGATTCGTCTTCGAACCCGAAGTACTCGTGCTGCGTTTGCATGTTGTCGACGCCGAAGGGTTCGCTCCGGTAGTTCAATGCGCGAGCCACCGGCCGGTAGACGTCGGTCAAGGGATCACGTTGAGGAATGAAGTCGCCTTTCTTGTTCAGCGGTCGAAACGCCTCGTCCCCGACTTCGTGATAGAAAATCACGAATTCTCGGAAGTCAGGCCCTGCCCCGTTCTTGATGATGGCCTGCCACCCGCTGCTCATCGGCGTCGGCTCGCCGGTTCCCAGCGGATCGAGATATTCGGACCCCTTAGGCTCCACGACGAAGGTGCCGAACAGACCCATCACGGTCAGCTCGCGATCGTTGCTGTAGGAGTGGAATTGCCGGCCGCCCTCTTGCTGGGTCGGCGGAATGTACCACTCGAGATCCACGGACTTATCTTTAGCTGCGATGCTGTCCGGATTCGTCGTCGTCGCCGGCTTGCCGGTGGAGGCGACGATCATGCTGGAGCCGTGAATGTTGAGACTGACCTCCTCGCCGCCCTCCAGTTGATTACGAAGCGTCAGCTTGACACAATCGCCCTGATTACCTCGGAGCACCAACGGCTGAATCCACTGGCTCTGCAATCCGTTCTTGACCGCTCCAGGATCATAGCCTTCCTTCTCGCGGGCCGCGCGGTTGACCCCTTCCTCTGCCCGCACTTTTTCAAGGTTCTCGGTCAGGACGTACATGTAGCCGGGGTAGAAGTCGAGCCACATATTGAGCGAAATCTCGACGTTGATCGCCGAGACGTCGTACTTCCGGACCGGCGCGGATGCCGGACAGCGCCCGCCCGACATCGACACCGGTTCTACGCCGGAGTTCGACATGAGCAGCACATCCTGATTTCCGGCACCGTATTGGTGCATCATGTTCAGATCATTGTAGTACCCGCCGCTGCGTTGGGCAGTCGCGTCCTGTTCCATTTGTTGCATGATACGCTGGTGCTGCCGCTCGACCATGGAGGTACGCTCCGGTCGGCCTTCCATCGTATCCTCAATGATCGTCTGCCCCTTCAGCTGCTCGGCCCAACCCGGCGCCTGATGATTCATCGCCACATGCGATGGAGTTTCAGCGAACAGGACCGACGGCGCAATAAACAGCGCAACGCCGGCGAGTCCACTCAAGACTCGGGTGAATGTGTAATGACGGTGAGACATGAACCGACCTCCTTCATAACATTACATTAAGTGTAAGTGAGCAGCGAAGGCTGCTCAGCCGGCCTCCATCAACCATGTGCAAAATCGGAAGACAACATCGTTTCGGCAACAACCAACCGACTTGACCGAAAGATGTGATGTTCACGGTCGCTGTTCGTCGATCGTAAGAGTCGCAAGATACTCAACTCCGCATGGGCTGTCAATACGTTCACGGACGGACGGCTGTCTCTCTTCATATTTTCATTAGGGCTATCGCCCGGTGGTTGACTTCCGGTTGGCCGTAGTGAGCAAATCCATGTTCAGTATCACGGGACTCTCTGACTTTTTAGAGTCGAATCTGATCGGCAGCCGATCCACCATCAACTTATTGAGCGGAACCGCGACGATGGTAGGTGCGTCATCCACAGAGTTAGAGTAAAGCGCAATGTGCAGATTTTTCGGCCGTTCGCTGGGGGATATCTGAGAGGCCGCTTCCCTCGTCATGAATCCAACCAGCAGTCCGTTGCCATCCGCGATTTTATGGATTTCATAGGCATTCGAAGTTGAGGCCACTCGCTCCAATTGCAGATCGGGTGTTTGCATGACCAAGGCCATTCCGAGAGGCTGTGGCGCAATGAAGCCGAAACTCCCTAACGGTGCTTCCGAAAACCGCATGGTTCCGTTGGAGAGTTCAGCGACATGATTCTTGACACGCATCTGCTGCCGCAGGTCAGCTTCGCTCCCGACTGTTTCAATCACGACCGCGACTGGTGCGGTTTTCTGAACAGGGAAGACCTCGGTCGGTCCGCTCTGTGCGGCAAAGAGAGGTTTCTCAAGGACACACAAGAACATCAAACCGAGAGAGAGGGCAAGAGGAAGTGGGAGGAGGATACGGCTCATGCGAAAAATGTTAACTGTTGGATGTGCGAAACAACGACGCCTGTCGTCGATCGCAAGATACTAAGGAGTCGAGTGACAAAAAGTAAATAAGAAAAAAAGCCACCACCTCGGATACCTTAGACAAATTTTCGGGTACTCCAAAAATGATCGCCAAGAAAAACCCTCGGACAGGATCGCGATGACGCGCTCGCCCCACAAAGACTCAGCCTCTCTGTCCTCCCCCGGCAACCTATCTATAAGCCACGAGCAGCTGTTCAGGCGAGCCGGGCATGGAATGCAGCTCGGTTCGACTGAAGCCGGCCGCGCGGAACATCCGCTCGAATTCTTTGAACGTGTAGGCGTCCCCTTCCGGGGTCGTGGCAAGCATCATCAGGCTGCACTCGGCCACCGGAGGCGGCGTGACGCGGTCGTCGTTGGGCACGAGCTCCAGAGTCAGCACTCGGCCTCCAGGTTCGAGGCATCGATAAATCTTGCGGAGCAGCGTTTCACATGCGGCGGAGGAAAAGTGATGAAGAAAATTAGTGAGCAGCACCAGGTCGTATCCTGTCCCGAACTCCTGCTGAAAGGCATCCCCGGCGATGGTCCGGTAGCGACCCTGAACACCGGCGCGGCGCGCGAGATTCTGCGCGACGGTTAAGACGTTCGGCCAGTCGAGTGCGACGATCTCTGCGTGAGGGCAACGTTTGGCGATTTCGATCCCGAACAGCCCGTGCCCTGCCGCGATGTCCAAGACTTTTTTCACGTCCGACTGAGTACGACTCACAAAAAGAGCCATCTCCTCTGCCGGCTTGGCCATCATGGGGATCATGGATTTGGCATATTCGACCCAAAGCGGGTGTTCAGGCGCGACGGTCCCAGCCTCACGGACCACGGTGCCTCCCTTGCGGACCGCCTCGGTGAGGTTCTGGAAGGCCTCAATAAATTTCGGTGCGTGCAGGAAGCCCAGGACGGATCCCAGATAGGCAGGAGACCGTCGATCGAGAAACAACTCCGAATCGGACGTCAGCCTGTAGCGGTTCCCCTCCTTTACGAGGAAGCCATGGATGGTCAGGTAGTCCGCGAGAATTCGCACACCTCGTTCCGCCGCTCCGCAGCGTTGCGCGAGGGCTTCCGTTGTATCCTTCCCCTCTCCAAGAGCTGAGAACAGATCCAAGTCGACGGCCGCCTTCAGCGCTTGCGTTCGCTGGTAGGCATTGGCCGTCTGAAAAAACAGTTGGGGCGTGGGGCCCCCGGTCTGATCCTGAGTCGGCATGAGCCTGTCCTCCTTGTTAGATCCAGCACGAGAAACAGATAGAAGCTACCGGCTGAAAAACATCGTGGCAACTTTCCACACTGGGTCTCTGTCTAAGCGCATGCGTCTGCTTGCCCCGGCGCCACTCGCTGTTGGTGCGGCTTTCTGAACAGGAAAGGCCTCTGTCATTCCTCCCGCCGCAGCAAGTGGCGGTCTCGCGAGAACACCTAAAAACGTTACGCCTAGCAGGGAGGCTGCAAGAGGAAACGAGACAAGGAGGAAACGGCTCATACGTACAACGATATGTGTGCCGAAAAGCGACAATCCTCACCGTTGTTGGAAGATTCCAGGATGCCGACCGGCAAGAAGGCAAACAGGACTCACTATGTTGGATGCTGAGGCAGATCTTAATTGGACTCCCAACAATGATCACCTAGAAAAACCCCGTGCCGACGTAGTAACGGTGTGATCATTCGCCAAGAGCCTGCTGGTTCGAATGAAGTGTGAAGATCACGGACATCCTCGACCGGTTCGGCCGGAGCTGAGAGCTCCTCCTCACGCAATCAGGCCTTGCCCGGCCTTGTAGGCCTCGGCAAACCGGTCGAGCCCGTTGGTCCCGCCGTTCACCAAACGACGAGCGGTCTTGAGATCTCCTTCCAGTAGCGCCTCCTGAATCGGCTGCTGCTTGTCCTTCAGGAATGCCGCCAACAGTCGGGCGGCTGTATCTGGATCGCTCGCCAGGTCCGGCTTGCTCAGCAATTGATCGCCAAGGCCGATCGCCGCCCCGTATTTGCCGTAGTTCAGGCGACCCGTGAGCTGGATGTACCCTCGTCCCCGATATTGCTCGCCGTCCGGAGGGCCTTGGTTGCCCAAGTCCTTGCGATAATCGTAGAGGTCGAACGGATGACCATTGGGCGAGGTGTTATAGCGTGATCGGCCTTCCGCGATCGGTTCGAAGCTTTCTGTTTCGGCGCGGATGGTCGAAAGCGCAACGAGCACCATCGGCTTGTCCGTCAGCTCACGATCCACGAGGGAATGGAGCACAGGCGGCAGATTCGCCTTGATGTTACCGATCGGTGTATGGGGAAACATTTCCGACACCACGGTGACGGTGACGCCAGGAACGGCGCTCACCACATCCGTCGGTTCCGCCAGTCCCAGCACCGCAAGCGTGCGCGGCCCGGCGACGCCATCGGAATACAGCCCCTCACTTTTCTGAAACGCAAGCACCGCCGCTTCCGTCCCACGCCCGAACTGGCCATCGATGTTGCCCGGATCGAACCCCCGTTCCTTGAGGGTTTGTTGAAGCTTCAGAACATCGGGACCGCTCGATCCGATTTGCAACGTTGTCATGGCATAGCCTCCTCCAGTGTGGCTCGGCGCTCCTCCAAGAAGGGGTTTTGGCGTCAGAAGCGTCTTGCGCTCACTTAAATGTATTGATGCAAGTCCTGACTCTATTCTCTGAGTCCGTTCCTGCGAGCCTTCTATTTTGCCATTCAGGTGCAGCGCTCTCGGCCGGCTCGGCTGGAACTGGTGAGCCCTCCAGCAACAACCTCTCCCGCACGCTAATCGATCTCTACCTGTTCCCTTGACGATCAAACAAACATTCCCGACCCTTTTGGCTTCGCCTGTCTCTTCATTTATCCATCCACCGTCCCGTGATGGATTTCACTTCGCTCTACTCACTATGCAGGCTAAGCGGGCTTGGATCCTGATCGTACACGATCGAGGTCAGAGTCCGCTTCGGCTCACAATGTCAATGAGATACTCCTTAAGAAGATTGGACTCCAGAGCGGTCACCTCATCCGATCCGGTCGCAAAGAACACCCTATGTGTGGTGGTCTCAGATGCGAATGACTCACGCGGCGGTAGTTCCCGCCCTACGCGCGTTATTTCTGTGTACTCCTCTGGCGGGTGGTTAGTGAGGAATACTACCCCCAAGCCAAGGTTGGCACCGAGCCCTATCCCACCGAACGATAGACCCCCTAACCGAATCCATCCTGGTGTCGCCTGACCACCGACGAAGCTAACAAATCTGAACCCAGACAGTTGCAAACCGACACCGAGGCTGGCACCGATGGTTCCGACCGCAATCCTCGATCCATTAAAGTCAGCGAACGTCATCGGCCTGGGTGTCCTGAATTTTTTGAACTTCGGGAGAGACGTCTTGGCGATGATGTTTGCTCCCGGGATGTTTGCTCCCGGTCCTCCCCCACTAACCCAACCCATATACATGCCGGCCTGGCCCGTTTTCTCGTTCCGTAGCTCAAGTGTAATCTCATAGGAACTAGCGCCAGCTTGCAGACCTATCTTGTCCGCTATCCATAGGCCCCAGTCTCTCGTCGCGCCGGACTTGCGCTCGCGGAGATCGAGATCCTCCCCGGTGAAGGCATCGGTCTGCTTGTAAAGCGTCACCCCAACCTCGACGCGCCGCATGAAAGGGTCGTTGGCTCTCCTTCCGCGTCTCCCTGCTTCCACTAACGTCTCCGTCGAGCCACGGCCCTGGAAGTCCGCTGAGACGTCCGCCGGCTCGTCGAGAGCCCTGACCGGCTTGGACAGTTCGCTGTAAGGTTTGTAGTGACATTCGAAGAGGAGCATGTGGATGGGAATAAGAGCCTTGAGAATCTTCTCGGTCTCTGCGCATACGGCCTGCGCACGCTTCTCGGAGAGGCGCCAGTTCAGCTCGTCGGCAATCTGCAGTGTCTTCGCCGAGCGCCAGCGTGGACTCGCATCACCGATCACCTCAATCTTGACGACTGTCCGACTACGCTCGCCCAGATTCACCCTCTTTACCACACGCTCTCGAACCCTCGGGTTCGGCGCAGCCGGCTGTCGCTGAAGGAGGAGAGTGGGCCCGAGCCCAGACTGATTCACCGATATTTGTTGCACAACATGCGCCAATTCGTGGGCGATTAACCGCCGCCCCGCATGCGTCGCCGGTACGAATTGCTCCGCGCCAAACACGATGTTGTGCCCCACCGTGTAGGCATTGGCGTTTACTTCCCGAGCCGATTCCTCAGCAGCGGCGTCAGTATGCACTCGCACTCGGGAAAAATCATAACTGAAGCGTTGGCCCATCTCCTGTTGCAGGGCTGGCTCCAGTGGTCTTCCTGGACTGGCAAGGACACGGTCGACGCTGGCTGGCGCGAGATCAGTCTGCCCAGTTGCGTACCCCGTGACACGTTGAATGCGTGGCGAGACGGCGTTGAGGGAAGAATGTGCAGGCGCCGTCAGCACCTGATCGGCGATTCGATCAGCCTCTTGTTCTAACGGATCGTTGCTGGCTCCGATGGTAAGCTTCCGCTGCAGACTACTCTTATTCTTTGTACAGCCCGCACACTCCCCGCCACCCATTGTGTGGGTCCCACAGACGCACTGGCGCTGGAGGATGCCGGCCACAGAAGTCCTGTTCGGCGACCAGGAAGCCACTGTTGGTGTGGTGCGGTTCGTGAAGGACGTTGTGCGCTGCATCGCCATAGGAGCGTTACTCCTCCTCGATCGCCCGGAGCGTCCAGAAGTCGTCCGCGAGGTTGTCATTCGAGAGATAGTCATAGGGCATCGTGAAATATCCCTCGATGCCCCAGTCCGCACCCCAGGAATTCCGTACGAGCATCCGCTCGGTTTGTTCGTCATACCCCACAGTCAACACGGCATGACCGCCGACCTGCTTTTCACTCGGTTTGGGTAGATTCAATCGACCGGTCTTGGCGACTTGAAGAGATTCGAATGATTCATAGACCGAAAACCCAAACACGAAGGGGTATCCCTCCGCAAGGCATTGCTTCATCTGTTGCAAGCCGATGACTCGGTGATAGGAGGTCACCTGATGATCCCGAGCCTGTTTGTAACAGGCCGACGACGGTTTCTTGGTGAATCTCGCAATTTTGTACGGCCAGTGTTTCTCGGTGCAGACACCCAATTTGAGGAGCGATTTGACGCCGTCGCGAATCATCGCCCCGGCATCTTCGCCGATGGTGCCTTCCATCGCCCGCTCATTGTAGTAGATGAACAGCCGACTCAGGTTCGTGGGGTGATGTCCGGCTTTCTTTTCCAGCAACTCCAGGTTGCCCACCAGCGCATTCGCCGTGCAACTGCCGAGTTGCCCCTGATTTTCCACGGGCGAGCAATCTTCGCGAAGATCCACCTTTGAGGGCAATGTCGGCGGCGGCGCAGCGATGGCGGCATAGAGTTTGTCCCGCTGATCTGGCCGGTCAGGAACCCACCCATACCAAACGTTCACCTTGGATGTCGGCATCCCATCTCCCTCTGTTTAGAGTGTTCGTCAAAACGTGACGTCCGGATTTTCGTTGCTCGAGTCGTCTGCGGAACAGAGGCTCTGTTCATGGCCGATGCCTCCATTTCGTTTATATGTAGCCTCAACTGCGCGGCTCCCTCCTGTATTGCTTACTTTTCGACAAACACCAGATCCTCAGGATTGACCGTGAGTCTGACTTTCTCTCCTGTCACTTCGACGAAGGTATCGAGTTGGTGAAGTGGCCGTTCTTGAGTTCCAGAACCGGATCTGGATTAGCGGCAAGGAAGTCCTTGAAGCCGTCGATGCTCCCTCCATTGCCCATAAAGTTCACGATGCGGCAGAAGAGTTTGGGCAGAATGACCTGTTTCTCAGTGACAGACGAGCGACTTGATACCGTAAACCGTTCCGTCGTCTTATCTTTTGGCCAGATCCCTTTGCCACCACCTTTTCGAGCCTGCGCCACCGCCGACGTGATTTTTTCCTCAGATCGGGGCAAAGTCCTGTGTGAACTCCTGACTGATAAACTGACAGCCTTGATTCGTGTTGAAGATTTTCGGGCGACCATACCGACTGGCTGTTTCCCGCACGGCATCGAGGCAGCAACCCGTGGTCAACGTATTGGACAACCAGTTCAGCACCCGGCGGCTCGCCCAGCCCAGGATGGCCCGGAGAACGAAGCCGCGCTGCATCGGAAGATACGTGATATCCGCCGCCCACACGTGGGTTGGGCGCGTGATGACCGGCTGGCGCAACAGAGTAGTGAAGTTCCGTGATGCACGGGCCATGGTAAGTGACATCAGTCTGCACCAGCTTTGTATTCAGCCAAATCACAACGATGTCCTTCGAGTTCGAGAGGCAGATCGCAAGAGTAGAGACGTCGCTTGGCGCCGTTCGACTAGCTATCGTACTCAACCCCCTTTTCTCCTTTCATGGACTGCGAATTGCCCTGTGAAACAAAGGCTCTTCAAAAGAGAATGTGGGAACTTACTTGCTAGGTCTAATAGCATCTTTTGCCCAACAGAACTCATACCATTGGATGTCGTCGATTATGAAATCAACGAACAGCCGCAACTCTTCCAGTAGGCATGAGGCATGCGCACTCTATCACTCACCCATTCCGCTCAGCTGGAGAGACCGACTTTTTCGTCTTCTTCGGTAGCGCGATGTCCCGGATCTCCTTTGGCAGATCGCCAAGATTGCCGGGAGGCAGGATTATGTCTTTATAAGTCGCACTGCCCGTCACTGGCTGGAAGGCGGCCTTGCTGAGGAAAACGAACTGGGCTTTCGTATTGGCGATCCTGAGAAACACTTGCGAAACGGATGTGCTTTGTGAAACTCGCACAGCCGTGGCCTTTGCGGCGACCTGCGGTCCCAGGTAGTTGAGCAGGAAATAGCCTGTCTCATTAGTAGAGGAGAATCCGAAGGCCCGCTGATAGGTTTCCTGTCCGTCCACCAAGAACACCGTAAAGCCGGATACAGGGTTCAATTGCAAGTCGACTTCGACATATACGTGTCCATGCAACGCCCAGCCGTCCTTGGCGACTTCAGGGTCGGGAGTTGTCAACCGCTGGCGCACCATGGAAACGCGGCCCACGGTGGCGGTATTCGCGGCAACGGCTGCCTCTGCAGTTTTCACCTCGGGGCTATCAGATGGGTACTGCGCCTTGGCTTCGGCAAGCGCGCGCGACAACTGCGACAGCCGCGCCTGGTGTACCCACTGCAAGTTCTGGATGCCTTGCACTGCGATGCTGTCAGCAGAGGTGATTCCTGCAGTCACCTCACTGCTTATCTGCGAAGCGTCAGGCGGCAAACCGGTGGCTTTTGTATCCATAAGTAACGATCCTCTCTTTTCTCTCTTCTCTCACCATTGTCTATAATTGTAATCGTCTTCTTAACTCGTCGCAAATAGTTGGATTGATCACGGCAACAAGGTTGTTGACACCAATCTCCGGTTGCATGAATCCCTTCGCGAAGAGGCAATACGTGGAAATGTTCTGCGTAGTAATATTGAGGGCCCCTAATGTAAGGCCGGACAAATAAACTGAGAATCCGGGGGCTTCCTGGAAACGGTTGCCGGTAACCTGAAGCGATTGGGCAACTAGAAAGGCATCCAGGATGGCAGTAAGCCTGGGCCCGTCGAGCCAGCACTGGTTGTTTGAAAAGATGAGGTCATCGAGCGAGAATATCGCCACCGAGGAGATACAAGCGCGTTGGCTCATGCCGGTCTCCAACTCGCAGATATTATTGGTAAAAATAACGGCTCCGCCCGCCGTACCGGTGAACCCGCCCCTTGAGCCGATGGAAGCATCCCGACCCACACTGCGGTTAAATCCAGCAAACTTCCCTGACAAGCTTGCCATCTCGAGTGCGGTGCCCAGGTTCAAGATCAATACTGTTTCCGCGAGCGGCCTTTCTTCAGCCTTAGCCTTCACCGTGCCGCCACAACCCAGGTGATTGTTCACGATGGAGAAGGGACCGAATCCCAAAACCGCCAGAGCCTCGCCTAGGGGCACGCGAACAATGTTATGCTCGATGCGCAGGGCGGGCAAACCCGGTTCATAGATAAACGCATCGGCGGCAAACGAGGAAATGGCTGTTGGAAATGTGGGTGGAGTCGCCAGTAAGACTACAATGCCCCCGCGCATTCCGCCACCGGATGAGATCGCGTTGCTCGCGGCCTGGTTCCAGTCTCTTGTTTCGCGTACGTTGTTGCGACTGATCTCGACCATCTGTCCATTCAGGATGAATATGCCGCAGACCTGAGCGCCAGGCTGCTCTCCGAAGTCGGTGATGGTGTTGTCGCGGAGCACGAGATTTTCGACATCGGGAACGCAGATAGCCGCGTAACCGAAAATGGGGACGCCCGCGCTAAAGGCGGCAAGCGGCCGTAGCACCGTCCTGAAGACGACATTCGCGCTAATGGTGAGATTCTCGATGCTGATGACCTCGGGCGTTTGCGCGAGGTCGAAAAATCCCACAGGACCGATTCCGCACAAACCGCAATTGCGAATGCGGTTCCGGGTGATTTGGATATTGAGAAGTTTACCGGAGGCTGCAACTTTAGCTCCCTGACCACCCGATGTTGTGGAGGACACCTGCAAAGTGACGGTAGTATCACAGGGGCCCGGTTCCACAACGGTCACGCCGTTGATCTGGCCGGTATCGTTGCCCTTCGTATCCAGGATCGACAAGCTGCCGAGCGTGATGCCGTTATGGGCTGCCTGCTCGATCTCGTTTTCCACCACAAGTACATCGCTCGAGTGACCGGCGATCTGGATCCCGCCGGGATGGACCACTTCCTTAATAAATATTGGAGACGCGGCTGCCGCAGCGGCCTTTGCGTCCGCAGTCAAGTCGGCGGTAACTGTCGCGGGAAGCCATTCGCTGTCGGGATACGCGTCCTGGGTGCGGCTGGACCTCATCGCTTGCAATCCCACCCAGTTGTGAATGAGGCGTATTTCGGCTCCGCTCACCCAGACAGCGGGCCACCTGCTTCGTACGTTTTCCATCGCGATGCGGTTCTTCTCAATCTGTAGCAGCTGGACGCGGTGGGCCAGAATGGCCGGGAGCGTGGACGCGGTGATCACGAGGTCATCGATGGTTACGTCGACTACTCCGGGAGGATGGACCAAGACTGCGGTCGCAGCTTGCCCGGTCCTTGCTGGCGGCTGCTGACCGGCACTCAGTTTTCCGGTGCCGTCGAACAGGATGCCAACCTCGTCTTCGGCGGCTTCGACTGCGAAGGAACGCAGTTGTATGTGTTGCGAGGAAGAGACGGTAATCACCGCGGCAAAGCCGGAAGACGCAGCCGCTGCCGGGGCCTGGTTGTTGCCTTCAGCAGGAGCTGCAGGCGGCTTGAGCCAAGGAGAGACGATCCTGGTCTGCCAGCCGCAGCCGCGAAGGACGATATCCCGGCGCCCTTCAATGGCGATATGTTCAGAGTATCGTCCGGGGAGGATGCAGACTTCCCCGCCACTGGCAGGCAACGCGCCGATCGCGTCGTTGATCGAGGAGTATTTGCCAAGGCTCTCTACGCCGTCGCCCACGGTGCACGTACAGCAGCAACCGCACTTCTGCGTGGAAGTTGTCGGCGGCCATTCCGTTCGACAATCCGGGGCTGAGTCGGGAAAAGTGACGATGGCGAGCCGCGCATAGTGATGGTGGATGCCGCGCGGTGGAACGGCATCCAACTTCTCCACCGAGCCATCTGCTGTGCGAGCGACAAAGTTCCAGAAATCCCCCGTGAGGAACGAGCCGCCCGGGGTGCTGACGTTGAAGGTAACGGTGATACCGCTCTCTAAGATCACCGAAGTTCCAGGCGGCGGAACGGGAATGTCACCTCCATGAGCATCGACGTCCCACCAGACCGTAGTGCCGTCTTGCTCATACACCTTCCCGCCTTGATCCCACCGTCGAATGCGGGTGTGGACTTTGGGATCCGTGTCGCCGGCCGGGAACCCTAGAAGGGTCGTAACCAGAGTGATGGTCCGGGCAGAGAAGTCGATTGTGTCAATCTGGTGTAACTCGCCAGGCCGTTGTAACAATCCCGGCTGGGAGTTGAATTCCACATTGTCATCCAGAATCTCGATCCAATTGCCAGGCGCGAAGCCGAGTACCTGATCTCGGCCCAAACTTAGCACGGCAAGCTGGCTGGCCGGGTTGCCGGCGCTGTTGGTGACATTGGCAATGTTGGTAACGCCGGTCATAACCGAGGCATTGTCGCGTGACCACTTGAAGGTTGCGATTCCGGCGGCGAGAGAGGTCGGAGGCGCCGCGCTCGATTCCGCAACTCCTTGTTCATGAATCTCCACGCGGTAGAACTGGTTCTCCATCCCGGTGTAGGCGGTCCCCGCAGTAAGGCAGCATGGGCCGGAAGGAGGCATCGGCCCAGTTCCGGTGGTGAGTAGGCCGGCTGATGCGGGCGGAGGCCAGCCTGAGATCGCCGAGTTACAAGTCGCTCCCGGCGAATTGGATAAGTTCAACAGCTTGACCTGCCAAGCTGTTTGCAGGCGGCCCGTGGTATCTACGCCAACAGCTTTGTCGATGAGGTCTGGATCCATCAAGTAGGTGACCGGCCTGATCCACACGTCGAGATAGGCCAGGAACGGTCCATTACCGGGAGGCAGCTTGGTGTCCGTCGGCATATACGGCTGCTTCGTGAAATCGATGGCGCCGGTCTCGGTCGAAGGCGGCGGCTGAGGCGTGTCTGACATTTCGGCGAGCGCCGGATCCCACCGTGCCGCTTTTGGATCGCCATGATTCTCTGCGAGCAAGCCGTCTACATACATGCGCCCTGGCCCGATGGTAAGGCTATTGGTTCCTCCAACAGAGGAGGCCTTGATTTGGAAGGCATGAGGGGTAGTGGTCGGATAGACGGCGCTGCCTAAGATGTCCAACGCGCCGGCTTGGATGCGACGTGAAAGCTCCGCCAGCCATTCGTTCCAGTCGGAATCCAACTGAACGCGGCCCTGCTGCATGACGACCCCAGAGTAATCATTTAGGTGGTCAAATGTATATCGGCTTTTATCGAAACTCACAATTACCTCCCGTCTAGGCGAACAATGACGGTTTTCTTAATTTTGGTAAATGATCCCGAACTCAAGCCCTACCGGCATGTACTCCTGCATCCTTATGCGCAAATCTGTTTCGCGTAGCGGCGCCAGCACAAAATGAAATGCCCCCATCTCGCCCCCGTCGTCCGCGCCGCGCCGGACAACATCCGGAGTCGAAGCTATAAGCTTCATGTATCCCGGGCGTCCGTAACGGAAAGCGAAAAAGATCGGCTGCGGTGAGGCGATGCCTTGTTCCACGCACTCGAAGCGGCGAGGTGTCTCCGCACCCATGGGCAGAAAGCTGAAGCGCACACAACCCTCCTGCTTACGGTCGGCGATCAAGCCCGTGACCCACGTGTCTCCCTTCACTAGGTCGGCCCAGAAAATGCTGTCGGAGACGAGGGTCAACAGCACAGCGCGTACTTTACCGATGACGGTGCATCCGTGCGGAATTTCGTCGGGATCGGCGGTTTCGAGGCCGCCCAACGTCAGCGACCCGACTCCGGCAATGCCATCCAGGTCGGCAATCGCGACATTCGTCGGATCGGTCGCATCGATGATGGTGTCGAAGGCCTTGACGCTGACGAACCTGCCCGCGCGGACTGCGCCGATGATCGACCTTGCGGCGATCACCTCTAGCCCGGCCGGTTCAACGATCAGTGTGGGTTGCGCGCCGAAGCGTGGCGCACCCTGCGTGTCAACCGACCAGCCGGGAACCAGGGTGCAATGCGAAATACTGAGCTTCTCAAGAGCGTTTGCGTTGCCGCCTGGTCGACTGGCGGGAGCATGGAGAAGCGCGGCGGGAGTCGGGTTGGCCGGAGCCATGGCTGTCGAGCCGGCGATCAGTAGACCGTTCAGGTAGAAACTGCTGGATGCCGCCCCAGACACGCTGATTTCTCCATCCAGAAGCAGCGTAGGGCGCGCTCCTTCGGCAGCGCGCAGCTCAAGGCTGGCGCCGGCGGGCAAGTCAACGGTGAGGGCAAGCGTACCAGTTTCCGAATACGTCCGACTGTCCGTGATCTCCACCGCCGCCTGACCGTTCGCCGACAACTGCGAGATGGCGAAGTTCACCGCCCCCTGCAGGGTGGTGTAACGTGGCACACCGGCGGTATCGGGAAAAGGAAAAACGAAAGCCAGGTCTTCCACCATAAAGGTGCCCGTTCGGTCATATTCGCCGCCACCCATGTCGGCGTTGAACCCGTAGTGATAGAAGACCTTCACGCTGGGGAGCGGCTGTCCCCCGGCAGCGGGCGGCAGCGCGATGCGGCCAAGTTCGGGGTCCACAACCGCGCGGTACGGGCTGCCAGCTGCGGGCATATTGGCCCATGACCCGTCAGGGCCGGACAGATTAGCGACCTCGATCTCATACGGATTCAACAGCTTTTCGTCGAGGTAGAGCGCGAGACTCTTGTCTTCGCCGTAGTAGACTGCGCCAATCCCCTTCTGCAAGTCATCGCAGAGAACTCGGCGCTTCAACCGGTCGACTACATTGAACGGTTGGGCCGGATCGACGATCCTCTCGCCTTGCGGCAGCGCGCGGTGAAACAGCGGGATATCCATGCCCAACGAACTGAAACGTAGAGCCTGTGGGGTTACCGCACTGATCGCACCCTGATCCTTGGTAACACCGTAAGCGTTTAACGACCACAGAGAGATCCCGATGTTTTGAATATTGTAGCGGCCGCGGCGTGAAGCGATCCGCCGCACGTCTACCTTATGCGCCGTGCGGTCGAAGCCAGTCTCGATGTACAGGCCGGTCTTCCAGTAGCGCATGTCCGGCGCGTAATGGTTCCACAGCCGGAGGTGGTTCATGGACTGCGCATCGCCGAGGATCTGAAAGAACTCGACTGCATGTGCCCCCCATCCCGTGACGTCGCGAGCCAGCTGCTCCATCACCAGCACGGTCCCTTTGCGGCGGCGCAGCGAAATGGTGTCGGCGACTTCCGAGCGCGGGTTGTCGATCGCCGGAGCGATTCCTTTCACCGGCTGATAGCCGATGAGATCTCCTATATAGGGGATCACCCACTGAGCGCAGGTTTCGATGAACTGATCGTCATAGAGTTGATCGAGATCTTCCGCCAGTACAGCCATTTGTCCCTGAATCACCAGCAACAAGGAATGAAGCGGCCCACGCGACGCCTTGGCGGTGAGTTCGTTCAGCCGCAGTTGCTCGTCAATCGACAGTGGCGGAATCAGTGTCTTCAAGGTATTGAGTTCCACGATCTCGGCAGGCGTGAGCAGAGACGCCGACTCGGCAATCTCTATGTCCCGCATGCGGTGGACGGCAGGCAGCAGGTTGAACAGGTCCAAGCTCATGCCATTACCTCCACGACTATCTTCTTCGGCTTAGGGTCGAGGACCAGAATTTCGGCGGCATCCGGCAGCTTGTCCGGATTCGCCAGCGGCAGGTACGGGCAGATGCGGGTCGGCGAACTGGAAAACGGACGCGTCAGCGTTACCCGCTGCGAGAGCCAGTCGTTGTAGGCGGAAACAGACCACGATCCGCTGCTCAGGTCGCCTGCCGCGCTGGTAGGTCCCGCCTTAAGCTTGGTCACATTCACCGCGATCACGCCGGGTACGGTCTGAACGAAGGCGTCGACTTCATCTGCGGAAACTCCTTGCCCAAAGGTGCGGGCACCAAAGCTGTAGCTCTGGCGCAACTGCTGCCTCACATCAGCCTTCACAGCTTCCGCGTCGTAGGCTGGGTCGCACTTGACGTCCACACTCAGGCTGAACAGCGTTTCCAAGAATGACTGCACGTGGATCGGAATCAATGGGTTGCCATAGCTGTGTAGCGAGGCGATCAGATTGTTCAGAGTGGGATTGCCGGGCGGCAGAGCCGAGCCTCCTGCGGCGGCAACCGTGATGAACACTCCACGGCCGGGACCACTGGGAATCCAAATGGCGTAAGCCTTCGCAATGCCCGCAAAGCTCCGGGCGAAGTTCTGGTAGTCGGTGATTGACACCGCCCTACCCAAGGTCAATACCGAGAGCGGCGCATTAGCACGGATGCCGTCAGTCGATTGCGGGTCCTGAGCGCCTGTGGCGTCCTGCGGGTTGTCAACACCGCTGACGCCGAGAGGCCGATCCACCAGCGTGGTGATCGAACCCGCTCCTACATTGCCGGAGAGTCCCGAGCCGATACGGTAGTTGGCCTGGATATTGTTCTGCCCTGTGGGAAGCGTCGAACCTTCCACTCCGTCGCCGAAGAGTACGTCGGTATGTCCGCCCGGCTGGTTGAGCGTAGCAAAGACCTGGACGGACGGCTTCTGTTGATAGAGGTTGGACACTTCTTTCCAGGCGACGGCGTTTGCCGTGACCTGGAGCGTTGTAAGACGGCCCGTCGGCGTAGGGGACTGGATAAACGTCAGCGGCACCTGCTTCAGAGAGAACATCTGGCTCGGCGTGGCCGCGGCTCCGCTGCCCAGAATTTCGCTCACCGACATGCCTTGTGTTGCCAGGCCGACGTTGGCGTTCACCGTCGTTTTTGTGCGGTCGTAACAGTTGAGCAGCTCCGACTTCAGATGAATCCGCGTGCGCGGGTAATCCTGCGTCACGATCGTGACGGAAGAAACCAGAGCATACTCCTGGATCGTCGCATCTTTGTCGGAGGCCGATACCAGCGTGAAATCGGCTACCGCAGCCCACAGCGTTCCCGTTCTGCCGCCGGAATCAAGCACCCGTAGATTAAGCTTCTCGGTAAACGTACTCCAATCGGGGATGGAACCATCGCTGTTGAGGGGAAGATGGACGGGCTGAAGTATGGTAACGATATCGTTCGGCTGCAAGGTGAGATATCCCGATCCATCGTCAGGCTCGAACTTCAACGGAGCGGCTGCGACGTTCACACTCAGCTTCTGGCTCTTCCCATAAACGGCGATGGCCTGCACCCCTATCAAGTCGGGGCGTACCTCTGTGAGATCGAGGAAGGCGCCGTAGAGTGGAAAGCTCAACGGCTGCTCGGTGACGGCTAGTTCCTCGCTCTGGGTTAACCCCGAGGTGGAGCGGGTGTCGTCGTAATACTCGGACAGATTAGCCGCAGTGTCGGTAGCGACGCGCGTAATCTTTCCGCTCATGCCGTAGTCTGAGCGGCTGATGGAGGTGACGGAATCAATCAGATAGAGGGTCACGAAGCCGGAGGGCGAACGTGACGTATTGCTGTCCGGGTGGATCAGGGCCAGCCAGCCTCCAACGGCGAGCTTGGAGTAGACAGCGTCAAGGTCAACGAGGCTTTCGTCGGCAAGATTGGTGCCATCGGCGCTGCTGGTTCCGAATGTCCACTCGTTGCCGCTGAGTAGTCCGCCCAGTTGCGTACGGATTTTTGAGGTTAGCACCAGTGGATTGATCGCGTTGTATCCGAACAAAGCAGCCTTTTGGCGAAGCGCGTAAAACTTGGGATTGCTGCTTGCCGGGTCAACGCCCGCGGCCGCATCACCCAGGCCTTCGCTCCACATCACGTGCGTGCGATTCTTGATCGAATCGGTTTCCACTTCGGTTACGAGCCTGAGATCCCAGCGCGGGCTGCTGCTGTCTTGAAGTCGCTCATCGCCAACCACAAGGATCGCGTCACCCGGCTGCAACTGTGTCGTGGTGCCCTGAAGATAAATAGCTTTATCGCCGGTCTGCGCCGCCCAGGTTACGCCGGTCTGAACCGCCAGCTCGTTCCAATCAGCCTTGGCCAGGATGTCGGCAGAGGTCTCGAACGTCTGCGGCGTTTGTCCCTGGGTGGGTACGCTTTGTACTTGTGTCCCCTTGGGGATCGTGATGGCGGCGGTGGACGGGTCCGTGGGCAGACCGATCGCCGCCTGCAGCGTGAATGAAAGGTAGACTGAGGCACCGACGCCCGGCGCAGGATGGTATCCAATCAGCCGCGCCAGTTCGGTTAGGGACTGGAGTTGAACGGCCGTTCGGAGATAACTCTCATTCGCCATGCGCTCCTGGTAGAAGGTCAAGATGTCGAGCATCACCGAAGTGGCATCCAGCAGGGCGATGCTGAAATCGTCATCGTCTCGGGTTTTGAGCCCGGCGAGCGCTGGATAATCCGCGCTGGAAAGCCGCGCCAGCATGGATTGTTTGAAGGTTGCCCAGGTTCCGGTGCGATAAGCAATTGCCGGCAATCCCGGAAGGTTATTTTTATTGTGAGGTGTCTGCCGGCTGATGCCGGAGCAGCAGCCGCAGAGGCAATCGGATGTTCCCTTGCAGCTCAGGCTCATCACTTACCCCCGTGCATGATCAACGTCAGCTGACCGTGATCAGGAAGACCGGGATCATTGTCCAGACGCGCAACCTGAAAGGCGCCGAGAGGGATTTCACCTTTATCCAGGTAAATCGTTGTTGGGGGCGCGCCCTGTGGCTGGAAGACATTAGCCACGACACTGGTCACACCAGCCACCTTGCGGGCGGCAGCATAGATAGGACTCAGGTACACGGTTTGCCCAAAGGTGAAGGTGTCAGGGAAAAAGAGCCCCTTCTGCCCGTTCGACAGCCGTTGGCTTCCCAAAACCTGCAACAGTTGCTTTTCGACATCGGCCTGGAAGTAATTGGGATCCACGCAGACGGCAAGTTCGATCTCCAGCGAGACGTACTGTGGCGATTCAAGCTCGATATCCTGCCCGGCGAGTCGATACCGGTTGATGTTTTTCTTGAGTTCCTTGCGAAGAGCAGGTGTGAGCTTCCCAGCCCTCTTGGGCTCGGCCGTAATGAACACGGTGTACCAGCTGCCAGTCCAGCGCAGGGTGGCCACGGCCCCGTCCACCTGGGAGTTCATCTTGGTCACGCGCACATAGTCCGCCATGGTGATGGCGCGTTCCTGAGTCATGAAAGCCTGCGGAGCGCGCCGCCGGATCTGGTCCGCGGCTTCCGGATCGGTTCCTCCTACGGCCGGCATCGGGTTCTTACAGGCCATGATGCGCGGATCACCTGCGAAACGAATCAGAGACTCGGCTCCCACATTGCCTGAGGTTCCGTTGCCCACGCGATACGCGGCGGTGAAGACGCTATCAGGCTCAGGCCTCAGACCGTTGACTTCGTCTCCAAAACGCAATCGCGCCGTCCCGTCGGATTCCACTTCGACGACGAAGTTGGCGTCTGTGGCGGAAGCGGCCAACAGATCCGGCTGCGGTGTCCAGGTTGTAGTTCCATGGAGCACGCTGGTGAGGGTTATCGCAGGCGTTGCCTTGTGAGCCTCGTAGTGCAGCAAAGCATACGCGGAAAGGCTGAGGTTGGGCTCTTGTTCGAAGCTCTTGGCCTTGACCAACTTCGAATTGGCAGTCTGTGCGGCAATGTTTTGCAGAGAGGCCTGGTTGAACTGCTCGACCACCACGGGAACCGGAACTCCCACTCCACCGGACAGCGGCGCGTAAACCACCAGCAGGTTGAATACGGAAGGATTGTCCAGCTCTCCTTGCGCCAACACGCCAAACGAGGGCGGCCAGGCCAGTGGATTCGTCGGCTGAACGGTCAAATAGGTCACGCCGCCGGAATCTTTCAGAGGGGTTGAGACGCCGCTCGTAAGCATGGTGGGCGCAGAAGGGAATCCCACAGGAATAGCACCGGGCGGGGGTGAGGGCACGGTGATGAATTTTGAATGCGCATTGACCGTCGTCACCACATAATTCGGTTCAGCGGGGTTCAGCGATAAATCGGCAAGAATTTCCAGGACCGGTGGTGCCGCCACGCCGCTTGCGCCCCCAGGCGGGTAATATACAACCGCAAGGTCAAAGTTCGACGGATGCACAGCATTCTGTTGCGCCCGTATGCCGAAGAAATTTGGCCACGTGCCTGGAGCGGCGGTTTGAACGATAAGGCAAACCAAACCATTCGCGTCCATCAATTTGACGAGACTGTTGGTGAGTAGATGAACGATGCCCGGTGTCACTGGGCTACCTGCCAGCTTGAGCGCAACGGCCTGCGTGATGGGGCTGTCGGTAAGCGTAGGACGGAACCGTACTGGGATGGCGACCGGCGGAGTTGGATTACACCGATCCGCGGCTGCGTTGGGTGGATAGAAGATCGTGGGACGCGGAACAGTCCCTAGCTCGATGCCGGATAGAGATACGCCGTGATCCGCCAGCACGACATTACCGAAGACTATGCTCACATTGGTCAGCGTTTGTTCCTTGCCTGTCGAGTCCAGGAACTTGCTGGAGATGCAAACCGGAAACGGAATGGCGTCGTCCTCCGACCACTGGATTTCGGTAACCGGTGTGGGCTGCTGCGCGGGCGAGGTAATTGGCGCCCCAGTCCCGTTCTCAAACAGCGGATCGACCAGAGTCTGGCCCTGGGCGTCTTGCGTTGTGACTTGTGTGAGGCGTACTGCGCAACGATGGCGAATGTCGGCGTCCGCCGGATTTCCTGTCTGCGGTCCCATCATTTCCTGGAAGATGAGAACATCCCCGACCTGCAGGTTCGCGAGTGTGCCAAGCAAGGTGGCTTCGGTGGCGCCCTTCGCAAGACAGCAATTGGCATCTCCCCAGGTGTAGAACGAAATCTGGTTGTGCTCGGGAAAGAGCTGGGCATCCTGCATGGGCTCGAAAAAGATCACACCGGCGAACAATGCGGCGCGCTCGTTGCCTGAGCCGATACTCAAGTTGGCAGGCATGTGGGGCGCCACGGTAAAAAAGCGGGTCTTGGTATGGTCCAGGAATACCTGTGCGTTCACCTGCAGCTGCATCCATACGCGGGCGCTGCAGCCATCGCTGATCTGATAGTCAACCAGCAGCGCGTGGCGGCGCAGTGACACGCGGCTTCGCGCGGTCTGCAGGTACGCTTCGGTCGCCACGGCATCCTGTTTATAACTGAGCGAGTCGCCCACGTACGCCATCACCTCGGCCAGGGCAAAGCCCAGGTCGGCTTCGCTGGCGGCTCCCCATGTGGGCAGAAGTTGACTCAGCCGATCGAGGATCACCGTGCGGAAAGAGCCGTAATCTTTGGCCAGGTAATTGATGGGCGGAGGCGGCGGTAAATCCGGTGGACAATCAGGCCCGGACGGCGCGCAGTCGAAGAACGGAGGGCATTCGACCTTGAAGGAGAATTCGACTACGGCCAATTGGGGATCGAATCCTGAGAGCACCTCTGTGACCTCGAACGGATCTTCCAGCGCTTGCGGAGCGGAATTGACCAGCCGCAGAGTGTACGGCGAAAAATCGCCGGCTGTGCTGGTCCCGATCAGCAGCATCTTGGCAGCATCCGGCAGAGACTTGAAATAGTTCTGCTGGGCTGCCGTCATGGTCGAGGGCGGCGGGTCGGCCGGTGTGACAAATGTGGCCGTAATGCCGGTGATGCTCTCGCCTCCGGCGATGATGATGTGACTCGGCTTCACCGTAGTGGGCGCCGTCTTTAGACAATGCAGGAGAAGAATGGTTTGTGGTTGCAAACCAAGAGGTACGGCGCTGAAGCCCAGTACCTCGATGTAATCGATCCCGTTCAACGTCGGGTTCCCGAGCACCGCAGCTTTGCGCTTTTCATCGCAGCACTGGTAGATCACGGGTTCCCTCCGTACACGAAGGTTTCTACCTGAGTGACGTCGGTATTAAGGAGCGAATACGTCACCGTAACGGTGAGCTTCGCCTCATCCGAAGTCGCGACCACCGATTGCACTTTGATGTAATTGCTCAGCCACTTTTGCAGGGCCGCCTGAACCGTGAACTGCGTGGCGGCTGCCATCTCAGTGCTGTTCGGAGCGAAGGGCAGTTGCAGGAGACCGCTGCCGAAGTCCGGCAGGTTCACGCGTTCGCCGGGCGACGTGAACAGCACCTGCTCGACCAACTGGCGGACATAGTCCTGCACGGGATCTTTCGTCCTCCCGCGTCCATCGAACTGGAATGGAAAATTCACGTTGATGCTCACGGCTTTGTTCCTATGTCGCGAGGGCCCTGGTTTGTACAACAACCGGCAGCAAAGGCGTTCCGGTCGGCGCACAAATTGAAACGCCCGTCATGATTGCCAGCGGTTGCCCCTGTGACAGCACCCGCATCGCGCCAACGACCCATTGCCCGGTCACGCAGGGACCGTTACCGGCCGGTGGAACGAACGCACAACCGGCTACAGCGTAGGGCGCGGCAATTGTCGCCACAGGCATTGCTGAAACCATCACGACCGGGCTCGGTGCGGTCGGAATGGCCTGGCCACCGTGCGAGCACAACACCATCGCGCCCATGTGCAAGATCGGCCCTGGCATTTCTGAATTACCTCCCTCTCAATCCGGCATCCTTTATCTCTCTGCTCACCGGTAAAGTATTCGCTACCCAACAGGGCACCGTCATATCACCGTCAACCCGCCGATGTTGACATCCACGGTTGGGCCGACCATGGTGATCATGGCGCCCTTGCCGTTGGTGATGTAAATCCCGGAGTCGTTGACCACGATCATGGCCCCGGTTGTGCTCTTCAGCACGATGCCTCCGGTGACCGGCGTCGGGGGCGCATCGCTCACCATGATCATGTTCTGTCCTGTCGTCTGCAGGACGATGTTCTGTCCAGGCGGAATCGCCGGTGGCGCAGTAGCAAGAATGGGAACTTGCGCGAGCAATCCCCAGAAGCCTCCTGTCCAGATCGGATAGTCCGGGTCGCCCTGTTCGAATTCAACCCACACCTGTGAGCCGATGGGCGGCACGATGAAGCATCCGGCCTGAATGCCCGCCGCTGGAACGCAAGGCATCGCCCAACTCGAGGGAATCGCGCCGAGCACGTCAGGGACTTGCACCATTACGCGACCGATCTGTTCGGGATCGATGTTCCCTATGACCAAGCCGCGATACTTCCCGTAGAAGCGTCTGGGATTCCCTCCGGCTGAAGCATCCCCTTGGTTCATGGGTTCACCGTCGGCATTGTCGATACCAGACCGTTTCGGGTCAGTGTGAAATCCTGCTTGTATTCGCCACGCTTGATTTTGTGCGTGACGCTTTTGACATAATAGAGACCGTCGAACGCCGGTCCGGCGCCGCGCACGCCCACCAGTTGGCGGGCTTGCAACACTCCCCGGTAGCGGGTCACATCGAGCGAACCGTCGCAGGAAACCGCCTCGGCATTTTGCGCCGCCCTGGCCAATCCCATCATGATGGCCTGAGGAATAGGTCTCTTGGCCAGATCGTCGCCAAACGGGGTCAGGTCTGGCGGCAGCAGATTGGTGGGCAGCGGCGGAATCAGGCCGAGCGGAGGATTGAGCGGCGTAACCGGCGGCAGCGGAATCGGAACGCTGACTCCGGTTTGCGAATTATAGATATAGACCAGCGGTATCTTATTCCTCTCCTGATCGAACGAGAACCGCAGGCTCTCCACGTTGGTATACGCATCCATGTCGGCGCTCAGAGCCGGTTGCACGGGGCCAATTTTGACTTGGGGTCCCCAATACGCTTTGCTGATGCCGGGTATCGGTCCGGGATCGATGTAAAAGACGTATCCCGCCTGCTCCGCCAGGTAGCGGATGTACTCCAGGTCAGTGCCTTGTTGGCTGGGAATCTGGTCGATGGGCAGCGGAACGAAAAGCAGCACGCTTGGAACGATCAGCGGCACCACCCCGAAGATTGCGTACTTCAACAGGAGGAGGGCGATGCGCGCCTCCGCCGGCATCGCGGGGAAGGGAAACCCGCTCGCCTTCGACTGGTCCATCAGCGCGGTCAGGTCTTTGCCCATCAACGTCAGGGTGGAGTTCGAGCCCTTGTCGCCGGGCGCGATGTGGTTCTCGGTAATCACGCCGTCGATCAGGACCCTGGTTGTGCCATTCACGACCACAGCGATGACCACGCGCATGAATAACAAGGGCAGTCCTCCCGTCAGCAGGAACAAGATATTCAAGGGCGATCGCTTGTCGATGCTGAAGGTAAGCTTGAAACCGCACTGGCCCACATCGACGATTTTCACTTCAACTTCGGCCAACGCATCCATCACCTCCCTCGCCGGAGTCAGGGGAATGATGGGGCCGATAAAGAGTCGCAACTGGACGCTATCGAGCATGCGGTCCTCCCGGAACACCCAGCGGCGTGGTGATATTCAGGATGCGCCCCGGAGTCTTCACCAGGTCGTGCGGCGTGATCGCGCCGTTCGCATCACAAATCAGCCAGAAGATCAGGGGATCACCGAGATATTTCGCGGCGATCAGGTCGAGACGATCACCCTGACGCACCCTGTGCTTCGCTACCGTGGCAAAGTTCGGCGCGCCCGGCTGCGGCACAATGCGCCGTGCGAGATAGGCAATGCTTTGCCCGGTTGGCGTTACATATGTGAGTGTGCTTGACCCGTAGTAACGGCTGTCGGTTGGAAAGGTAACCGTCGGCACGACGCCCAACTGGACCAGCGCCTGTAGCGGCGACTTCATGGCAAGCCTCCCAAGCCTAAAACGGAGATGGCAACCGACGTTGCTTGCGAAGCCAGTTGCTCTTTGTTGGTGAGATAGCTCATGAAGATGCGACCGCCGGGATGAGAGAATCCGAGGTCGTCAATAGTCAGCACTCTCATGCCTAAGCTCACCTTGGCGCGAATGGGATTCAGATTCGGATCGAAGGCTTCCTCAGTGATGGAAAAGTCCGTCAGCCGGACGGGAACGACTCGGCTCTTGCTCCAGACGAAGAGCGTGAGCGGCTGCTCCAAGGGAATGATCTCCAACGTGCCTGCGTTTGCCATGCTGTCATCCGCCATCAACGTCTCGACCGTCGGATTGACGAGCATCTCCAGTTGCGCCAACTGTGGATGCAGCCCGTACTGCACGGCAAGCGGGAACTGGTTGGGGAACTCCAATTGATCGGTCGCGTCAAGTTCCGCATCCAGCTTGATGGTTTCGACCGCCGGCCCGCGTAAGCGCAATGCATCCACCCGCGTACCGTCCTGCCCGCCTTGTAGAGCTTGAATTTGCAGCGTGCGGCTCAGCGAATCCGGGTTGTACTGCAGCGCGATGACGTTCTTCACCGCGGACGTGTCCGGGTCCATGGTGACGATGCCACCTTTGACTAGGCGGGGCGAAATCGGAGAGGTGCTCATCTCAGAACCTGAACAGCGTAACGCTGGCCGGTCCCACACTTGTTGCGTTGGGATAGGCCTGCTTCATCTGCGTATCGAGGCGGTCGGCGGCATTCGGGTTATCGCGGCTTTGCTCCTTGCCGGCGGTCGACGACAATTCTGAGTTCGCGGCTTTTGCCGCCAGCTCCTCGGACAATCCCAAACTTTTATATTTCCAGTAAAGTCGCGCCCATGTCTGTCTCAGGCCGCCACCTTCCTGCGGACTGCGGGCGTGACTCGTGTACGGCTCGTTTGCGCTGAGAATGTCCATGCGATCGAAAGGCGTGTTGTCCGGGATCGGCTTGAGTGCGGCAGGCGGCAGGCTTGGCCGTCCGGGCGTACTTCCACCCTGTCCGTAGCACAATGTTGGATTCTTAACGCAGATATCGCCGAGTCCCAACAGGCCCGTGCCGGAACCAAACGTCTGCGTTGGTTGTGCCGAACCGGGCGACAGAGTCAGGCCCTGCAGCATCGCACCGCGCAAGATCGTGGATGGCTGAAAGAAAACTTGAACTCGCCGATTGCGCGGCTCGGGCTTATCCGTCTTGACCAGCAAGTCGTTGGCGCCTCGGCTTTCGGTCTGGATGGCGGCCTCCGGAATGCCGAGCGCCTGCAAGGCAGCTTGCACTGAATCGGCACGCGCCTGTCCAAGCGCCTGGTTGTCCTTCTCCTGTCCCACAGCGTCGGTGTAGCCGATAACGCGAATCTTGGACGCGGGATACTTATCGAGCAGCTTCATTATGGTCTCGGCAGTCTGACCCAACCTGGCCTGGTTGGTGCCGGAGACATCAGCCTTTCCCGTGACAAAGCCATCCAGCGTCACCGAGCCGATTGCCGCTGCCATCAAGGGCGATGCTGACTCGGTCAGATCGGTGTGCGGCGCAGCTCCCGGCAGTCCCTGTCGCTGCATCGAGACAGGCGCGGCCAGCGCCACATGCGCACGTTCTTCCCGGATCGCTTGATGGCTGGCACTCACGGCTTCGGATTCGCATCGGCTCTCCTGCGCGCTTCGGCGGGATGGATTCTCCTGCTGCACTATGTGTGTAAGCTCATGGGCGAGCAGTCTTCTGCCGAACTGCGACTTCGGATTGTACATCCCGGCGCCAAATGTAATTTCGTGTCCGACAGTGTAGGCCATCGCGGCGACCGACCTCGCGGAGCTGGCGGCAGCCGAGTCCGCATGAATGCGCACCCGGCTGAAATCGTAGTCGAAGCGGCGCTCAAAATATCCGCGAGTCTCCGGTTCCAGCGGCTTGCCGACCGAACTAACCTGACCAGGAAGAAAGGGCTGATCGCCGCGACCAGGCGCCCGCGTGACAGACGCCCGCATGGCGCTGTTGGGCGTCACCGAATCATTGCGACATGCTCGACCTGTGAACCTCATGCTCGCCTCAGAATGTGAATCCTGCGCCTAACTGCACCGAACCTGCACCCGCCAAATCGCGGTCACCCAGACCGCTGATCAGCGAAGCCAACGCCATCACCTCGACGTGTTTCGTGACGCGCACTCCCACGCTCGCCTCTGCTCCGAAGTAGCCTCCCTCCCGTGCACCGTTTCCCGGCGCAGGCTGACTCCGGGGAAATCTGGCGATGCCCGCCTCAAACGCGAGCTGCAACACGACGGGGTTCAGATTCAGCCCCACGAAACCGGCCCCGCCGAGTCGGGCGCCACCGCGGGTGTCCGCCGCGGCCCGCAACCCGAATCCGCCGTATTTCAGAGGGTCTTTTGTGTCGTTCTCGAGCGGAACGTCGAGACCGACTGTCGTGGTGGCACCTTTCTGCCTCGGATCAGCAATCATACCTCCCGTCACAAATGCTTTGATCGGCGGCCGTGCAGGATCACCCGTCGCCGGCGCCAACTCCGGCCTATCTGCCGATTGCGACAGAGTTGCCTCCAGCTCGACGTCTTCCGGAATATCGTGACTGCTGATGACCAGTCCACCAGCCTTAGAAGCCTTTTTGCCCGTCAGGACAATCGTCAGCTCTCCCCCAAGTGAGACCATGTTCAGGGCTTCAACGAATTGCTCACCTAATTCGAAGGTAAGCTCGCCCTGGGGGAAGGCCTTCGCGCGCACAAGCTCTGCGAGCATCGTGTTGCCCGGCGGCGTGATGTGGACGATTACTTTCTTTTTATCTTTATCGGCGTTGATCTCAACCAGGGTTTCGAGCGTGCCTTCCAACCCGCCGCCCACTATTTTGGCAGCGCCTGACAGTTTCAGCTTAAGCTTCGCCTTGAAGTATGTGTGCACATTGCCCATCGGCCCGCCGATGTTGATGTTGATCTGTCCCTGGTGGCCTCCGACCGCCGACTTCATGACCTGATCGGCCAACATGCGGCCAATATATTGCTTCAGGGCGTCGACTTCTTCCGGTCTCAGTTGGTCGGTCATCAACAGATCCCGCAGCGTCTGTTTCTCCTGCTCGGTAGCTTCGCCGCGAATGAATTTCTGCACCAGCGGCCGAATTTTCCCACCTCCCTCTTCCGGTTTGGGCTGGCGCCGCAGCACCGGCGCGCTGTCTTGAGGACCTGATATGCGAATGTTGGAAAACGACCAGTGCTGCTTGCTTGGCGGCACTGAAATTACCTCGTCAGCCACCCGATCGGCCTCCCATTCATAAGGATCATCAGCGTCGCCGATGCGCAGTCCGCCAGAAACGGGACTTGGCGCCGCCTTAGCACGCGAGGCTGATGGATCCGATTCTTTTCTCGCAAACGTAGCGTAATTCACGGCTTCAATCCTTTTGCCACGGTCTTTGCCATCCACCTGCCAAAGCCGATTGCGCCTGCCGTGCCCGCCTGGAGTGGCATGCGTCCCAGCTTCAATACCGGCGTGCGATGTGAGTGCGCCCACTCGTGGCGCGTTCGCGGGTCCGCAAGTACCAGGGACAACTGCGATCGCAGCGCGTCCGTCAAGGCTTTTGCTTCCAGCGGCTGAAAGCCGTTCAGCACGAGGCGGTCAATGTTCAGGCGGATGCGGCTCATACCCAGCCTCGAATCTCCGCGTCGGAAAGCGGCCGCTCAATCTTCTGCGCCTCCAGCTTTGCGGCTTCCACCAGGTTCGCCATGGCCACCGGACTGCCGCACTGGGCCGCCAGGAAAGCGGCATTCAGCGCGATGTTGCGGATATTGCCTCCTGCTACATTGAGCTGGGCAAGCTTTTTGTGATCCAGCCCGTGAGTCGGAGTGGCTTCGGGAAACACCTTCCTCCAGATGGCCTCGCGCTGCGCCGCGTCAGGGAAGGGAAAATTCACGGTAAAGCGCAATCTACGTTGAAACGCGGGATCAAGTGACGATTTGAGATTGGTCGTCAGGATGGCGAGTCCCTGATAGGCCTCCATGCGTTGCAACAGGTACCCGACTTCAATGTTGGCGTAGCGGTCGTGGCTGTCACGCACCTCGCTGCGTTTGCCAAAGAGGGCATCGGCCTCATCGAAGAGCAGAAGCACGCCACCTTCCTCCGCTGCGTCAAACACCTCTTTCAGGTTCTTTTCAGTCTCGCCGATGTATTTGCTGACGACGACCGACAGGTCGACGCGATACAGATCAAGCCGCAACTCACGCGCCAATACTTCTGCGGCCATGGTCTTGCCGGTTCCACTCAAGCCGGTAAAAAGCGCGCTTACGCCCAACCCCCGTCGCCCTTTCGCCGCGAACCCCCAGGTCTCGTACACCTGCATGCGATGCCGCACTTGAGCGGCCAGTTGGCGCAGCGTTTGTTTTTGCAGATCGGGAAGGATCAGGTCGTCCCAGGCGACACAAGACACGATGCGTTGCGCCAGGTCCTCCAGCTTGGGCCGGGACAGCGACCGGCACGCGTTCCACAGGTCATCAGGCTGGATCTGCCCTTGCTCGGATCGCAGAAGGTGTCCTGTCGATGAGATCACCCGTGCGCTGAGCCGGAACTGTTCAGCCAAGTCGTCCAGTGTCCCGTTGAAGTTCCCCGCCGTTTCGCCCAGCGCATTCCTCCAAAGCTGCTTCTGTTCGACCGGACCCGGCTTGTTGACGTCGAGTCGAATGAGCCCCCGGACAAGACGCACCGGCTCACGGCTGGCGACGAACAACAGCCCGGGCAGCCGGTCGACCAGGTGGCGCGCAGACGCGGAGAGCCCTGAGGTCCCTGTCTGAATCAGCAGAGCGCCGGAAGTGAGCAAAGACTCCCGTTCCCACAGGAAGGCGAATTGATCCAGGTCCGGTCCCATCGCGGGAAGCTCCTCCGCCCTGGCAACGAAGAGTTGCCGGTCGGCATGGTGAGCGGCCAAGGCGGCGATATCTTCCTGACCAAGCGGATCGTCGCCACAGAGATGAACCAGCGGAGGGTATTCAGCGTAAGTTGCGATGAGGCGCGCAGCATGCATGGCCATGGATCGATGCTCCTCGGCGATCCCTTCGGGGACAGGGACGATGCACAAGAGCGATTCCAACCGTGGCTCCAAGATGTTGATCCCGGCGAGATAGTGCAAAATGCGTTCATCCATGCGTAGCGGAGCGGAGGTGAGATTGTTTCCGGATTGCACTTCCACCATGCGAAAACGACGCAATGGACGCGACGGCGTCAGCGCGGTCCAATTCGAATCGGTGAAGCAAGCCATAGCCAGACCGAATGTCACATAGGTTCTCTGCGGGTGACCATGCAACGCGGCGCACTCTTCCGCCAGCCGAGAATCCATTTCGACTCCGGCGCAGAGTAGGAGGAGCTGCCGCTCAAATGGAGTCAGCGCAAAGATCCGCGAGAGCAAGTCAATGGCCGCCGGCTGGTTCATGCGGGCATGCAACTCCGCCACCTGCATCTCCAGCTCAACCGTTTTGTCGGCGTCCGTTTGTTCGCTCGCGGAAAATCGATGTCGCAGGCAAGCGAATTCCGCGACCAAATAGGCTTGATTCTGCTCCATCCAGGTGGAAAGTGACGGTGAATTAGAGACGGTATTCGTCATTACGTCACCTGCACCATGGGTCCCGAAAACAGCGGCGGCGTCACCGTCATATTAATGATGGGGCTGTCTACGCCATCCACGCGCATCCTGGCAGGGACGAGACCTCCCGTGGGCTGAAGGGTCGGGTAGGTGAAGGAAGGCGAATTCGTGGCAGTGGTAAACGGATTAGCCGTCGCTTGCTGATCGCCGATGATAAGAGATACCTCTTGTCCCGGCCGTAGAAATGGCGTGCAGGGAACAGTCAGTGTGACGTTTCCGGAAGCTATCAGTCCCGGCGCCCATGCGCTGATATTGGGCGCAATCGCAAAGGGGAGGCTGTTGGTGTTGAGAGTATCGGGTCCGGAAGGTACCTGCGCCGCCAGGTTATAAATTCCGGCAGCTAGCTCTCCCGGCACGCCCAGGTTCGGCAGGACAAACTGGAAAGACGTGCTGCCGACATTGAGCAACGGTGTAATGGTTTGTTGAATTTGACGCAGTGAGTTGATGAGCACCACCCCGGTGGCGCTGTTGAGGTTTGTCCCTTGCACCGTGACCGTATCTCCGAGATTGGCAACCGCTTGTCCGTTCGGCGGTGACACAGCCGTAATCGCAGGCAAAGGTGACAGCAGGTTTGGCTGCACCGCGATATCACGTTGTAGGACAGGCAGGGGAAACACCGCCGGGTTTTGAGGTTCGATCAACACCACCGAGACTTGAAACGGAAAGGTTGGACGATAGTCGGCTTTCAACGCCGTCCAGAGCCAAGCCATCTCCTCACGACCGAGCGTTGCCGGCGTGATCTTGATCATCTCAATTTGGTCGGCCAGGCCACTGAAGCCCAGTGCTGTTGCAAATGCCGCCGGATAGCTCGGCGGCAGTGCTGCCAGCGCCGAATCGATATCACTCCGCGACAGAACCGGATTCTGGTGCAGGAAGAAGACTGCGTACCCAAGCAATGCCTCGGCTTGGCTGTCCTCCGGTGCATATACGGTCAGCAGGTAGTGAAGATCGAGCGCCAACGGTTGGTTTGAGAGACGAGTGCGTCCGTTGTGCGCCACAGAAGGCATGTCTGAGTTTCGCCACGCCGCATTGTAGGTAACTTGGTGAAGAAATAAATTCACCTGCAGCTGCGCGTTTCCTCCACCAGTCACGCCCGATTGAATGATGTCCGGCGCAATCGCAGAGACAGTTACGCTGCCCAGCACGGAGGACGGATTGTTGTAGACAACATTCAGAAAACTCTGAAGGACGGCCGTGACTCCGGCGATGGCAAGAACGCTGCTCATCCGGCCCTCCCGTCACGACGTTTCAAATAAGCATCCAGGCTTATCCCGGCATCGCGCGCTTTGGATCCAGTGGGCGGAGGGGGATGGATGGCCGTCACCTCGATTCGACCGATGTGAATTTGGATTTCGTCAACCCCTCGATCTACGGCGACTGAGTCACGAACAGGCCGTGCGTCTTTTTTTTCTGTGGGGGCCGGCTCAGGGCCAGGAGTGAGTTGACGCGTGTGGCCAGGCTTGATGACAGCCTGCGCGTCGGCCAGGGAGCGGCGGCCACGAGGAGGCACAGCCGCTTCCGGCTCTTGCACCGGCGTCAGGTCCGGTTCTGTCCCGTCCAGGCCCTCTGGGGCAAGCCTCTCAGTGTCAGATATGAGAGGTTCAAAAATGTTTCTTTCGCTGAGCGACGGCCCGCGAATCGCGCTCCGCCCGGTCTGCGTGAAATCGTCGAGTATTTGAGTGGCCTGCAATTCTAAAATCGTTGAATGGCGCTCGGGGTTAGGCGGCAAAGTCTCAGTCGGGGCCAATGGTTGGCAGGATTGCGCTGAAGCCTGGGCCATTACTTCGGGCGACTGTCTGGCAGTTGTTACCGGCGTGAATTCCTCGGTTTGGACGACATTGAGCCCGTCCTGGTGGCTGGCGGCAACGACGGATCCCACCCAAGGATGGACAGACTCAACCGGATTGGTCACGGTTCGCACCAGCCGTTGCAGATACCCTTTCATGCCTGCACCATCTCCAGGTACATGGCTCGGCGCGCGGCCGGCAGGGAAAGCGTCTCAGCCTCCGTCCAGCCATAAGCCCGGGCAAGATGATGGACCTCCAGAAGTAGCCGCCGGGCGCGAGACTCTATTTCGGCCCATACAAATCTGGCGATGTCCAGCGTCCCATCCCATTGATGGCCGCACGTGGGACAAGGCAACACCAATCGGATATCCGCCATGGGATCGGCGGAGGCCATCCTTTCTTCAACTTCTTCGAGCGTTGCATCCGACGAGACGAGAGGCTCCAGCCGACTCTCCCGACAGCGCTCGAGCAAGCGACGCGCAGCCGGCCTCGCGTCGCTCGCGGTCATCACTTCTGCCAGGTCGCGGCTGGTGGGAAGGCGGAAACGCTCGTTTCCAACCGTCAGCATTTCTTGCCATCCCGGTTCTTCCCGTTGTGTCGACAGCAGGACGCTCGCGTCAAGATCGAATTCGATCTTCTCTCCGCAGCTGGGGCAGGAGGTCCAGCCGTGAAGGCGCGAGCCGAAGGCTTTGCAGTACAAGTCGAAAAGGGCGCGGTTACGCCGGCCCAGGGGCCAGTCAGCCAAATCATCTGTGAGAGAGGGTAGCGCCGTGCTTAGCGCCAGAAGGCCCCGATCCAACGGATGCAAGGGCCGTCCTTTTTCCCACATTTCGAGAATGTCGGAAGTGGAAAAGGTCCTCATATTAAGTCACCACGGTGCTCAAGGTCGGCTCTTGTGGCTCGGTAACACCGGTGTCGCGTTCGAAGCCCTCGTGTTCCAGCTTGATATGTTCGATGGCAATGGCATTCGCATTCGCATCGAGATCCGGCATGGCCTGGTATTCGGAGACCCAACAGCGATAGATCTTGTAGGCGATCACCAGTTGTCCGGCCTCATTGTAGAATTCAAGGTAAATATTCTTGCGGAAATTCGCGAGCGAAATTTCCGCACCGAGCGCAGATCCGAAATTCCACACCAGGCCGGCCCAGTCATGGAATGCCATGTCCTGGGTAAGCCCTCGCTCCAACGTGATCGCGTCATACTTCGTCCGGCCAGGCGACTTATGCGAAGTAGAAGGATCTCCACCGGCTCGGTGTTCTACTACTTCCGTCGTGCGCTTTAGACCAGTGAGCTTGCTACCGCCGTATACATACTGGCCGTCCCACTTCAGGCGGAATTTGAAGTTCTTGTAGGGATCAAGGCGCTTGGGATTTACTGGAAATGGTTGGGCCATTTTGGACTCTCTCCTTACGCTTGCAGCTGACCGGCCATCTGTTGGATCTGGATCACAACGAACTCCGCCGGAAACAGCGGGGCGAAGCCGACCAGGATGTTGACAATGCCCATGTTGATACCGGATTGTGGATTGTTCTCTGCGTCGCACTTCACGAAATAGGCTTTTTGCGGAGTCGTACCCTGGAAGGCTCCCTGCAGAAACAGGCCTTGCATGAAAACGCCAACGTTGAGCCGGATCTGGCTCCACAGGCGTTCATCGTTGGGCTCGAAGACGACCCATTGCGTGCCCTCGTACAGGCTGGACTCGAGGTAGAGCGCCAACCGGCGGATGGGAACATACTTCCACTCCGAGCCCACCTGGTCGTTGCCGCGCAGCGTGCGCGCACCCCAGATCACATCGCCGTACACCGGGAAATTGCGCAGGCAGTTAATGGCCCGAATGTTCAACGTACCGTTCTGCAGATCGGTCAGAATTGACGTGAGGCCCGACTCGCCGGTAAGGCTGGCGTCGATGCCGGCAGGCGCCTTCCACACGCCGCGCGTCGCGTCCGTGGCGGCATACAGTCCGGCCACAAAGCCGCACGGCGGGAAAGGCCGCACTCGCCCTTGTTGAAGTGGATCGGGCGCATTGACCCAGGGAAAGTAAAACGCCGAATTAATTGAGTTGTCACCGGTGATGTTGCCAGGCCCGGTCTGCAGCGAGCCGAAACTGTCGCTCTGGTTACAGTCGACGATGTAGAAAGCACGCTGGTCGTGACAGTAGCCTTGCAAACTCTGGATGGTCGCCTGGTCGTTCTCGCCGGGCACGCACAGCAGGTTGAAGATAGATACTGTATCGAGCAGGTGCACGCCTCCACTGCCAGAACCGGTCGCATTGAGCGCCGTGTGAAAGGCGGGCGTGTTTGGAGTGAGCACGGCGCCATCATCGCCACCGGCCAGCATATAAGGAGACGGAGGCAGCCCCGGCGTGGTGAGCGGATTGGGCACGGGCTGCACGCCCAAGGTGGTCGAGATGCCGGTGAGTTGGATGATCTGCGAACCGGTGCGCGGATCGTTGATCACGCTGCCCACGTAGCGCGACTGCGGGTCGGTGGCCAGCATCGAAAGGTTCGAGAAGTTTTCGATCGTTGTCTCCTGGTTGGGCGTTGGCATGTACACCACCAGGAGCGAAAAGCGCGCAGCGTCCGACGGGTTCTGCACAATGCGGACGCCGTACTGCATGGACCACTGGCCCTCATCGATCGCATTCACGCTGAATGCGGCGCCTCCGCCCGAAGCCGGCACCGCGATGATGCCGGTCTTCGCGCCGGGCGCGACGAGTCGGACGACGTATGCCTGCTGCCCGCCATTGCCGAAAAACTGGTTCACCGAGTAGCCCAACAGGCTGCGCGAGTCGAGCCCGCCGAACTGATTTGCGAAGTCGGAGAAGCTCTGCACCAGAGTGGCTTTGCTGGTTGGCCCTGCCGGTGCCCAGCCCACAAAAGCGGCAATGGAGGTGGCCACGCCGGTGATGGTGTGTACTGCACTGGGAATCTCCTCGATGTATACGCCCGGATAGGTGAATGTTGGCGGCATCTCTTGTCCTCCTCAAGCTGTCGGCTCGTGTTCGGGGCGACTCTGCTATGGATTCTTGCGGCCGGCGACGACCTGAATGTTCGCGGCTTTCGCGAGTGTGCTGCTGAACGTTAGTTTCTGTGGGGGCGCGCCGCCGTTCATGAAGCCGACCGCGCCAACACCCAGCATCACGTGCGGCGCATCGAGGGCATGCGCAGTTGCACCGCCATCAATCTTGTAGGTCAGTCCAGCATCGTAGGTGTCCGAGCTCACTACTACGAGGACGACGTCGTCCGGCGATGATGACGGCTGAACGTGAATGTCAATGTTGCTGACGCCTGCCCCAACGTTGGCCGAGGCCACGTCATAGGCCTCCACCGCGATGTTTGGCTGGGTGATAGTGAACGCCGGACCTCCGGGAATCGACACTTGAAATTGCCACGTAATATTGCTCATTGTACCGGACCTCCATTCCTTACTGACTCGAGTTCAACGTCACCTACAGCACTCGCCATATTCCTCGCGCAGGCCACTCGACCAGAATCAGTTAGCTCACGACCCGCAACGCCGAGACAGGCAGCAGCACCGACTGCTCCGTCGTGAGGCGAACCACCGCATACGCCCGTGGACTGCTGCCGGAATCGGAAAACTCAACGACCACGCCATTGGCTTCCACCTCAGGCGTCAGGTGCGCCAACACCTCGGACGGTTCAGGCAAGTACACATCAGCAATTTGGAAGCTGACTCGATCATCGATCTGCGGTCCCACATTGCGATCCATGGCCTAGGGTGACAGCAATTTGCATTCCCAAGCAACGGTAAGGTGAATGATACTGCGGAGGGATTCGGCAATAAGAGAAGAGAGAAAGAGCTAGAGAATTTCAGAAAGCGGAGACTTATAAGAAACTCTTGCTGTACAAATAGCTTAGCCAACAGGATGACAGCGTGCTATCGTCGCGCCAATTTCCCAACTCGAATTTCCTAACGATCGATCTGAGGTTTCCACAGCGCACGTTCGATCTCCGAATGGTCGTGTTCTGCTAGTTGTTGCAGATACCTCTGCAGAATTTTGCAGTGTCGAACGAGCCGGGTTCCACCAGTTTCTATGAGACCCGCCTCCTAGGGTTCTCGTTTTTCACCAACGCGGAGAATTTCCAGCCCACCCTGGAGCACCGGTAAAAAGGTCTCCTCAGTTTCCTTGGCCAGTTCACCGAGCACAGGGGCTTCTGGCATCGGCCTCTTTGGTAACAAACGGCCTCCGGGTTCGTACCATGCGGGCGTTTTCTTGGAAGGTTCCTTGGGAAGCACGGGTCCTCCCTTTTCGAACCAATCGAATAAGGGCTTGGCATGGCGCTTCAGGTAATTCGGGTTATTGCGATACATGGCATAGCTCTCGGCAAAGAACTCGCCAGGCTTGTCGGGCCAGAAGGAGGCCACATAGTCGGTAAACGGAGCGAAGCTCTTCCTGGCAAGACGATTCCTGTTCACGATGTCGACAAACTCGGTGAAGTTCTGTCGCGACCCGACGATCTTTTGTTTTTCGTCAATCCAAACTTCGACCGCCATCGCGTATTGCCGCTGGCGATCGTGGAGATCCAACGCTGCCTTGGCAGCGGGATCGGTCGCGGCGGCCCTTTCAACGGGTATTCGACCATATCCGCCTGGCCCTGCGCCATAACAAGCTGGCCTTCTTTTTCCTCGCGGTCCGCATCTTCGCTGTAAAGAAGTTCGCCGGCCGCTGTTTCCGCTGCGTTAATGGAATTGATGAACGCCATCAGCTCGGCACTGCCCGAGCGGGGAACCCGGCGCATTGCTGCGTCATACAGCGCGGTAGCCGTGTCGAGATCCCTCCAGGACTGCGACTGGTGCACCCGTGCTTCCGCTGCGCTGACCGCCTTATTATGGAGTACGTGCCCGATTTCGTGAAGCGGGACCATCGTGCTCATCAGCGCTGTTTTCCCAAAGCGGATTACAGAATCAGAAGTTAGTCCGACTGCTTTTATCTTCTTGCCCCGGTGTTCCACCGTGAGTGGCGCATCGGTACGAATCAGGGTCACGCCCTCCAATTGCGCCTGCTCGTCCTTACTCATCTTGGAGATGGCTCTTTCCATGGCACGCAATTCCCATTCAGTCCATGAAGCGCCGCCCTCTTCTGTGATCCCGCGCAGCTTGTACTTTGCCTTTAGCTTTTCTTTGGAGGCAGTGACTCGATCTGAAGCTTTGTCTTTTTTGCCGTCGCGCTGCAACCGTGCAAAACCAGTGCGATTCATGCTCGCATGCGCTCTTGTCTGCTGCACAACGTGCGCCAGCTCATGCGCCATCAACCGGTCTGCGCCCAATACAAACGAGCTGGGAAAAGCTGAGCCGATCACGATGTGGTAGCCTACTGTGTATGCCCGTGCCTCAAGATCTCGCGCTGACTCTTCGGCGCTTGCATCGGAGTGCACCCGTACGTGACTGAAATCGTGTCCGAATCGCGGCTCGAAAAAGGTACGAGTTGCGGCGGGAAGCGGCTCGCCGGGTGAGCACAGAGTTTTGTAAACAGTGGGAGGGGCTGTTGTCCCTTTTAATCCGTATGTCGGTCCGCTCCCCGTAGCGGGTTTGTGCCGCAAGCGTTCGCCGTCGGGCATGTGCAGGACTTGTTCAGCCAGGCTGTCGGCTTCGCGCTCCAGCGGGTCGTCCACTGCTCCAACCTCCAACATTGGTTGGACCGGCGATTTCATACGCGAGGACCCGCTCCTGGGCCACCACGCGCCCTCATCGGGTATGGGGACTTGAATGTCTCCAAAGCTATAGGAGAAGCTTGGTGAAGCATGCGTCTCTTCAAGCGCCTCGGAAAATGAGGAGATCTTGGTCGAGGACGCTGGACGCGGCTCTCGTTTCGCCATCCTGCCGTTGGAATGCCCTTTAGTGATGGAAGCGCGTGTACGCATCAGGTGGCTCGTCGAAATTCGCTTAACCCTCAGTGATCTTCGTCACCGGCAGCTCGCCGTTGAGAGTTAACCACCCCACGAGAGCTGATCTTGTAGTAGAGCGTCCTCTCGCTGGTATGGAGAAGCTTGGCCAATTCACGACGCGTCTTGCAGCCTGGTACCTGCAAGGCTCGTCGCAATAACTCGGCCTCCACCTGCCGAATCATGTCCGGCAAAGAGATCTCCTGCTTTATCATCGCAAGCCACAACAGATTGGTTGCCTGCCTCAGCTCGTCGGGGAATTCGGAGTCCTTATCCGCAGTCATCTCCTGGTCCAGCCAATCCGCCCGGGTAAATGACTTGCCCTCGGTTTTGTTGAAAAGCATCCGCTGCACAGCGTTCTCCAGCTCTCGCACGTTGCCTCCAAAACGGCAGGTGCGGAGATGCTCAAGGAGATCGGGATCAAGAGATTCGACACACTCGTGCAGGGATGCATAGCGCCGTGCGAATTCCAGGATGAGGTTCTCGATCTCGTCGCTCCGTTCTCGCAGCGGTGGTAGCAAGAGCCGGATCACATTCAGGCGATGAAATAGGTCGGCGCGGAAAGTTCCCTCCTGTACCATGGGCTCAAGCGGGCGGTTGGCGGCGGCGATCACGCGGACATCAATGGGCAGTTCGCGGTCAGCACCGAGCGGCCTTACCATCGCACGTTGCAGGACATCGAGCAGTTTAGGCTGCAGCCGCAATGGCAAGTCATTAACATCGTCGAGGAAGACTGTGCCTCCTTTGGCCGCCTGAAAGAGTCCTTCCCTCGATGTCAAGGCTCCGGAGAACGAGCCTTTACGATGTCCAAACAGTTCACTCTCTGCAAGACTTTCGCTGATGGTGCTGCAGTGTAATGTTATGAAGGGAGAGGAGTGACGCTTCTTGTCTAGTCTATGAATTGCCCGCGCCAATACTTGTTTGCCGGTGCCTGTTTCCCCCTGCAGCAGCACGGTCGTGTCGCTTACTCGCGCCGCTTTGTAGGCTCGCTGTAAGAGAGCGCACATTTGCGGAGAGTTAGTGGTGAATCCTAGTTCGGTAAAAATCTTCTGTAATTCTTGCGCCTCTGGCAGACATTGACTCAAGGTCTTCCTCCGAATCAAGAAGCTGCCCTAGAACGGAGAGCAAACAGCCTTCCCGCCCACCCAGGCACGATCAAAATCGATGCCGGCCGCGACGTGGTGCTGTTCGCGAAAACGGACGCCTCTTCGAGCGTTTCGCTGTTGATCGAACATTTCACTACCGGCAAAGATCGGGAATCTGTCACAGAGGATGTGACGCCGATCTCGTCGAAAAAGATCGTCCCTCCGGTCGCCTGTTTCAACAGCCCCTCTCTCATCGCCAGTGCACCTGTAAAGGCACCCCGCTCATAGCCGAACAACTCGCTCTCCAGCAGCGCATCCGGAATCGCCGCACAATTAATACACACAAACGGATCGTGCCGACGGGGGCTTTTCCCATGGATCATCTCGGCGATGAGCTCTTTCCCCGTCCCGGTTTCCCCCGTAATCAAGACCGTGCCGTCCGTCCCTGCCACCCTACCAAGATGTGCCTTGAGGTCGCACATCACCTGACTTTCCCCCACCATCCGATGACCGTCGATCAGGCCGGATGCCTCGGTCCATCCTTCCGAGGGTTCCTGCCCTCCCCTGCCAGACAGGCAACGGCGGACGGCAGCGATCATTTCGTCTTCTGTGAAGGGCTGCTTGATATAGTCGTTGACTCCAGCCTTCAACGCTGCAATCACCTGCTCCTCCGAACTCCGCTCCGCTATCAAAATTATTGGGATCGCCGGGTACAGCCTGCGGAGATTTCGTGTGAACGCGAATGCCTCATGAACTTCCCTGTGGCAACGATCGGCGATCACAATTCCGGGTGTATGATGACCGGCCATGGGGATTGATTGGATAGGCCCGGAGGCTTCGATGACCTCCCATCCCTGGGCACGCACCATCGTCGTCAAGGTTCGGCGCAATTGTGCGTTGTCGATCACAATCAAGATTGATGCGCGTCTCACAGGATGCTCCTTCTTCTGTGCGCGGAAAATGCTTCACGTCACTTGCATTTCTTACTCCAGAACCGTCCGCTATTTTTTTGATGCGTTGCACGGCGACTGTGCGACCTGTGCAGGTTCGCGCGTCTCCGAATAGATACGTTTACGTACACCAAAAGATACAGGCTGGTATTCTCGTGGCACTCTGCGATGGAGATCGTTGTAAAGGCCGGCGATCCCGAGTCCCATCCGGTCGTGACAAAAAACCATTACGCTGCGGAACCCTGCGCTACCGGAAGACCGAACAGATGAAAGAGGGCGATCGTGGCGAGGGACAGGACCATCGCAAAGAAAGGGAAAGACGACCGAATAAAGGCAAGATGAAGAAGGTTATCGAGGAATCGGCACCAGGATCGCTCGGTGGTATGAGCTTCCTCGTACCAACTCAACCAGGCATGGCTACAGCATTCTCCAAAAAAGAAATGTCGCTCGGGTCAAACATCCATGAGTTGCGTGTTTTGGGCTTAGCCGACTATCACAGTACAACCTACTTACGTACCTTCGATTCCTCGCGAGATCGGATGCACGGTCCACTTCCTTGATGCCAACGATCCATCTTGGAAATATTCTTCATGAAAAACTTTCAAGTCAGCAGATATCGCCGGCAGCTCCCCTGCTTTCATCGCCTTCTCAGTTCGAGAATCGGTACAGTTGAATAGGGCTACAGACCTTGAATCGAGCACTTCCGCACGATGCGATCCGTTCGAAAACGCGACCGCCTCTCCGTGCCCTGGGCAGAGAATGCGGAGAGAAACGTGGGAGGCTATGAGCCCCCGGCCTATCCCATTTCACGCAGCTTGTGATCGGGATTCCTGTCACGTGCGATGGTCTTCATGAGCTGATCGCCGAATAGGACGACGACTCGGTCCCGTTGGTCTTTGACCATCATCGAGGCCGATGGCTGTTTGAAGGTAGAGGGATCTCCATCCAGCCACGCACTGCAGGTAAACGGCAGCGCATCGAGGACGGTTTCCACACGATATTCCTGGCGGAGCCGGTATTGCAGCACATCGAACTGGAGACGACCGACCGCAGCGATCAGGGCCTCCTGGTCGTTGAAGCTTTTCATGATCTGCACGGTCCCTTCTTGTGCCATTTGAGACAGGCCCTTATCGAATGCTTTGCGTTTGCCCACGTCTGTCGGTCGGAGGCGCGCGAATATTTCCGGTTGGAATTGCGGCAGCGGCTTAAAATTGAAGCCCCCTGTTAATGATACCGTATCGCCGATGGCGAAGACCCCAGGGTTGATGATTCCGATGATGTCGCCAGGATAGGCTTCTTCGACCGTACTCCGTTCCTGCGCCACCAGACTGTGCGGCCTTGCCAATCGAATATCCCGATCCAACCGATGGTGTTTGACCACCATATCTCGTTCGAACCGTCCGGAACAGACCCGAAGAAAGGCGGTGCTGTCTCGATGTTTGGGGTTCATGTTCGCCTGCAGCTTGAATACATAGGCGCTGAACGGCATGTCGATCGGATTCACGGAGAACTCTGACCCGTCATCTCGGTCAGCCGGCCGCATGCCGGGACTTGGCGCGAGATCCACAAATGCGTCGAGAAAGCTTTCAATCCCAAAATTCGTGAGTGCCGACGCGAAAAAGACCGGGGTGACCTCCCCCTGGAGAAACTGCTCACGCGTGAAGGGATTCCCGGCAATGTCCAAAAGCTCCAGATCATGTTGGACTTCCGCCATCGTCTCTTGGGACACCCTCTTATTTGAGTGAAGCTCTGTCAGCGGCAAGGTGTCCGTGTCGACTTTGGTCGCTCCACCGTGCATCGTCTTGCTGAACAGCTGCACCCGGCTGTCGGCACGGCCGACAATGCCCACGAAGTCACTGCCGGACCCGATCGGCCAGTTGATCGCGCTGGCGTGAATGTCTAACGCCTGCTCCACCTCGGTCATCAGGTCGAGCGGTGGGCGCCCCGGCAGGTCCATCTTGTTGATCAACGTCAGGACAGGGATCCGACGCATGCGACATACAGCGAACAGTTTGCGAGTCTGGGTTTCCACACCTTTGGCTGCATCGATGACCATGATGGCACTGTCGGCGGCCGTCAAGGTGCGATAGGTATCTTCGGAGAAATCTTGGTGGCCGGGCGTATCCAGCAAGTTCACCACGGTCTCTTTATAGGGAAACTGCATGGCCGACGCGGTGATAGAAATGCCGCGCTCCTGTTCCATCCCCATCCAATCCGAGGCGGTGGTCTTACCGCCTTTGCGTCCACGCACCATGCCCGCGGTTCGGATCAAGCCGGAGTACAAGAGCAGCTTTTCGGTCAGCGTCGTTTTCCCCGCATCCGGATGGCTGATGATGGCAAAGGTCCGCCTCCGGGCCGTGGCGGCGGCGAGTTCGCTGAGTAGAGTCGTCTCAGTCGTCATGGCGCGGGAAGCAGCATAACATATCGCGCGTCAAGAGAAATGATTCTCGTGCGGTGAGTAGGTCGAGTCGTCGAGTCAGTCCGGTTGATTGCCTTCCCAAGACAGGTTGCCAGTACCACAGCGACTACAGCGATCAGCATGGCGATTCCAATACCGAACCAATTATCGGACATGGAGATCATGGCTGTCTATCGAGGAGCAACGACTTGTTTTGGGATTGGACAGCAGGTCGGAGAAGGAGAACTCAGGGCCAGACCGCTTGTGCGTAAACTGTCAAGGCGGAGATGAGGAGAATCATCAAGACACCGAAGAGAGAGGCTGTGAGAGAAAAAGGACCGTACTGTTGGAACTGAGGCCGTCGAATCCGCGGAAATCGCATGAGACAAAATGTCACGAATGATGCGCCAACCCCGATCAATGCCAGCAGAACCTGATCAGCATCCATTGTGCCGGCGGACTCCCATTACTTACATCAGAAAATAAGCAAGCCCCGCACCGCCGGCCAGCAGGAAGATAAGCCAGCGGAGCAATCCTTCTCGCGCACCAGCTTGAGCTTCGTCGATTCGAATCTTGAGGTTCGGTTGTGATCGAAGATACGTATCGATCAAGTCCTTAGCTTCGTTGAAACCGATGTGCTGCTCCAAGCGAACCAACTTGATAGCATCGACAACCTGGCCTTTCACAAGTGCTGTCGCAGCCGCTTGTGAGACTGCAGGGTGCAGCGGAGGAGCTGTCGGGGCTTCAGCGATTGGAGGTTGAAGGGATGAAAGAGGCATAGACTGAAACACAACCTAGCACCATCGCCCGAACAGACGAAGAGAAACCGAAGAATTGAATTCGGCGATCAATGGAGCGACTGGCCGGCATGCGATGAGTATGAGAAGACCTGTGTGGGCGGAGACCAAATGTTCGATGGAGATCAGTAACGAGAGTTGGTCAAACGGCGGACAGGTTGTGTTCACTGCGGAACGTGGTCGTATTCGAGAGAGGCACCAATCCCCGCTCCTGTTGTTGACGGAACGCGGAGACGGCGATGGTTTTCTCAATAGCTGTCAGACCGGGAACTTGAGAAGCGGCTCGCTCGAACTCGAACAAAGTCACAGTCTTCTGACGACAAAGCCGACGAATAAATGGTCCCCAGACCGGCTCAAATCTATGAAACCACCAACCTGGCGCCGGCTCTCCTTCTGCGCAGCTCCTGGATGACTCCGGTAAGGCCTGAACCTGTATCATTGGACTACAATCAATCTGACGACGCCCGGGCATCCTCGGTTGATGCAGCACGCAGACTCGATCTTTCCACTTTAAGTTCTCCACTATTTCCCTGTCTCATCCCATACGGGATATTGGCCTCCTCCAGATTTAGGCAATTCAGGTGTCCTGAAGATAATATTTTTATCTACTGAGGCACGCCGCTCTCCGAGGATCCCAGCGGCTGCCATCGTACAACATTTTCAGTTGCCGTCGATTTTCGAGGGAGATGTCATGGGTGCGGTAAAGGCTATTCTCAGGAAAGACTCGTTCATAACGAAACCGGTGGTTCGACTGATTGGGGGAACTGATGCAACGGCTCCGAGGGAAGGTTCACTACCGTAGGTTCAGGCAATATCCCGCTCTGGTTATCCTGAAGGGAGAGTTTTGCCGACTTCTTGGATTCGGGTCTGGAGCTGAATAAAAGCGGTGTCGCGGCTGGTACAAATTTTTCAAGCCCATAGGCTCGAAGTTTACGGTACAACGTCGAGCGACTCACCTCCAAGTCTCGGGCCATCCTGGTTAAGTTCCCTCGATGCAAACTGATTGCCTTCACCAACAACTCCATCTCAATCCGTCGGTGAGCCGCCCGCAGAGAATCCAGTGACTCGGCGACTTGGACCTTCTCGACCGGCAGGTCCAAGTCATACGGAGTAATCTCCGTCCCCTCCGCCATAATCACGGCACGTCGGACCCGATTGCTCAGCTCTCGCACATTTCCTGGCCAAGAATAGGCACGCAACACGTCGACGGCCTGGGGTGTATAGCCTCGGATCGACTTACGATAGGTGACCGCGGCTTGTTTTAGAAAGACCATTGCCATGAGTAAGATGTCCTCTCCCCGGTCTCTCAGCGGCGGCAGGTGAATATGCAACACGCCGAGCCTGTAATAGAGATCTACCCGAAAGAGGTTCTTTTCGATAGCCGTTTTCAGGTCGACATTGGTCGCGGCGAGGACACGCGCATCGACATGACGCGCCTCTTGTCCCCCGACCCGTTGGAAAGTACCCTCTTGCAAAAATCGAAGCAGCTTGACCTGTAAGGTAGGCAACAGATCGCCCACTTCATCAAGGAATAATGTGCCGCCGGCCGCCGCTTCCAGTTTGCCCTTCTTTTGTTGAACGGCCCCTGTGAAGGCGCCACGTTCATGACCGAACAGTTCCGATTCCAACAAGGTTTCCGGAATGGCTCCGCAATTGATCGGCACGAACGACCCGTGCTTCCGGGAACTTTGCTCATGGATCGCTCGTGCGGTCAATTCCTTACCAGTGCCTGTCTCGCCGGTAATGAGCACCGGCATCTCGGTGTTCGCCATTTTGCGAACCAAGTCAAAGACTGCGCAGATGGAAGGACTCGCTCCCACCATTTCGTCCCCGGTTCCCACAGGTACCTCCCTGGTGTAGATTCCTACAGTGCCGTCTCTGGGACCTTGCGTTGTATGAAGTGTCTGTCCACTAGACGATCGGACGTGGCCCTGCGTTCAACAGTCTTGAAAGCCCCATTCCAATAGAGGCCTCGCTCAGACATAGTGTCATGCCGCGTGAATGAGGACATTGTCGCCACAGATGGCTCTATACGTATATCACGAACCGAGATGACGGATCTAGTAAAACTACCTGAACAGTTCTACATGTACTGGGATTATCTGGATAACTCTGTCCTGCGCGACCGGATTCCAGGCATTTCTCCCTATAAGTAGCATTGCGCTCACAAAGATGGTTAGTGCGTAATGGCCCTCCCCGCCGGCTCTCGGCTAAGGCTGTACGGATCTAACCATTTATACATAGGTGATCTTGGTGCACCGTTCGATCAATAATTGGACAAGGAGCATCAGATAACCGAGAAGGAATAGAGATCGGTTCAAGAGTTGATTTGTCGCCAATCATGAGGTGCCATGGGGCATCACGTGCCGATCGTGTCGACCTCCCTGATTGACCCGTCGCGATGAAAGAGAGTACTTACCCTGAGGAACATTCCGAAGTTCATTATCCGTTCTTTACCTGGAGAATCGCATGTTCGATTGGCTGACTCATTCAAACATGTGGATCGCGCTGGGCACCCTGACCGCGCTCGAAATCGTCCTCGGGGTCGATAACATTATTTTTATTTCGGTCCTCGTGGGACGACTTCCTCAGCACCAACGGAATCTGGCGCGACGCCTCGGGCTCGGTCTTGCGATGGTCACAAGGCTGGGCTTGTTATTGTCCATTTCACTCATGATGGAGCTCACGGCTCCGTTGTTTACGGTGCTGAATCAAACCCTCTCTGGGCGGGATCTGATTCTCATCATCGGCGGACTGTTCCTCCTCACCAAAGCAACTCACGAAATCCATAACAGCCTGGAAGGGCCGGACGAACAGGAGCTCTCGGCCGTTCCAGCCGGCCTTGGAATGATGCTGCTTCAAATCGCTCTGCTGGATATCGTCTTCTCGTTGGATTCCGTCATCACTGCGGTCGGGTTGGTCGATGAGGTGCCCGTTATGGCGACGGCGATCATCGCGGCCGTGATCGTCATGATGGTCGCCGCTCGGCCCATCGGCGAGTTCGTCGATGCCCATCCGACGGTCAAAATCTTAGCGCTCTCGTTCCTTATCCTTGTCGGGGTAACCTTGATGGTGGAGGCGATGGCATTTTCCGTCACAGTCGAGATGATTAACTTACGAATCCGAGCACGTACCACTCCACCGATCAAACTGCGTCACAGGTATTCGGAGGAAAAAACACCGTCGCTCAAGAGCAAATGTTGATGGCCTCCACACCTTTCTCTAGCCAGCTGGTGTGTTGGATGGTACTGCGGCAAGCAGGCTGTCTCGGTTCGATTGAAGGAGGTATCCGATGAATGAATCTGTGATATCCTCCTTCCCCTCCTTCAGATCAACAGTATGGAGGCCTCCCACATGAACATGCGAAAGGCCAAAATCGTCTGCACCATCGGGCCGGCGAGCAGTTCCCCGGCGCTCTTGGACCGATTGATTGAAAACGGCATGGATGCCGCTCGGCTGAATTTCTCTCACGGGACTCATGAATCCCATGCCGCGGCCATCGCCGAGATTCATCGAGCGGCATCCCGCAGGGGTACCGCAGTAGCGATCATCCAGGACCTGCAAGGTCCCAGGATTCGAGTGGGGCTCTTGCCGAGGGAAGGAATCGACGTGACAACCGGACAGGTGGTACGCCTGCTGCCCTCGTCGTCCTCTTCGAGGCCGTTCGACCTCCAATCCAAATCCGTCGGTATACCTGAAGTACCGACGACCTACGCATTCCTTACTCGCGATGTTCGTGCAGGCGCCAGGGTGTTGATCAACGATGGGCTCATTGAACTGCGCGCCGATCGTGTCACAGATGATGTCGTCGACTGTACGGTCCTGATCGGCGGCAACATGACTTCGCACAAAGGCATCAACCTGCCGGGCACTCAGATCAGCGCCCCGACCCTGACGGAAAAAGATCGGGAGGACATGCGATTCGGCGTCACACAAGGCGTGGACTATGTCGCGCTCTCGTTCGTGAGAGGGCCAGAGGACATCGAGGCCGCACGGACCGCCTTGGCGGGATATGGCGGGCATCTCCCGATCATCGCCAAGATTGAGAGGGCCGAAGCCATCGCTTCATTACACGACATTCTGGAACAGGCGGACGGCGTGATGATCGCGCGCGGTGATCTTGGCGTGGAGATGGGTCCTGAAGCGGTGCCGATTCTCCAGAAACGCATCATCGTGGAAGCCAATCGCCGGCGTCGCCTGGTCATCACGGCCACCCAGATGCTGGAGTCGATGACCAAGGCATCGCGTCCGACCAGAGCGGAAGCCTCCGATGTCGCGAACGCCGTGTTCGACGGCAGCGATGCATTGATGCTCTCGGCTGAAACCGCCGTCGGTGCCCATCCTATCGACACAATTCAAGTCATGGACCGCATCATTCGCGCGGCGGAAGAGAGCACCGAGCCCGGCACCGTATCCAAACGCTACACCGACCTCCCCAATGCATCCTTTTCTGAGGCGATCTGCAATGCCGCATCATCCGCCGCCAGAGCCATCGACGCCGGTGCTATCGTGGCCTTCAGTGAGCATGGTGCAACCGCCCGGCTGATCTCCAAGCAGCGACCGGCGGCGCCGATCATCGCCTTTACTCCCTTCGAGAGGGTCAGGCAGCAGATGGCCCTCTACTGGGGCGTACGTCCGTACACCATGCCGCAGATCGAGCAGACCGATGCTCGCGTGGATGCAGCGGAACGGCGATTGAAGCAAGAGGGGCTGGCCAAGACTGGAGGGAAAATCGTGATCTTGTCGGGGACGCGCGTGGGGGAACCGGGCGGGACCAATCTCATCAAACTGCATGAAGTCAGGTAGGATTGCGTCCTGACATTTCATTCGTGCGGGACCACTCGAGCGCTCAGGAGCGAACAGAGCATCACAGGAATTCAGGGGGCGCAGTAGATCGGTTCAACCCGAAGATTTTATGTAACGCCGTCACTTTTTTCGCAAATGGCCGATCGCATTCTTACGTAGTCGGCTGTTTGTCGCCGTCGAAACTCTTGATTGTGGGCGAGCAAAAAGGCTAATTTACCCGAAGGAGGCTGAGGCACGATGAGACTCCTGCTCGCCGGTATCTTTGATCATCCTTCCACACACGGCACAAGTCGAGTCACGAGGAGAATTACCAGGCAGAGGATGTACAACTCTACTGTTACAAGCTAGCAGACGAATGAACTATTCGGGAGATTCTCTAGAGTAAGACATTCATCTAACCACCTTAGGAGGGTCACTATGGGGCACCACAAGATCGGTCTCATTATTCCACATCCTGAAGATCAGAAATGGGATTCGGTCTGGAAACTATTCCGTACGCCCAATTTGAACCTCCCAACGCTCGCCGCTCTTATTCCCGAGGACGAATGGGACATCGAAATCCAAGACGAAATCGTCGGGCCTCTGGACTTCACGCGTGACTATGATTTGGTGTTCATCACTGTGACCACAGTCGTGGCTGTGCGCGCATACGAGGTGGCTCGTCTCTTCCGCGAACGCGGCGCCAAGGTGGTGCTCGGGGGGATTCACCCTTCGACTATGCCGGATGAAGCCATCAAACATGCCGATGCAGTCGTCATTGGGGAAGGAGAGCTGACTGTCCCACGTCTGATCGAAGATTTCAAGAAAGGTAAGATGGAACCGCAGTACCGCATGCCCCATATGGTCGAGAAATGGGACGAAAAGCCTCCGCGCTGGGATCTGTTGCCGCCGGGCTACATGTTTCGGGATGCGCTGACGGCGACAAGAGGGTGTAATTATCGCTGCACATTCTGCTCGATTCACTTGGCCTTGGGAGGCGGCGCATACGGCTTCCGGAAGAAGCCGCCGGCGGACGTGGTTAAACTGGTCGAGAAAATGAACGGGCCGATGGTGATGTTCTGGGACGACGATTTGTTGTCGGACCCGGCCTATACGCGGGACCTCTGCCAGGCCATGAAACCGCTCGGCAAGAAATGGATGAGCCAAATGAGTGCCACCTACGTCGCTCATCATCCCCAGTTGCTCAAGACATTGAAAGAATCAGGTTGCTCGGCAATGTTCATGGGCATCGAATCGATCAATCAAGATTCGCTCAAGTCCGTCGACAAGCAAAATCAGGCGAAGCTGTATGAGGAGATGATCAAGCGCATTCACGACCAAGGAATCGATATCCATGCAGGATTTATCTGCGGCTTAGACCATGAAGACGTCTTTGACTTCGAACGCACTGCCGAATGGGCGACGAAGATGGGCATAGCAGGAGCGCTCTGGCGCATTATGACCCCCTATCCAGGCACCAAGCAGTTTGCGGAACTCAAGGCAGCCGGACGGATCCTCACGGAAAATTGGACCGCTTATACCGGCGAGCATGTCGTGTACAAGCCGGCCAAGATGACCGTCGAGCAATTGTACTGGGGACACAAGTGGGCCAAGGGGCAATTTTATTCGTATAAGTCGATCGGACAACGGGCGATCCAGCGGGCCTCTCAAAACGGGTTCGGCGAGCTGCTCAACATCACCGGTTGTGGACTGGGCTACCGCTCCATGTTTCACCTGGCGGCAGATTCCGCGCCGGTCAATGTCTATCGCGACATGAACCACTTGCCGCCGCAAGAGGAGCCGATCGCCTATCGGTTCCCCTATCCGCCGAAGAAACGGTTCAGCTTTATCACGGATCGAGTGGACCAGATCCGTTCAAAGGTGCAGCCGAGACCGAGGATCAATAAATGCTGATAGAGCCGCAGGCTGCCTCGGGCTGATCGACAGTCCCGAATTACCCTGTGTGCCCATTTCGCGCGTAAGAGTGTGGCTGGTACAATATACTCCTCGATGAGGAAGCGGCCATGCTTGCGTATCGAGTTGGGCCCTGGGTTGTGTTCATCCTGCTGATCCTGGCACATGGATCAGTACGAGCGGAATGGGTAGCCATTGAAGCTCGGTATCAGACGCATCCACTGCAAACAGCGTACATCAACCCCGACAGTATCCGCCGAGAGGGTAACGTGGTTGCGCTCTCTGCCCTGATCGACTGGAAAGCGATGCAGGGAGGGCGGGCACCCATCCGCTTTTACTCCACGAAAATCACCAAGCAATTCGATTGTACGGATAAGCTGGTTCGGACGCTGGCGGCCACGGACTTCTACGGCCACATGGGAACAGGCGAAGTGATCGGTGGCGGTGGCTACACGAGCGAAGGCCACTGGGTTGCCATTGCACCAGGAACACTCAATCAAGGCTTGTGGGAGGCGGCT